>NYYH01000024.1:7130-19614 GCA_002686705.1 Bacteroidota bacterium
GACNTNAAAGGTTAATGTGGATCAATACGAATTATACTTCACTATTTTATCCATACTTTTCCTTATTTTCTTCCTATGCTTGTAATCCTCAGGAGTATATCCAAGAGTTACTAATAGAGGTACATTTTTGTTTTCAGGTATATTAAGCAATAATTTTATAGTTCGCTCATCAAACCATCCCAACATACACGAGCCAAGTCCTTCTTCAGCAGCTTGTAAACAGATATGCTCGGCAGCAATACCAATATCCATAAGAGGATATTCTTTATTTTTAATCCGTCCACCAATTTCTGTTATTATTTTTGGTTTCTCTAAAACTATGGCAATAATCACCGGTGCTTGAGGAACAAACTTATTAAAACTTTTTAATGGTCCAAAAGTACTTCTGCCCACCTTATCTTTAATTTCATCATCATCAACAACAATGAATGTCCATGGTTGCGAATTACTTGCAGAAGGTGCCAAGCGTGCAGCTTCAATACATCGGTTAATTATCTCCCTGTCAACAGGTTTATTAATATATTTCCGATCGCTTTGACGTAATGATATTAGCTTATGAAAATCCATAATTATTTTAGTGCAAAGTCAACCTGTTGTGTTGTTTAACGGTTCAAGTTTATTAAGAGTTGTCTTTTACCAGTCCTCGTTTTTTCAATAATGGCTGTAAACTTGGCTCAGCGCCTCTGAAATTTACAAACAATGTCATAGGATCATCCGATCCTCCTTTTGAAATTACATTATCTCTAAAACTTTGACCGAGTTCAGGGTTAAATATACCCTGCTCAACAAATGCTTCATAGGCATCTGCATCAAGTACCGCTGCCCAGATATAGACATAATAACCTGCTGCATAACCTTCGCCACTAAAGGCGTGAGCAAAATAATTAGTCCGATATCTTGGAATTATTGCATCTATTAGACCGAGTTTCTTCATGCTTTCGTTTTCAAAAGCTTCAATATTAATCTCACTAGCATTTGCAGCAGTGTGATAATTCATATCAAGCAAACTTGCAGCAAGATATTCAGTTGTTACAAAACCCTGATTAAACTTACCACTTAGTTGAATTTTTTCAACTAATACCTGAGGAATCAACTCCCCGGTTTTATAATGATATGCGTAAAGTTTAAGTAGTTCTGGCTCAAGTGCCCAGTTCTCCATGATCTGAGAGGGAAGTTCAACAAAATCACGTTTCACAGAAGTTCCACTGATTGTCTGATATTCAACGCTAGAAAGAAAACCATGGAGACCATGACCAAGTTCGTGGAATAGGGTTAACACTTCATCAACACTTAATAATGAAGGTGCATCAGCAGTAGGTTTTGTGAAGTTTCCAACGTTACATATAATCGGCGTTACTTCATCATTCCCAGATCCAGATTGTTTGCGATAAGCTTCCATCCATGCCCCACCTCTTTTCGAGGACCTTGGGAAATAGTCAAGGTAGAAGATTCCGAGGTGTGTTCCATCTGCCTCAGTTACTTCATAAGCTTCAACATCTTCGTGATAAACCGGAATGTCGTTGCGCTTTATGAATTTAATTCCATAAAGACGTTCTGATAACTCGAAAGCACCTTTTTTAACTGCTTCCAATGAGAAATACGGACGAAGTTCATTTTCATCAAGATCATATTTTTCTTTACGCAACTCTTCTGTATAATACCACCAGTCCCAGCTTTTCAGTTCGCCATTAACACCTTCTCTGTTCATTAGAGCCTGTAATTCAACAGCTTCAGCTCTTGCTTTTTCGAGAGAGGGCTCCCATAATCCAAGAAGTAATTCATACACCCTGTCAGGAGTTTTGGCCATATTTTTAGAAACAGCGTATTCAGCAAAGTTGTTAAAGCCAAGAAGTTTTGCCTTTTGTTCACGAAGAACTAATATCTCATTAATTAAAGGTGTTGTATTATACTCAGTTGTTTTTCCTCTGTTCATCCATGCTGTGTAAAGTTCGTCTCGACGATTGCGATTATCCGCATACTGAAGAAATGGAATCCAGCTAGGTTTATCAAGTGTAAAAGCCCATGCACCCTTGTGACCTTTTGAAGTGGCAACTTCAGCAGCAGCATCTTTAACGGATTTTGGTAATCCTGAAAGTTCAGCTTCAACCTCAATTAGCATATAGAAATTATTGCTTTCTTTTAGCAGGATGTTATCAAACTCAGGATACAGAGAAGCAAGTTTTTCATTAACAACCCGAAGCTTTGCCTGATCTTCCTCGTTTAACTCTGAACCACCCCTTACAAAACCCTGATATATTTCATCAAGCAATGCTTTTTGTTCCTGATTCAAAGCCTGAGCATTTCCAATTTCCACCTCTACGTTGATGTGTTTTTGAGCATCAGCTACATGCTTAACCTTTTTAAATAAATTTGCATTAAGCAAAATATTGTCATTATGGTTGGCAAGTTTGGGAGCAATTTCTCCCGTTATCTTGGTTATTTCATCATTTGTGTTTGCCTCAGTGAGGTTGAAGAATACTCCACTCACTTTCCTCAGATCATTTCCACTCTTGTCCAAAGCAACTATTGTATTTAAAAAAGAAGGAACTTCAGTATTTGAAACAATAGCATCAATTTCTTTATTTTGATTTTCAATGGCCTTTTCAAATGCCGGAATAAAGTGCTCGTCCTTAATTAAATCAAAAGGGGGGACTTCATGCGGCGTTGTCCACTCACTAAAAAATGGGTTATCAGTCATTTCTTTTTTGGTTTCGTTGTTTATGCATGCTGTCATTAAAAAGAAGATGAAGAGCATTAATAGGGTGATTTTTTTCATTGTGTTTTAAATTTTTTCAATATTGCTATGAAGTACTTGTTACAAGTAAAACACACCTAATTAATTTATGATTTCAATTTAAGATTCAGGAATTAATGTCCATCTCCTCCAGCTACTTTGAATTGATCTCCCGTTTCCTGAATTATCGAACGGTACTTATCATCTCCGTATCCTGGTTGTGAAACTTTAGGGGCATAATAAATATAACCTTCGGGAATTTCACGAGCAGTTTTAATATTACCATCCATATATTTTACAAACAAATACTTATAAAGATTTTTCCAGGTATTAAACACGTCAGCGCCAACGGAATTTGAATAACTTGTAAGATATGCTATAGCAGCTTCTTTATCAGATGACATTAGAGCAACTGCTCCGGCATCAACAGCAGGGGTTAATGCGATAAAATCCGTTTCAAATTTATTTTGAACTTTTTCAATTTCAGGATGTATATAGCTATAACGAGTATAAGCAAAGTTCTGTACCTGATTAAAAATCCAAAAACCTGATTTATTCGACCATTCCATCATCGATCCATTGCCAACAGTATAATTGAACGGCACTTTTGTAATACTTGAATACATTGGCATATATACAGTACCTGAGGCGTCATCAACACCCCACCAAATTATACCACCAATTCCATTCGGCAGCCAGTTACGTGATTGAGTTATAAAAGAAAAACCTGTTTGTTGTGTAGCTGTTGCGCGTTCATTACAATATCCAACATCATCAACTTTCCATGTGAGCGGACGCCAACGATATGGATTACCAAATGGTCCTGCACCAATATCTTTAGCCATATCAAGTTCAGTATTTTCCAGATGATCGCGCATAAAACCCATCATGTCATGCACACTAACTTTTCGGGTTGGTTTTACCCACAGTGGCATTCTGTTAGTAGCATAATGATTTGGGTTTGGAGTTCCATCAGAAAACTTATCATTGTGCTCAATAATACCTTTTGCATAATCCCAATATTTATCCATGCCGGGAGAAACTTTATTAAACATAGTCCATACCCTTATTTCGCAAAAGCGTGCACCACCAAAATCTACAGGAGCATAAGTTTCAGAAAATGAGAAATTCCTGTCTTCACCTTGATACCAACCTTTTTTCCGAGCGAATGAAATAACATCTTCGGCATAAACGGTGGTTATGTCTTTGTTAAAAATCTGATCAATATTTTTTGAGCTAATGGAGTTTTTTCCGTTTTCAAGAGGAAAAGTTTCTATTCGTGCGTGGTTAGCATGTCCTGAAACGTAGCCGTCAGGAATCATACGTGCAACCCAGACAGCTCCTTTTTCTCCTTCACCTTTTCCAATCAACTCAAGTATCCAAACCTCATCCTTATCCGATATAGAGAATGATTCACCCACACTATAATATCCGTATTCTGCCATGAGACCAGTAATGATTTTTATGGCATCACGTGCTGATGTAGAGCGCTGAAGACCAATATAAATAAGACTACCATAATCCATAATGGCACCCGGTTGATTGCCAAGTTCAGAGCGTCCACCATATGTGGTTTCACCTATTGCAACTTGATTTTCGTTCATATTACCTACAACATTATAGGTTTGCAATGCCTGTTCAATTTTGCCGAGATATTTTCCTGTGTCCCATTCATAAACATCAAGCATGGTACCTATGGGATATGTTGCTGCAGGCCAATGATATAACTCACCATATAGTATGTGCGAGTCGGCTGCATATGAGATCATTGTTGATCCATCAACAGATGCTCCTTTTGTAATTAGATAATTTGTGCAGGCAATTGAACTACTTGTCCACAAAAATGTTATGGCCAAAATCAGACCGGTTATTTTAATTTTCATATCAATTATTTTAAAATTATTTTTTTTAATATTATAGTGGGGCACAAATGTAATAGAAATGTTTAATTTATAGAATTTTAAGTGTGCTGATCTTATCCTTTGCTAATTGCACCTTTAGAGCTTCAGTGTTACGAAACTTATGTTCATCACGTATTCGGGCAACAAACGATATAGTAATTTCTTTACCATAAATATTCTTTTCAAAGTCAAAAATATTTACTTCAATTGTTAGATCACCTTTATCGAAAGTTGGCCGAAAACCAATGTTACTCATTCCTTTATATGTGATGCCTTGGAATTGAACTCTACAAGCATATACACCAATAGCTGCAATTAATTTGTATTCATCTCCAACTTCAATATTTGCTGTTGGAAAACCAAGATTGTGTCCAATTGATCTACCTTTAACAACCTTACCAGTTATTGAATACTCATGACCTAATAACTTATTTGCTCCAGTGATGTCACCTTGATTAAGGAAGTTTCTGATTTTAGTAGAGCTAATAGTTATCTCTCCAATATCTTGAGATTCAACTTTTTCAACAATAAAACCATATTGATTACCCATTGACGTGAGAAGCTCAATACTACCTTTTCTATTGTTACCGAATTGATGATCGTAACCAATTATTAATACTGCAGGATGAATATAATCAACAAGTAAATCTTTTATAAATTGTTTGGAAGAAGTAGAGGCAAATTCTTTTGTAAATTCAATAATAATAAGGTTATCAATACCGGCTTTTGCAATGTGTTCAATTTTCTTTTTCTCGGTTTTTACAAATTTCAGATTTGCAGAATCCAAACCAAGAACAATTCTTGGATGAGGATGAAAGGTTATCACTACTGTTTCACCCTTAATCCTTTTTGCTTCAGCTTTCATTCGTTTAAAAATTTTCTGATGCCCTAAATGAACACCATCAAAAGTGCCAATGGTAACAACGGGATTAATAACAGGTTGGAAATCCTTTATACTATTATATATTTTCACCTATTTCGTCAGATTGTTCGTGATTAAATATTGTGCTATTTGAACAGCATTGGTTGCAGCACCTTTGCGGAGGTTATCAGAAACAATCCATAAATTAATGCAGTTAGGTTGTGAAAAATCTCTACGAAGACGCCCAACAAAAACCTCATCCTTTCCCTGAGCTAATATTGGCATTGGATACAGGTTTGCTTCCGGAAAATCAAATACAACAACTCCGGGCATGTTTCCCAAAAGTCTTTTTACTTCTTCAACTACGAAATCATTTTCAAACTCAATATTAACAGCTTCAGAATGACCAGATACTACAGGCACCCTAACAACAGTAGCAGTTACTTTTATGTTAGACTGGAGTATCTTATTGGTTTCGTTGACAAGTTTTGTTTCCTCAGTTGTATAACCATCAACATCAAAATTTCCTGCATGCGGTATTATATTAAGATCTATTTTGTGGGGATAAGCCATGTTGGCTTCTTTACCTGCTCTTTCTTCCATCAATTGATTTACAGCTAGTACACCACTTCCAGAAACTGACTGGTATGTTGATATCACAAGCCTTTTTATATTGTATTTTTTGTGCAATGGCGATAAGGCCATAACCAACTGAATTGTTGAACAGTTTGGGTTTGCAATAATTGAATCATCATTTTTCAGTATTACCCCATTTATTTCAGGAACAATAAGAGGTACATTGTCATTCATTCGCCAAGCTGACGAATTATCAATTATTTTGGTTCCAAGATCTGCAAAACTGGGTGCCCATTTTAGTGATGTTTCCCCTCCTGCTGAAAATATTGCAATATCAGGTTTTTTGGCAATAGCATTCTCAATGGATATTACCTCATATTCTTCACTTGAGAAAATAACCTTTTTTCCCACAGAATTTGACGAAGCAACTGGCAAGAATTCTGTTACTGGAACATTTCTTTCTTCCAGTACTTGTAGAATTTCCTTCCCTACCAATCCTGTGGCACCAACAACTGCAATTTTCATTTGCTAAGCATTTTAATTATGAGAAAAAAGTGATTTATTAAATGTTTTAAACTCTATTTTATATTTTATTAAGATTATAATTAAAACAATTTCGTAATTTTACAAAATTATTAACCCTCTCCAACCTGCAAAAGTACTAAAATGAAGCAAATAAGTATACTATTATTGGTACTCCTATCCAATATACTATTATCACAAACATCTGATGATTTTGAAGATGGTAATTTTACTGAAAACCCTGAATGGACGGGAAACTTGCAATTGTTTAAAGTTAATTCAGCTTTCCAACTTCAGTTAAACGACAGCATAGAAAATAAGGTTTATCTCGGCACAACAAATACAATGATAAACAATACTGAATGGAGGTGCTGGATAAAACTTGGTTTTAGTCCATCCGGAAATAACAATGCACGTTATTATCTTGTGAGTAACAAACAAGATTTGTCAGATTCGCTGGCTGGATATTTTTTACAATTTGGAGAATCAGGGAGTAACGATGCTATTGAGTTGTTCAGGCAAGATGGAACTGAGCTCTTCTCCGTTTGTCGTAGTATAGAAGGAATTATTTCTAGTTCATTCGAAATTCGAGTAAAAGTTACAAGAGACGGCGTTGGACTTTGGAAACTGTTTGTTGACCAATCTGGAGGTGAAGATTTCACTTTTGAAGCTGAGGGAATTGATAACACATTTACCCAAACATCTCAGCTAGGGTTTCTGTGTAGATATACAAAAAGTAATAGCAATAAAATGTACTTTGATGATGTTTATGCAGGGCCATTTATTGTAGATAATGAACCGCCTGTACTTTTAGGAATTACAGTTGATACCGATAGCACAGTAACACTTCAATTTAACGAATCATTAAATGAAGGAAGCGTGGCTTTAATTAATAATTATGAAGTTGATAATGGGATAGGCAATCCGACTAGTGCTTTTCGTGACGACAATGATGCTTCTATAATCAGGTTATCTTTCAATTCTAAGTTTGAGTTGGGTAAAAATTACTTGATGGCCGTTTCGGGAGTTAAAGATCTGGTAGAAAATATTATGATTCCACAGCAAATGAATTTTGTTTACTACCAACCGCAACCTATGGATGTGGTTATTAATGAGATTATGGCTGATCCCAATCCATCTGTTGGACTTCCAGATTATGAATATTTAGAATTGTATAATCAAACCGAAACAAATATTGATCTTGATAACTGGACATTAATAATAGGAACATCAGAAAAAACTTTTAGTTCGATTAATATAAATGCAGGTAGTTATTTAATCATTGCCAAAGAAGCGGCCTACGATGAGTTGAGTACATATGGTGATTTTTATGGATTTAGCAGTTTTTCCTTAACAAATGCGGGTCAAACTATTCAGCTTAAAAGCAACAATGGGGAAACAATTTCTAGTGTCACTTATGCCTCTAATTGGTATAACGATCCAGTTAAAGAAGAGGGTGGCTGGTCACTTGAACAGAAGTACGCTGCTAATATTTGCTCTGGAAAAGAAAACTGGACAGCATCTATCAACAATAAAGGTGGCACTCCTGCCACTATTAACTCTGTAGCAAACAATACCTTACTATTGCCTCAATTAAGCAAGCTTGAAGTATTAACCGATAACATAATACAACTTTATTTTAACCAAAGTATGGATGAAGAATTATTAAGTAATAATGACTTGTATAACGTGGATAATAACATTGGTTCTCCGGAATATGTTTATACCTACTATGATGAACCCGAAAAAGTTGAGCTCTATTTCGAAAACAGATTTATACCTGGTGTAACTTACGAGCTTACCATTAGCAATAATTTAATGAATTGTATGCTTTTAAATTTACCAGATGACACTTTGGTATATTTTGGGTTGCCGGATATCGTAACATCAAATGATATTGTTATAAATGAAATACTTTTTAATCCCTGGACGAATGGTAAGGACTATGTTGAACTTTACAATCCGTCTTCTAAAATTATTGATCTATCAACTTTAAGTATAGGTTCAATTAAAGAAAATCCTCCAAATCCACCCGATACTTCTATATATAATATTGTTAGCTCACAATCTTTATTTATGCCTGATGAATATATGGTTCTAACAATGTCGCCCGAAGCAGTTATGAAACAATATACAATTAAAGATCCTAATGCTTTTTTAAAGGTAGATCCTTTTCCTTCTTATAATAACGATGAAGGTCATGTATTTCTCATTTCCAATGATGATATTATAATTGATTCACTTAGTTACTCTGAAGATATGCAATTTCCGCTTTTAGTTTATTTTGAAGGTGTGGCTTTGGAACGCATAGTTCCCAATATGTTAATTAATGGCATCAACAATTGGCATTCTGCAGCTGAAAATGCTGGATTTGGGACTCCGGGATATAAAAATTCTCAACATGTTTCGAATAATAAAAAAGTTGATGAAATAATAATAGAACCTGAAATATTTTCACCAAATAACGACGGTTTTGAAGATATAATAAGTATACTATATGAGTTTGATAAACCCGGTTATGTTATGTCGGCAACTATATTTAACGCTGAAGGTTACTCTATTAAAAAACTTACAAACAACGAATATCTTGGTTCTGAAGGAAGCATTTCCTGGGATGGAATACAGGATGATAATTCTAAAGCCCCGGTTGGGATTTATGTTTTTTTTATAACAATTTATGATGCTGAGGGAAAAGTTAAAAATTACAAAAAAACAGGTGTCCTAGCTACTAAACTTTAATCTTTATTTGTTATTTTGTCATCATAAAAAATACTGAATGACAAATATTAAAAATAATCCTAAAGTTTACTTTGAACAGCAACGATTAAAGTTTACAAAATCTTTGCATGATGTAAAACACAAAATCAAAAGAATTTCTTTACTACGCATAATTGTTTTTTTGATTACCACAATTGGCATTTATCTTTCGGTTGCTAATGGACATGATATACTTGCAATTGCGTTTACTTTAGGAATCGGTCTTTTTATTTACTTGGTGAAAATACATACCGGTTTAGAGAAAGACAGACTTTGGAATGAAACTCTGGTTACAATAAATAAGAATGAGTTAAGAATACTAGATGGAGACACTATCGATATGGATGCTGGTTCAGAATTTTTACATCCATCACACCCATACAACGAAGACCTTGATGTTTTTGGTGATAGGTCATTATTTCAATTAATTAATCGTACAGCTACAACAACCGGAAGAAGTACTTTGGCTCATAAGCTTAATAATTTGATCACCAACATTAACAGTCTTGTAGATCGTCAACTTGCTATTTCCTGCTTACGTGATAAAGCTGATTGGAGGCAAAATTTTCTTGCAATTGGCAAGATCTTTAAGGAGAAACAGGATGACCTTCCCGGATTATTAGCGTGGTCACAAACTTCTGATGTCAGATTCAATACAATGTTTTATCGCATAATGCTAATTGTTAATCCTATAATTGGTTTTGGTGTGTTAACACTTATTGAGTTGGAAATATTCACAATAAGTACATTTTTAATTTTCTTGCTATTACCTGTTGCCTTGGTTGGCACGAAACTAGGCCTGTTAAATAAAATCCATGCTCAGTTAAGTAAGAAATCAGGGCTATTATCAAAATACGCCAAACTATTTAGGTTAATTGCTTTCGAAGAATTTAATTCGAAATTATTACTTAAGATTAAAGAAAATATTAGCGGTGAACATTCTGCACATCGAGCTATAAAAAGTCTCGCAAAAATTTCAAAGTCGATGGATTACAGGCTTAATATGCTTGTTGGAGTGTTTTTAAATGTTTTCTTTTTATGGGATATTAGGCAGGCAATCAAAATCGAAAAGTGGAAAAATCGCTATACAACCTATATGGAAAATTGGTTTGATCAACTTTCTACAATGGATGAATTAAACTCTTTTGCCGGGTTTGCCTTTAACTTTCCAAATTCTACGTTTCCAGAATTTAGCACGAAAGATTTTAAGATTAGAGCAACTAATGTTACTCATCCACTTATCTCTCAAAAAGAGTGTATAGGAAATGATATTACCATAGATGGTTGGAAACAATTCCAGATTATTACAGGAGCAAATATGGCAGGAAAGAGCACATATTTACGTACAGTTGGAGTAAATATGGTATTGGCATTAACTGGTTCTCCTGTGCTTGCAGATAGTTTTATCATGAAACCTGTAGGTATATTTACAGGAATAAAAACAACTGATTCAATACAAAACGGTGAATCTTATTTTTTTGCTGAACTAAAAAAATTGAAAGAACTGATAAATAAACTAGAGGATGGTCAACAACTTTTTGTAATATTAGATGAGGTTCTGAAAGGAACAAACTCGGCTGATAAGCAAAAAGGATCAATGGCTTTGATAACACAATTGATTAAACTAAGCTCATCTGGAATGATCGCTACACACGATCTTGCTCTTGGTAGTTTGGCCAATAATTTTCCTGATAATGTAACAAACAAGCGATTCGAAGTCGAGATTGCCAATAAAGAACTTGTTTTTGATTACAAACTCAAAAATGGTATTTCACAAAATCTAAACGCAACATTTCTAATGAAAAAAATGGGGATAACTATTTAAAATTTTTGTGGTTTTGGTTAGTTGAAAACTTGTACATATCTGAAATTTACCTTTATAAACTATAAACTTTCAATTTTAAGAACTTTCATTCATACTAAATCATATTTCTCTTTCGTTTGCATTTTAAGAGATTGTCTGTAATTTTGCAAACTAAAATTTGTAGCTATGGAACAGCAGAAAAATAATAGCGTGCAACGAGCTCAAGGAAGCTCCAATATTTGGATGTACATCGTTATAGTTATTATGGCTCTAGGTATAATTGGAGTATCATTATGGTTGTTATCTGTTAAGAGCACAATGAATGAGCTACTTGCCGAAAAAGAAGTTCAAAAAGCAGAATTGTATCAAGAGCTACAAGTTTTAATGTCGGAACATGAAGAGACAAAAGCGGCTTACGGTGATCTCACTGATTCATTACAGGTAATGGATAGTGTAATTCAAGCAAATGCTGTTGAAATAAAGAAAATGCTCAATTACAAATGGGAGTACTATAAGATAAAGAAAAAAATGTCGAGACTTCAAGTTATTGCTCAAGGCTATGTCAGGCAAATGGATTCGATAGTTACCATTAACCAGGATCTTACAGAAGAAAATCTGCAGATCAAGGAAGAAATAAAAATTGAAAGACGAAAATATCAAAAGCTGGAGGAGGAAACAGAAACACTCACGGGGAAAGTTGAAGAAGCTTCAGTATTGACTGCTTATAATTTAAAAGCTACAGCTATTCATAAAAAAGGTGGTGGTAAAGAAGTAGCTACTGACAAGATCAGACGTGCAGATCTCATAAAGGTCTGCTTAACTTTGGGGGAAAATTCAATTATTAAAGCTGGTGAAAAAACAATTTATGTTCGAATCGCCGAACCTGATAAAAAAATACTTGTTCAAGGAAGGGATGATTCGTATTCGTTTACGATTAATAATGAAGTGCTCCAATATTCAATAATGAAAGAGGTAAACTACGATAACAATTCTGTTGATCTGTGTGTTAGGTGGACAAAACGTAGTACACAGGAACTACAACCAGGACTTTACCACGTGGATATTTTTGAAAGTGGAAACAACATCGGTCACACAACCTTTACATTAAAGTAATTTAGAATTTATAAGATTTAAGATTTTAAACTATCTGTGAAATTATTGATTAGTCTTTTTTACTATTAGCCCCACTTCAATAATTCCTGGAGTTTCTGTCTTGTTCATTTTATTCTCAATACTAACTTTACAAATTCCTGTTTTATTATGAGAAAAAAGTGATTTATTAAATGTTTTAAACTCTATTTTATATTTTATTAAGATTATAATTAAAA
>NYYH01000025.1 GCA_002686705.1 Bacteroidota bacterium
TCATTATGCGTTGCTGGCTGATTGCTCATTCATTTCTACGAAAAACATCTCACAACATTTTGCTATAACATAGCCAATAAATATAAACTGATTTTGTAAAATAAATTTACAAATTAAAAAAATATTTTACGTATGATTTACAATTTTCATAAGTACTTTATGACTTAGTCATTTAGTGCCATTGGATAGTCTAAAAATGTTGGACAGTTCTCTTCTTTAAATATTTGTTCAATTTTTAATATAATTTCTTCACTTAGTTGCCATTGGGTTGCTTCAATGTTTTGTTTTAATTCATTTTCATCACGCATTCCAACAAGTGCAACTGATACCGATTTTTTTCTTAACGCCCATGCCATTGCTAGTTGTGGTAGTGTTTTATTAAATTCTCTTGCAAGCTCATTCAATCTATCACCAACTATAAGTTCTCTTTCAAAATATTCTTTTTTGAAGAGTGGAAGCCAAAAACAGTCACCACCTTTCCATTTCCTCCAATCATTATCTGGAAAAACTGTTTCAACGTTAAATGAATTTGTTAGAAGGCCATACCCAAGAGTACCATAACCCATAAATCCTATGTTCTTTTCCTGACAGTATGGGATGATAGATTTATCCATACGTTGATCAAACATATGATACCCAACCTGATTGGCAACAATATCAGTATATTTCAAACAGTAATCCATCATTTCGATATTAAAGTTAGAAACGCCTCCATATCTTATTTTTCCATCTTGCTTGAGTTTTTCTAGTGCTTTCATCGGTTCATCCAATGAAGTATTGAAATCCGGCCAATGAATAAGCATCAAATCTATAAAATCAGTATTTAAACGACTCAAGCAACCTTCAGTACGTTTTATGATATGTGAGTATTCAGAACAACGTCCTAGAACACCTCCAAATTCTCCTGAAATTTCTCTTTTTTCATCGTCATATGCGAATCCGACCTTATCAACAATTATTACGTCTTTTCTTTTTTCCCCAAGAGCTTTGTTTAAGATCTTCTCAGAATGAAAAGGCCCGTAAACCTCTGCTGTATCAAAAAGGTTTATTCCATAATCAATTGCAGTATGTACCGCCCTTGTAATTTCCTTAATGTCTATATCTCCATACATTGTTGAACTCATTTCCCATGTACCAAAACCGATTGATGAACAGTATAAATCCGATTTACCAATTTTACGTTTTTCCATGATAAAATAAACCTATATTTAAGTTGTTGAAAATCATCATTTTCTATAATTACTAAATCGTCTTTATTTTCATTTGAACCATAATCTTTAACAATTCTTCATTTTCTGTAGAAGTCAGTCCTTCAGAGGGGGGACGAGGTTGTCCGCAGTTGACACCTATTCTTTTACTGATAAAAGCTTTGTAATATGCATGCATTTTTGTATTTTCAACTAATGCAGCAACCTGTGCACCCTTTTCTTGTGAAATTCTTGCCTGTTGAAAATCATCTGATTGAAAACTGTTCCAGATATCAACAAATATCTCAGGCACCATACCCGGTGGTCCGTCTATACAGCCTGATGCACCCATCATCAAAGCTGGTAGCATGAGTCTGGAGTTACCTATCATACAACAAAGTCCCATGTCTCTAAAATGACGAATAGGACCAATGTATGGTGCTGAGTGTTTCAAACCAACCAACTGTGGCACCTTTTCTTTGATCTTCTGCATTAAATCAGGAGTGATTTCAACTTGAGTACACTGTGGCAAGTTATATACAAAAAAAGGCAGGTCTGAAGCGGATGCAACCACCCTGTAATGCTCCACAATGGCTTCATCGCTTTGTCGATAAAAAAAGGGTGGGACACAACAGATTGCATCAACACCTGATTTAGCTGCATGCTCTGCTAGTTTTGTTGAACGAGCAGTTGTAGGGGTCCCTACATGCATGATGTTTTTTACCCTTCCCTTGGACTCTTCAGTTACAATCTGTGCAATACGACAATTTTCTTCATCATCAAGTAACACACTTTCACCACTACCCCCCGCCACCCAGAAACCATGGACTCCTGCATTGATGTTAAATTCAATCACCTTTCTCAGTGCAGATTCATTCAGATTTCCATCAGAATCCATTGGAGTGATTAATGCCGGGTATACCCCTTCAAATTCTTTGTCCATTTTTTAATTTGTAAATAATTTTTTCAACCACCCTACATTGGAAAAAGAAATCTCACCTCTGAAGTTTCTTTGAGTTTCTCATAACCTGGGTTCGCTATGACCTCACCGTCAATGTCAAATACGAATCCTGATTCAAGAGCATCCTCAATTCCAGGGTACTGCCTGTTAAGTTCCTTTATCAACGCTCGAACTGAAGTTGCTTCTAACTCAAGAACTTCTAAACCTGCACAAACTGAAGGGGCTGAACGTTAGTTCATCAAATAAACACTTTTTTATCTTAAGATTCTTTTGAATCGTCCTTAAAAACTAGGTCAGTTTTTATATTAAAGTCCCTTATTTATCTTATCTAAAAAAAATCCAAGACTTTATTATGTGGAATATAAAAAATATCTACCTTATTTTTGCATTTCAACTAATATTTTTAGTGCTCCATCTTTAGGGTTTTTTTGCAATTCATATGCTTTATGGACATCTTCAAACGAAAATCTGTGCGTTAATAGAATTGAAGCATCAACAATGCCATCAGCTATGTATTTCATCGCCTCAACTGTTGAAGAATGACCAGTTTCTCTTGCTGCATGAACAATTGATTTTTTTGTTAAACACTTTCTAAACATCTCTGAGTATTTAACATTTATGGGTTCATGAGGAACACCAAATTGAAGGATAAATCCAGAATCGCTTTCTGCAAGTTCAATTGAAAGATTTATTGAAGACTCTGTACCAGCTGCTTCAACAACAATATCAGCTAATTTTCCGTTGTTGAGTCCTTTTACAATTTCAATTGGATTATTTTTTATATTATTTACAAAATCTGTTGCTCCAAATAATTTGCTCATTTTGTTCCGATGATCATGCCTGTCTATACCAATAATTTTTTTTACACCTAGGCGTTTAAGAACAAAATTAAACCATAAACCTGCACTTCCTTGTCCAACAACAACTATTGTTTTTCCAATAATATTTGGGAGATTTTTACATGCATAGATTACTGTACCCAATTGCTGGGCCATCAATAATTCTTCGGGCTTCTTTTTAGATTCTGCTAGTGGGATTAAATTTTTTATGGGTGCTAAATAATAGTCAGCCATGGCCTTATGATCTGGAGCAATGGCTAAACAAAGATCACCTGGATTAATAAACTCAAGAGTTCCTTCTATTTTCTCCACTTCTGCAATGACTTCATGACCAGTCGTACCCGGATCAAATGGATACATTTCGTCTGGGCAGTGATGTAGCATCCAAATATCACTACCACATAAAGTAATATATTTAGGTTTAACCAGGGCAAAACCAGATTTAATTTCAGGAATAGATGTACTGATGAACTCTGCTACACCTCTTGACACAACTTGTAATGCTTTCACTTTTATGTTTTAAAACATTATTGATTAATTTATCTGTAAATGTACCTTAATGGATTCCTTTGACTTGTCCATAGCTGAACTAAATGCAGTTTGGACGTCATTTAATTTATATCTATGTGTTACTAATGACCTTGTTGATTCTTTATGATCGTTAATTACGTCTAATGCCATTTGAAAGTTTGGTTTTCCTTTCATATTTCCATAAAGCACAGCCCCAACCATTTCACGATCAAGTAAATAGAATGCATCTATAGAGACTTTTGAAAAAAACACTCCCAATACAAGTACCCTACCTAAAGGCCTGACAGATTCTAGAGATTGATTAAGTGTATCACCATGGCCTCCTACAGTTTCAATAACGGCATCAAATGCATGCACTTTTACTAGTTCATTAAGGCGGTCACGCCCCGGTTCATCATCTCCAAGAACTTCATCAGCACCTAGTTTAAAGGCGGTTTCCTTTTGTTTTGGATGACGGGCTATTACTATAGAACTTGCTCCCATTGCCTTGACCCCAATTAATGCTCCAAGACCCACGGTTCCAGCACCTATGATTAACACATTTTCATGCGAACGAAGGTTGATTCTTTCAAGTCCATATGCAGAACAACTCAGTGGTTCTGCAAGTGCCGCCAATTCTGAATCAAAACCATTGGGAGCTTTAAATGCTGTATAGCCAGGTACATTGATATATTCACTCATTCCTCCATTGAACATCTCACCAACAAGACCACGGTCCCCACATACCTGATAAGCGCCAGTGATACAAAATCTGCAAACTCCACATCGGACAACAGGCTCTATACCAACTAGGTCCCCTTCTTTAAGGTGTTTAACATTTTTGCCTACTGCACTTGCAAAACCTCCAATTTCATGTCCTGGAATACTTCCAACAGTTACTGGTTTATCTCCTCGTATATAATGTAAGTCCGACCCGCAAATACCAGCACTCCCGACTTTAATTTGTACCTCATCATCTTGTGGATCAGACAAATTGATATACTCAATATTTAAAACTTTTGAATCTGTCCAGGTTGCGGATAAACTTTTCATAATATTTCTCTATTTGTTGTTTTTTTAGAGATTAATCAACTTAATCAAGAAGCTCTATCAAAACTCATCCCCCCACTATCAAAGAGATGGCATTCAAGTTTGTTGACACCAATTGTAATTTTTTCACCTTCTGAAACAACTCGATCTCCAGGTGCATGAACTGTCATTTCCGTACCTTCATCTGAGAGTATGTAGAGATAAGTTTCTCCACCAAGTCTCTCAACCGCAAATACCTTACCCGTTATGTTGCAATCTCCATTTCCTTCAAGCTTACAGTGTTCCGGACGGATACCGAATTTAACTGAATCCCCTGTCTTCGAATTTGTTAAGGGGATAAAATTAGTTTTTAATTTTGATTTCTGCCCAAATTGCACTTCAACTTCTTTATTTGAAATACCTGTAATTGAACCATCTAAAAAATTCATAGCAGGTGAACCTATAAAACCAGCTACAAAGCTATTTTTTGGTTTATTATAAAGATCAAGTGGGCTTCCTATCTGTTCAACATTACCTTCATTAAGAACTACAATCTTATCTGCCATGGTCATTGCTTCAACTTGATCATGAGTCACATAAATCATTGTTGCGTTGAGCTTCTGGTGAAGTTTGGTCAACTCAATACGCATTTGAACACGCAACTTCGCATCAAGGTTTGAAAGAGGCTCATCAAAAAGAAAAATCTTAGGTTCCCTTACTATTGCCCTTCCAATTGCAACACGTTGTCTCTGTCCTCCAGAGAGTTCCTTAGGTTTTCTTTGAAGCAATTNTGTGATCTGAAGTGTATCAGCAGCTTCTTGAACTTTTTTCTGTATGGTTTGTTTGTTTATTTTGGCAAGTCTGAGACCGAATGACATGTTTTCAAAGACGGTCATATGAGGATATAGCGCATAGGATTGGAAGACCATTGCAATTCCTCTTTTGGCTGGAGGAAGGTGTTCTACACGTTCTCCCTCTATACTTATTTCACCATGGTTTACATCTTCAAGACCAGCAATCAAACGGAGTAATGTTGATTTGCCACATCCTGAAGGGCCTACAAATACTGCAAACTCGTTGTCTTTGACACTCAGGTCTACTCCATGAATAACCTCTGTTGAGTCGAAGCTTTTATAGACTGAATTCACATATAGCTTTTCCATATCAAACGAAATTCTTAGGTTTTTTTTTAGCACTTGACATATATTTATTAAATATTTTATAAACATGTTGTTTATATGTCAATAAGGACCTTCTATCAATCGATAAAGGCATTTTATTAATCATGAAAAGAAAGGGTGATATGAAAATTATGAAAATTGGCCTAGTCATTGTTTCATTTATTGTATGTACATCAGTATATGCAAAAACTTCCATCACGTTTGACGCATGGATGTGGTCAGAACCTAACTTCAAGCCAATGGTCGAAGCGGTTGTGGCAGAATTTGAAAAAGAGAATCCCGACATTAAAGTGGAAATGAGGGGCGGTGGATGGGCTCAAACCCGACAAAAGTTGATGATGAGAGCTGCAGCAGGTGATGCTGAAGATGTGATGATGCTTGATGCAGAGTGGTACTATTCCCTTGGTTCAGCAGGTGTACTTCAAGACCTGAATGAAATAGCGAGTAAAGATTTTTTGGCCGATTTAGATCAAGGAGCTTTATCAGCACTAGTAGTAGATGGTGAGCAGGTTGCAGTGCCTTCTGCATTGACTCCATGGGGATTTTGGACTAACCAGCAACTCATGAAAAAATATAACCTTAAAAAAAAATGATACCTGGGACGATGTTTTTGACAACTGTCAGACATTAAAGAATGCTGGTGCAAAAGCACAAATTATCCATCTTTTTGGAATGCAAAAAGGTGGGCCTCTTGAGTTTAATCTTTGGCAGTACTGGAACTTCAATGTTTATCCAATGAGTAAAGAAAACATAAAGAATAAAAAGACAGGTTTGGATGTTCCAGAATATAGAACCATGCTGAAATACTTAAGAAAATTGAGTAAGAATGGATGCCTTGTTCAGTTTGGTGGAGATGGTAGAAATGCACTTTCACATTTTGAGAGTGTAATTCATCCTGACGGACCTTATGTGGTTGGAATTGCAAGGAATTCTAATCCTGAAAAACTAGCTGGAGACAAACTATTTGACGTCATGTCCATTGAACAAAACCCAGTATTAAATCGAGGAGACAAGCCAAAAGTTCAAGGACTTGGTCACGCTATGGCAATTTCTGCTCAGAGTGATCATCAGGAAGAGGCTATGCGTTTTGTTGAGTACTGGGTAAGTAACGAAAAAGCAATAGATCTTTATACGACACCCATGGGAGCAATAACTCCAAGTATTAAAGCACAGAATAAACGTAAATCTAATGTTTACAATAACCCAATCCATAAGGGTTTTTTAAATAAAGTCCTCCCATACCTACAACCCGTTCCAGTGAGAGAGGATTGGCATGCATGTGGTAAGATTCTCTCAGATGTTCAGCATAGGGCTATTCTTAAAGATGATTCAATCGAAGACCTTGTAAAAATGGCTGATACTACTTGTTCAATCATTTTAGGTTTAAATTAATTTATTAGCCTAGGGAAAATATGAATTTCCCTAGGCAATTCTTTGTCTTTATAAAAATGTGGGGGAAAAGTGTAGAGACACATATCCAACAAAGTATTCTTCCAATATCAACAATTAGTAATGTGGATTAGTAAAAAGTTTTTTTTCAATGACAAATATTTTCAACTTCTCAAGTATGAAACTTGAGCAAAGGAAAAAATGGTTCGGTATTTTAATTGTCTCGCCGGGGTTAATTTGGATCTTTGCCACTGTATTTTATCCTTTGGGATATGGAATAATTTTAAGTTTTTACAAGGCCCACCTCCTTAAATTAAGGAAAGCAAAATTTATCGGCTTTGGCAACTATGAAAAGCTTTTTGCAGATGATTATTTCTGGAATGCAGTTTCTAATACTGTATTAATGACTGGATTGTGGACAATTTTTGGTGCTGTTGTAGGATTAATGATGGCTTTAGCCCTTAACAGGGAGGGCAGAAGTTCAAGGGTTATAGGAGCNATACTTCTACTTCCATGGATCATGCCTGGGGTATGTGTTGCATATATGTGTATTTACATTTTCGATGAGAGGATGGGGGTAATGGTGGAACTAATGGTATTATTTGGCATTATTGATAAAAAAATAACAATTTTTTCTGATCCATATTTAGCTCCATGGTTCATCATAATTGTCACTTCATGGCTTGCTTTTCCATTTTTCATGACAATGTTTCTTGCCGGTCTTAAAACCATACCCAAAGAAATTGAAGAGGCTGCCTCGATTGATGGGGCAGGTGGCTTTTCAAAATTTAGATACATAATACTTCCTTATCTTAAAAGCATTATAGTAATCACAACAATACTTTCTATTGTATGGGGATTTAATTTTTTTGATCTTATATATATTACTACTGAAGGAGGACCTTATGCTAGAACTGAAACTCTAGTTATACTGGCCCAAAGGATGGCCTTTAAGGTCTTAGATCTTGGATATACAAGCGCCCTTGGTGTAATGTGGTTATTAATACTTATGATTTTTTCATATATTTATATAAAAGCCATGAAAGTAATCTGATGGTATTGAAGAAATTACAAATTGATAAATCAATAACAGAAGCCAGTAGGACAATTGTTCTAACGGCTGGTTTGATTGCAGTTTTGTTTCCGTTATTATGGCTTCTGAAAACATCTTTCATCGAAAATAAAGAAACTTTAGTAAATCCAATTTATTGGATGCCAAGAAGTTTTACACTAGATAATTATTTACACCCATTAATTGGACGCTTCGAATCAATAGACGGACAAGTCAACATAAATACTTCACCAGCATGGCCAAGTGTTTCCTTTTTTGTTGGTTTAGTGATAAATGGGCTTATTGTCTCAGGTTCGGTAACTTTATTGAGTATAGTTTTAGCAATTTTGACAGGATATGGATTCTCAAGGTTTCGTTTTTTTGGCAGGAAATCGTTAATGGTACTTGTCCTGAATACACAAATGTTCCCTTACATCGCTATTGTTGTTCCACTTTATGTCATGTACAGAAACCTGAAGATGCTAAATACCTACACAGGTTTGATCATTGCAATGACAGGGATGGTCCTGCCCTTCTCTATCTGGATGATAAAAAGTTTTTGTGACACAATAGATGAAGACTTAGAAGAATCTGCACTCATAGAAGGGGCATCAAGAATACGCATATTATGTAATATTGTGGTCCCAGTAATTACTCCGGGCATAGCATCGGTTGCGATGTTTTCCTTCCTTAATTCTTGGAATCACCTGCTCTATGTTATGATCCTTAATACCCGTGAGGAACTACTTACAGTCCCAATGGGACTCTTAAGAGAGTATGCAAGTTCATATTTTTATTACTATGCTACCATGTCCGCAGGTCTGTTATTAATAATTATTCCTATAGCCCTGATTTACATCCCATTCCAAAAATACTTTGCCTCTGGACTTACAGCTGGGGCATTAAAAGGTTAACATAAATGTTAATTTATTATGAAAATACGCTTTGTTTATTTTTTATACTTTTATGTTTTCCATTTGTAGTTTATGCTTACAAACCTGAAGACATTAAGAGATTAAAATTAACTAATAAATGCTGGAAATGTGACTTTAGCCAAGCAGATTTTGAAAATCAAAATTTTGAAAATTCGGTATTAGTAAACGCAAATTTTAGAGGTACTAATTTAAGAAATATATCCTTTAAATCTGCCTACCTAAACAAAGCTGATTTCAGATATTCTAAACTTCAAGGTGTTGTCTTTGACCTCGCCATGCTTGAGGGAGCTCAGCTGGCTTTTCTGAAATTAAATAAGGGTAACTTCATGCTGGCAAACATGAAGTGGACAAATCTTACAGGTATCCAACTAAGAGAGGCAAATTTAAAGGGGGCAAGATTAGACGGGGCAAAGTTAACAGGTGCTGACCTAAGTGAAGTCAACTTAGAAAAAGCAGATCTGAAAGGAGCCAACCTCAAAGGGGCTAATCTTATGAGAGCAAACCTCTTCGAAGCGCACTTTCATGGGGCAAATCTTGAAAGGGCTAATTTATCATTTACAGATTTAACTGCTGCAGAATTAAACAATGCTAATCTATCTTATGCAAATTTAATTGGAGCGAAGATGAGAGCTTCTGTTTTACAAAAGGCAAATTTAACAGGAGCTAAACTTCAAGATGCATTTCTCGTTGTATCAGATCTAAGAGAAGCAAATTTTAATTCAGCAGACATGAAAAGAGCCGATCTTAGTTATTCAAATTTAGATGGTGCAGAATTCGAAAAAACAAATTTAACAGAAACAAATTTTAAAAATGCTAATATTTCCTTAAATCAATTAAAAAAATCAATATTATTGAAGACTATTATGCCTGGTGGTAAAATTATGAGTAATTAATATATTTTATTATGATATTTAAAATATAAAATAAATGGATTCAATAAAAAATATACAAATTAATTTTTATATTTTTTTTCACATTATTACTTTATTTATTCTCCTCAAAACTAATTTCATTTACGCTAAACCATCTATTACTGTTATAGCTGAAGGGCTTTTTAATCCTACTGGTTTGGCTGAACTGCCAGACAAAGGTTTATTAATTGCTGAAGAGGGAACAAGTAAGGATGATTTTAGTGGTGGTATAAGCCTTTTAACATCCAAAGGTGATCTAGGTCGACTGATCTCCGGGATATCTAGCAGGCGTGAATCAGG
>NYYH01000026.1 GCA_002686705.1 Bacteroidota bacterium
AGAGGCTAATTTCTATTTCAGGATGGAGATAATATTATTATAAAAAGTGTAATTGTCATACCTTTGCATTAATCAATCTTGTTAATTTTTTACTAAACCATACTATCATTATCAAATATTGAAAACCGTGATGACCTTATGAGTAATAGGATAAATTCAATAACAATAATAGTTATCATACTTATCATTACTGGATCGTATTTTAATCTTACTTCGTTATACTATCTCATCCCTATTATAATTCTATACATAATTGTTAATATTATGGGCTCAACAAGCATAGGCCTCAATTATTATTTTCATTCATATAGTAATGCATCAACAACCAAGAAAGACATTGCCATTACTTTTGATGATGGACCTCACCCTCATATCACCCCAAAACTTATTGAGTTACTAGATTCTCACAATGTAAAAGCTACTTTTTTTTGCATTGGTAAAAATGTAAGAGCTCATCCTAATATTGTTGTCGATATTATCGACAAAGGTCATCTTGTAGGAAATCACAGTTATCGTCACTCTAAATTTTTCGACTTGCTATCGTCAAAAAATATGCAGAAAGAAATGGTTGAAACAAATCAAATATTAGAATCCATAACGGGAAAATCTCCTAAATTATTCAGACCCCCTTTCGGGATTACAAACCCTATGCTGCGTAAAGCCATAAGTAGAACAAATATGGTTTCAGTCGGTTGGAGTTTGAGATTATTTGATACAGTTAAAGATCCAAAAAATGTTATTGCTAAATTGGTGACTAATACAAAACCCGGAGATGTTGTTCTTTTTCATGATACAAATAAGAATATTTTAGAAATTGTTGAAGAGTATTTGTTGTGGCTTAAAAAAAATGATTATAAAATTGTAAGTTTGACAAGTTTGCTAAACATCGAAGCCTATGAAGATTAACCTACAGATAATCATTGTTGTATTTTTAATCGCGTGGTCGTTTATGTTATGTGGTCAGGATAAGGAATTCAAGACTGTTGCGAATATTGATAAACTGAAATCAAAACTTGAAACCCACTCTAACAATACTAATACTATCGAAAGCGATTTTATTCAGAAAAAACATTTATGGATGTTAAACGAAGTCCTGATTAGTGAAGGCAAGTTTCTTTTTAAAAAGCAAAACAATGTTAAATGGCAATATGTAACCCCAATCGAGTACACAATAATCATTCATAATGGGATATTCACTATAATCAACAATCACAAGGTTAAGGAGTTTAATATTAATTCCAATCCCCTTTTTCACGAAATAAACAAAATGATTGTTTCAGCTATTCGCGGTGATTTTATTGATAATCCTGATTTTAGAGCTGAATTTTTTGAGAATCAAGCTAACTATCTGGCTAAGTTAGTCCCAACAAATATTAATGTTAGTTCGATACTGGAGAACATTGAAATTTATTTCAATAAGCAGAATATGCAAGTTGTTAAAGTTGTTTTTCATGAGCCCGGTGACGATTTTACATCCATTACTTTTCTAAACAAAAAGATAAATTCTGAATTATCAGATGATAGATTTTTAAGCGATACTAAATGAAGAATTTTTGCCCTATCATTAAACTAAGGCTTGCTATTGGATTGTTAATTTCAATACTGTTTATTATTTCTTCTTGTTCGATAGCAGGGTATAAACCTGTTGCAAATTCTGAGGAATACCAAATTAATAAACTTTACATATTTGATAACGATTTCAAAAAAGCACTTTACAAAACTAATATCAATATTTACGGCAACAACCTAACCGGCTTAACATTGATGAAAAAAACTGATAGCGCAATGCGAGTGGTTTCAATGTCGGAATTAGGGATTAAGTACTTTGATTTTGAATTTCCAGATGATACTCAAAAAGAATTCAAAGTTCATTATGTAATGGAACCTTTAAATAAAGAGTTTGTTATTAATAAGATTAGCAAGGAGTTTACATTTATGTTTTTCTTACCTGATATTACGAGATCTCAGATTAAAATTTTCAGAAATGATAGCTCCAATCTGATTATTAAGCACAAAAATCTTGTATACTTTTTTGATCAATCGGGTGCCGTTACTAAAATATGTTTGCAACGATGGCCATTACATCTAAAGTCTATAATTAGTTTATCGGATTATAAACACTCATTTCCAGAAACAATTTTTATTAATAAAGGCAAGATTTCGATTGATTTAGAACTTATAGATTGAAACAAGTAATTAAGCTAGATTTATCACCAAACTATGTTCAACATTTGATGCTTAACCTTTTATGCCTTTGAACAAGGCATACCCTAATTTTCCTTCTAATATTGTTTTGTAAAATATTTTTTCATTTTGAAAAACTTTAATTACCCCTTTAATTCCATAGATTTTGCAAATACGGCAGGCGGTTTTCAATTTCTCCGAAGTAGTCATTACACTTTTGAAGCTGTTAACTTTTCTGTCTTTACGTATATTCCAAAACATTTCAGGTTTAGACCAACGATCAAATTCAGAAATGATATTAGTAGTCCCCGCTTTTTTCAACATTGCAATCCATTCATCAAATTCAAGCGGTGTAGTTCCATATCTTTCAGAGATTTCTTCTTTTTCGTTCTTTGGAATAGTTTTCTTCCACGTTGACTCGTGAATGGCAATAGCACCACCAGGTTTTACAACACGAACCATTTCATCCAATACTTTTTGAGAATCATCGGGTATTCCTACTGCACACTCATTAATTACTGCATCAAACAAATTAGCTCCAAAGGGTAAATTTTGTGAATCCCCCTCAATAAAATTAACTTGTTCGGTTAATCCATTTTCTTTTGCGGCCATTGTTGCAGTTTTAATCATATCGGGAGATATGTCAATTCCCGTAACATTAACACCAAATGTTTTGGCATAATATAACGCTTGCGTACCTCTACCACTAGACACATCCAATATCTTCATCCCGGATTTAAGGTTGCAAATTTCTGCTGTTCGTTGTGTTAATTCAAATCCACCAGGGTGTAAAATTTCTATGCCACTTATTTCGATCGCATCTTCAACCGTTGGCTTGTGTATTCCAACTCGCTTCATTTTTTGTCTTTCGTATTGTTTTTGTCAGTATCGGGTTCTTCAACATTCTTCTCTGCTCTTATATTTTCATACTCTTGTAGTTGCTGGCAAGTTGTAAGGTCCTCTTTAAAACGTTTAACCATATTATTAAGTTCATCACGTAAGCCTTTTGTTTGATTATAACGTTTATTAATAATTTTTGATAAGGCTGTAATATCCTGTCTTACAGTATTAAACTGAGATTGAAGGTTAAAATCATTTCTATTATCTTCTAATTTTAAAAGTGATAGCTTATATGCACATTCAATATTTGCTAATGCAATTGCATCCATCTGCATACGCTCTTTAGAAACAGTAGTGTTACTATCTTTGCTGCCAGATTTCATTGTTGAACAGGATGTAATACTTAGAGCTAATACTACTGAGATTATTAAATATAGATTCTTCATTTTATAAAATATGGACAAAAGTAATTAATATTGAGAAGTTGTATCTGCATTAAGTTTGGAACGCTTTTAGATTTCAAAATATTATAATTGTGATATTAAATCTAAGGCTGATTTAATTCCATCTGCTGCACTCGATATAATACCACCAGCAAAGCCACTTCCTTCACCAATTACGTAAAGGTTGGCAAAACCGGAACAAAGTCCATTTTTATAGCGGTCCACTTGTATTGGCGATGAAGTTTTACTTTCCAACCCCATAATATTTCCTGTTTCAAAACCTTTCATTTTTTTTATGAAATCCTTTAGTCCTTCACGCATGGCAGTTTCAACTTCGCTTGGTAATAGTTCCCATAAAGGTGCTTCTATCACACCTAAAGGATAACTTGTGTTGGTGTCATTGTTGGTTATTTTTTTATTAATAAAATCCGTAATGCTGCAGGTTGGAGCTTTATAGCCCTTTGAAAATTCAAAAAAACTATTTTCAATTCCTTCCATCCAATCAAGAGCTTCAAGGGCAGACACATCTCTTTTTAACATGTTGCCGATATTTAAAGTGGCAACACATGCTGCATTTGCAAATTTATTACTACGCAAATATTTACTCATTCCATTTACTATATTGGCATCGGCAACAGCAGTTGCAGGAACAATAACTCCACCAGGGCACATACAAAAGCTATAAACTTGTGGCCTTCCTTCACCTTTTGAAGTGAGTCGATATTCTGCGGCTTTAACTCCGGGTAAACTTTTTTTGCCCCATTGTGCCATATTTATTACTTCCTGAAGATGCTCCATTCGGCTTCCAATTGCAAAATTCTTTGTATGAAAACCCACCCCTCGATTCATTAATATTCGGTATGAGTCGTATGCAGAATGACCAGGTGCAATAAGAAAATAATCTGCATCAATATCACCTTTATTAGTTTGAATTTTTAATGCTCTATTGCTTTTTACCAGAATGTCGGTCATGGTGGTTTCAAAAAGGAATGTCCCTCCAATATTAATGAACTGTTTTCTTAAGTTCTGAACAATTGTCTTTAGATTATCACTTCCCAAATGTGGATGAGCCAAATATTCAATTTCGGGTGGAGCTCCAGCTTTAATATAGCTTGAAAGTATGAATTTCTTTTCTGCCGATATCCTCTTACTTCTCGATGTTAATTTCCCATCGGAAAAAGTTCCTGCACCTCCTTCACCAAAAGCATAATTACTAATAGAGTTAAAAATACCAGTTGACTCAAACTTTGCAATCCCCTCAGTCCTTTTATTGACATCCGTACCACGCTCAATTATTGTTGTGTCAAATCCTGCATTTTGAAGTACAAATGCAGCGAAAAATCCGGCAGGTCCACTTCCTACTACTACTACATTACTATCTCTTTTTTTATTTGGAATTGATAGTTCTGGTTTTGAATCAGGTAGGCTTTCACTTATTGCATCAGATGAAACCAACAACCGCATTTCCCAATAAATATTACTTTTATTTCTGGCATCAAGACTTTTATTCTCAATAGAATATGAGAAATCTTTTGTCTTGATGTAACCTTCTATTTTTTTTCTTAGATGGTCATCATCATAACCTGTTGGCATTTTTATGGAAATGTGTTTATATCCCATGTAATATATTAGTTTACTTTTCCAAATATACTAAACCTGAATTATTGTAAAGGATATAAAAAAAGCCAACCCTTAAGGATTGGCTTTGAATATTATTCTTTGATTAAAAAATTATCTAGTTTTTTCGAACGTGGTGCGAACGTTTTCTCCGCTTTCAGATATCAAATTAACGATGTAAATACCAGACTTGTAACTACTAATATCAATATTAACATTCTGTTTTTCACCAAATGTAACACCACAAATTTCGGTTATCTCTTTTCCAATACTATTATATACTATGACAGTATATTTTTGATTTGCGATTCCATTGAAAACGAGCGTAATATTTCTTTTGGCAGGATTAGGATACAATGAAATTTCATTATTTGAAGTTGACTCACCTATTCCAATACAATTATCAATTGTAACTTCGTAATAATCGGAATTTCCCACGCAAGTTGTGGCTGCAGTCTCGGTTACAAATACAGAACCATCTCCTGGATCTCCCCATAGAACAGAAATTGTACTGGTACCTGATCCTGCAACTATATCACCACCTACAACATCCCAATTATAAGTGCTGCCGGTGTTATTTTCTACTGAATAATCAGCCTGTTCATCATTACATATTAAAGTAAGTCCTGAAACAACTGGCACCGGTGTATTCTCCACCTCAATTTCTAAATCATCAGAAACGGGTCCAACACCACATTGATTGGCTGCTTGTGCATTTAAGTAAGCGGTACCTGTGAAATTCTCATCCCATTCAATATCTGCTTCAAAGTATCCACCAATAACTAAACCTGCTTCAACAGGTGTTAAATCCCAATATATTGTGTCGGCATAATCAATTACTGAAACTGAATAATTTGAACTAGAATTATTACATGCCAGAGTTGGCCCATCTGGTGTATTTGGTTGACCTGGTGTTTCTATATTATAGAGCCATGGAGTACCATACATCTCGAAATTACACATTGTTGCAACTGCTGTGACAGTATATATTCCTTCATCTGTTTGGAATCCAAAGCTTATCGGATTACCTGTGCCTACCACAGTTGTATTAGTATAGGTTCCATCACGATACAAATCGTAATTAATATCGGTTTCAGAGCCATCCTGAGTAATTTCAATTCCGGGACCACCTTCACACATAGCGCCACCATCTGATAACCAGAATGGAGCAGGCGTAAAATTGAGGTTGCAACTAAGAGGAGAAGACCATATCCCGGTTCCACAGCTATTATCAGCTCTTACAGAAATAGTATATGCACCTATCCAAGTGTTATCAGATTCAAACGTTGCTTCAGTTCCGTTTCCGGTTAGTGTACCTGCATCAGCAGGTGATAGCTCCCAAATATATGTGTCCGCATATGGTACAGCTTGTGTTGTATACAGATAAGAATCACTATTGCAAGCTTCCATTTCACCAACTGGAGTATCGGGCTGTACCGGAGTTGTTATTGTTTCAATCATATCTTCATTTGTCAATGTGCTATTTGTCGTACCATCTGAAACATAAAGTGTTACATCATATACTCCAGTAGTATTATATGTTACCAACGGATTTTGATCAGTTGATGTAGCTGGTGTTCCGCCTTCAAAAGTCCAGTCCCATGATGTAATGGCTCCTCCTGAAAGATCAGTAAATTGTACCGCTTCGCCTTCACAAATTGTGGTTTCGCTACAAGTGAAGTTGGCTGTGGCAACATCAGGTTGAAGAGCAAGCATCATTACACTTGCTGAATGCAGAACATATTTGTTATCATCATCTTGTATCCATGCGATTAGCTCACAATTTGAAGCAACCCATGAAGTATTAAATACGAAAGAAAGGCTTACGTCAACTTCATTACCGCTTGTGAATGAAACCGATGTTCCATTTTCGTCAGGAGCCATAAGTCTTTCTGTATAATCAATAGTAGTTAGTCCATACCAGTTATATGGGATGTCGGTCTCCGTTAGAGCAAAACGCACTTTCAAGTTCGAACCACTATAAGTTGCTACTTTGTTAACTCTAACAGTAATATCATAGTTGTTCCCCGTATTTTCACCATAAATCTCAACCGTAAATTCTGATTGAATTGCCATGCGTGAAGTCACTTTCGGAAGATATGAACCATACATTGTTTGTGTATTGCTACCACCAACAACCTCACCCCATTCACCATCAAATTGTGCGGTAGGATAACCGGTAACACCATAATAAGCATTTCGTGCGGCTGCCTCGGGAGTATTGAATGGATCACCACCGCTGTAACTATGGTACTCAATACCAGCAACCGGATCACCATTATTATATAAATCAGCTAATCCCATAGCAGATCCTGGGCAATATTGGCACAGTGTGCCAGTGGCAATTTCAACTAGAACAATTTCTCGGTTTACCTGGCTTAAAAGACTATAGACTGAAATAGCAATCACTAAAAAAGAAAGTAGAATTTTTTTCATTGAATTTGGTTTGATTAAATTTAAGAACTACATATTAAATGCATAAATCATGCTCGCAAAGTTAAAAAAATAATCTAGACTTTTAATAGTGCAGCAAATCAGTAATTATTCCTTGATGGCGAGGCTTTAAGAGTGCTACAAACCAAGCAAATAAATAATTGTTTTTGTCCTTGTTGATATGCTTTAAAATGTACTTTTGCGGACTTTTTATATCGAATAACCGTACTGGTTTTTTGGAGAAATCGGTTAGAAACTTTGGAACAATGGCATTTATTCAAAAAGACAAATTGTTTAGCATACAATGGATCAAGAATTACAGTATGATATTAATTGGTGCCTTCATCATGGCATCGGGTTATGTAATGTTTATTACACCATACAAAATTGTACCTGGTGGTGTATACGGTATTTCCATAGTATTACACTACATTTTAGGAACGCCAGTTGGGATGATGGCTCTTGCTTTCGATATACCCCTAACTATTATAGGTGTGAAAATCCTTGGTCCTAGATTTGGAGTTAAAACAGTAGTTGGTTTTCTTGCTACGGCTATTTTCATGGACACCATTACATATTTTTATGGTTCTGAACCACTAGTTGTGGATGATGCGTTATTATCTTCAATTTTTGGTGGGCTATTTATCGGTGTTGGCCTCGGGCTTATATTTAAAGCAAAAGCTACTTCCGGGGGGTCTGATATTGTAGCAATGATAGTTAGTAAATACACAAAGCTTCCGCTTGGACAATTGATGATAATTGTTGACTCAATGATTGTCCTTGTTGGATTAATTGCTTTTCAGGATTGGAAAATTCCACTTTATTCACTCATTGTTATTTTTATTACAGGTAAAGTTGTTGATGTTATTCTTGAAGGGATGGGTTATGATAAGGTTCTTTTTATTGTTTCAGATAAATCTAAGGAAATAAGAGATAAAATAGTTAACGATCTTAACCGTGGAGGAACATTTGTTAAAGGGGAAGGTATGTATAGCGGAAATGAAAAATCAATCGCATTTACTGCTGTTTCACGTCGTGAGATGGCAATGCTACAGGAATTCATCCATCAAATTGACCCTAATGCTTTTGTAACTGCTTTGAATTCGAATGAAATACTTGGAAATGGATTTAAGTCGTTGAAAGAAAAAGTTGAGGATTAGATAGGAAGGTTTATTTTGAATTCCAATTTAACGTGTTAGTACTCTGTATATGCCCAATCGATTACTACCTCAACTACTGCATTTTTATAAAATTCTATTGTTGATGTAGCATCACCTTGATTTTGCAAAACAACACTGATGCCAAGTTCCATATTTGTTTCTCCACCCGCTGGATTACCATCTATGGTTTTACTACCTACACTGGTAAAGATTCCATTACTTGTTGAATTACTCCAATCAATATCTTGAAAACCGAAATTATCATATACTAATGTGTGGTCAGTAGCAAATTGTTGATAAAACTCTTCCTTTACTTTAATAATAAAAGTAACAATGGTTGCTTCCTTCATGCAAACCTTCTCAATATAATCTGAAGGTTTATAATTGAACCAGTAATAGTTATCTGCAACTTGTATAATATGTTCTTCTGGATTAAGAGGGCGATCAAGTGGGTCAACAGGAGTATCTTTCCAAGCTATTTTGAAACTCCTGAAATATAGGCATTCCCCTTCAGGGTCATTTTTCTCATTGCATTCTAAACCTGAAAACAACAAGAAAACAATAATGCTGATAATTGCTACTAATGATGATAGTATATTCTTTTTCATATAGTGGTTTTTGGTGACGAACAAATATAGGTCAATCATGAAGAAAAGTCAAGTATGACCAAATTCACTATACTAAAAGAGGATGGAACATATATCAAATGAAATACTCGGGAATGGATTTAAGTCGTTGAAGGACATGGTTGAGGATTAGACAGGAATGTTTATTTTGAATACTGATCTGACAATTTAATACTCTGTAAATGCAAAATCCATTTCGATCTCAACAAATCCCTCATTGGCTACTTGTAATATGATATCATAATAGGAGTCAAGAATAATCAAATCTACCTCCATGTTCAAAGTTGCCTCTCCACCTTCTACTTTGGCTGGTATTGTAATACTACCAATGTTTGTTTGAATTCCATCAGAAAATGTGCTATTCCAATTAATTTCAGATTCGAATGATTGTGAACCAAGATGTACAAAGGCTTTATAAGAAATTGCATGTGACCAGTGAGAAGTTATTTTAATAGTAAAAACAACAACAGTTATCTCCTTCGTGCAAACATTCTCAATGTCATCATCAAGGGAATAATAAAATTCTCCTTGACCAGGAGGCCCCATATGTGATTCAGGATTAATAGGACGATCAAGAGGGTTAACTGGTGTAGCTTTCCAGGCAACTTTCATACTTCTAAAACGATTGCATTCCCCTTCAGGGTCATCTTTCTTATTATTACATTCTAAACCTGAAAACAACAAGAAAACAACAAGAAAACAATAATGCTGATCATTGCTACTAATGATGATAGTATATTCTTTTTCATATAGTGGTTTTTGGTGGTGCACAAATATAAGCTAACCAGGAGAAAAAGTCAAGCTAAGACTAATGTACTTTACTGTTACAGAGAATAGAATATCAACCTTTCTGGCTTTCTTATCTTGAAAGGTTCTGTATATGTTATCTATTTGAACAACTTGATAATATCATTTCCATTAGCAAGTATTAGCAGGCTAAATAATATTATCATGCCAACAACCTGAGAATATTCTAAAAATTTATCGCTGGGTTTGCGACGGGCAATAATCTCGTAAAACAAAAACAGTGTATGTCCACCATCTAATGCAGGTATCGGTAATATATTTATAATAGCAAGCATTATTGAAAGAAACGCTGTTAATCGCCAAAAGCTTTCCCAATGCCATTGTTTAGGGAAAATGCTTCCTATTGTAATAAATCCACCAACACTTTCATAAGCTTTTACTTCAGAGGAGAATAGTAATTTAAGTTGCTTTAGATAATTGTCGATACCACTTATTGTGCGTGTAAATCCGGCAGGTATGGCCTCAGCAATCGTATAATCTTTCTTGCTTACGTTAAAAAACTCGCTAAAAAACTTTTTGGGATTGCCTTTAGGATAAACACCTATTAATCCTTCATTATCTAATTGCATCGGTAGGTCAATAGTATCGGTATCACGTATAACCGATATAACAACGTTTTCATTCTTATGGTTTTGAATTTCCTCTCTGAAATCGTTATAATAAATAATGTTATTGCCATTAATGCCCAAAATAGAATCTCCTATCTTCATGCCTGATTTTTCAGCAACTGACTCCTCTGAGAATCTACCTGCAATGAAAGGTATCCTTATTGTAAAAATAGGAGATCTATGATTAACAAGTTTGTTAAGGCTTCCTGCAGGGAGGGCAACATTAGCTGAGGCACCGTTGCGAATAATTTCTACCGTCTTAATTTCATTCAGCACTAGATTCATTGGTATCTTGCTAAAATCATCTACATAAAGACCATCTAACGAAATTATTTTATCACCGGGCATAAATCCCATTTCCATTGCTAAACTATCGGGCCTTATTCCATACTTATTAACCTCTTTAGTGCTCAAATATTCATCGCCCCAAAAGGCAAGCATCCCAATGTATATTATGAATGCCAATACAACATTCATTATTACTCCACCTAACATTATAATTAATCTTTGCCATGCTGGTTTAGAACGAAACTCCCAAGGCTGAGGAGGCTGTTTCATGGCTTCTTTGTCCATCGATTCATCAATCATTCCTGAAATCTTCACATATCCTCCAAGGGGTAACCAGCCTAAACCATATTCGGTAGCTTTAAAATTGAACTTGAAAACCGAAAACCATGGGTTAAAAAACAGATAAAATTTTTCCACCCTTGTTTTAAATATTTTTGCGGCTGCAAAATGCCCAAATTCATGAACAATTACTAATATAGAAAGACTCAATAAGAGTTGTAGTATCTGGATTAATATTTCCATTTATATTTAATTATGATAGTTACCTAATAGTTCAGTCGCTTTTAATCTTGTAAGCTTCTCTGTTTCAAAATAATCAACTAAAACAGGATTCGCAATAAGCGGTATCATTTTCATGCTCTTTTCAACAACATCAGGAATTTGTAAAAATCCTATTTTATTAACTAAAAAAGCTTCAACGGCTACATCGTTAGCAGTATTCAAGATACATGGCATATTACCACCAATTTTCATGGCTTCAAAAGCGAGTGCAAGATTACGAAATTTTTTCACATCAGGACCATAGAAATTCAGGGTGTTTATCTGAATTAAATCCAAAGTGGGAAATGAACTTTTTAGACGTTGAGGATAAGTTAGTGCAAATTGAATGGGAATGCGCATATCAGGAAAACTAAGCAATGTTTTTACAGATCTATCAGCGAAATAAACCAGAGAGTGAACAACACTTTGTGGATGGATAATAACTTCGATATTAGATGGATGAATGTTAAATAGCCAATGTGCTTCCATTGCTTCAAGTCCTTTGTTCATTAATGTTGCCGAATCAACACTTACTTTATTTCCCATTTTCCAGTTGGGGTGGGCTAAGGCCTCATCAATACTTACATTCTTTAGTGTCTCAGCATCCTTACCATGAAAAGGGCCACCTGATGCTGTTAATACAATTTTTTCAATTGGATTGTCAAACTCTCCCATCAAGCATTGAAAAATTGCAGAATGTTCCGAGTCGATAGGTATGATCTGAACATTGTTTTCAATTGCAATTTTTGAAATTAATTCACCAGCAACTACAAGGCTTTCTTTATTTGCCAATGCAATTTTTTTCTTGTTTTTTAAGGCTGCTATAATGGGTTTTAATGCTCCAAAACCTACAATACCCATCAGTACCATGTCGATGGAGTCCATTTCCATAACCTGGCTAATAGCATCCTGTCCGGCATAGACCTTAATGTCATAATCCTTAAGTGCATCGTAGACTTTTGAGTAATGATCTTTGTTACCAATAACCACAACATTAGGTAAATACTTAATGGTTTGAGAAATAAGCAAATCGGTATTATTATTTGCAGTAAGTATCTCGACGCTAAAAGATTCGGATTGCTCATCAATAACCTGAAGTGTTTGAATACCAATAGATCCTGTTGATCCAAATATTGCAATTCGCTTTTTCATGATTATTGCTTCCTATTTCGATAGCTATCAATTAAACAATATATAATCTTCCGGATTAACAGGTGAACCGTTCTCCCACAACTCAAAATGCAAATGTGGTCCGGTTGTTAACTCACCTGACTCTCCAGAAATAGCAATAGGTTCACCAGCCAGCACATGATCACCTTCCTTTTTTAGCAGAACGGAATTGTGTTTATAAACTGAAATAAAATTCCGCTCATGTTGCAGGCCGATAATGTAACCTGTTTCAAGTGTCCATACAGAAAAAATAACAGTGCCCTCTAAAGTTGCTTTCACTGCCTCGTTATGAGAAGTTACAATATCAATTCCATAATGATGCTCCATTAAATTGAATCCAGAAGTTATTATTCCCTGTAACGGTGTAAAAAAGTTAAAGCTCTTGATTGAAGTTTCGGTAGATTCTGTTAGCTGACCAGATTCATTAAAATATAGATTATACATGCTTTGATTTTCGAATTCAGCCCTCAAAATACTATCATTATATGATTTTCTGTTTTTAATTGTGTCATAACGGAAATCAAATAACTCAGCTTCCTTATAATCTTCCTCTAAAGGATTGTCTTCAAAAATATTTTTAAAACTAGCAATATACAAGTTCTTCTTTTCAATATCTAATAGAAGTGAATCAGCCAGAATAATCAGATTGTATAGCTGTCGTTTATCATCTATATCAGGATAACCGGGAATATATTTTTTTATTGATGTGTTTGCAATAAGTATAAAAGTTAAGGCCATAAATATGATGCTTATACTAAATATACTAGCGAAAACATTTAGTCGGGTTAACCTAAATGAAAACCTATCCTCAAAAGTCTGATCATTAAATATAACAAGCCTGTATCTCCCTCGAAGGTTCTTATACCACTTTTTATTTGTTTTTGATTTTGCCATTTTAAAATCACAAAGGTATAAAAGCAAAATTAACAATCATCTTTCTGTATATCAGAAAACATAATGTATGACATCAAGGTTTAACTTCGATAAATTTTAATGCTGTGAAAGTCAAAAAAATAGAGATAAAAGTTTACAAAGCTGATTTCTTTCAAGATAATTGTGGTTTTTCATTAAACTCTATTTATTTTTGCCAGTCAAATTTTAATAATAAATTACTTTTAAATCAGTTATAAAGGATAAATCTGAACTTTGATAATCCGTAAATTACATAATACTAAATTTTATTTAGCAGCTATTATTATTCTGCTCGCTATAAACTCATGTTCCACAAAAAAGAATACTTGGACTCGAAGGGCCTATCATAATGTGACATGTCATTATAATGTTTACTGGAATGGAATGGTTAGTTTAAATGAAGGAAAGCAGATTTTAAAAGAAAAAGTCAAAGATGACTATAACAAAGTGCTTAGGGTATTTAACTATGGTACTAAAGAAGATGCCACAACTGTAAACCCAAAGATGGACAGAACCATTAAAAAGGCATCAATAGGCATTCAGCGTCATTCAATGGTTTTTGGGGGTAAGGAATATATTGTTTGGGTAAAGGATAGTTACCTGATGATGGGCATAGCACATTTTTACAAACAGGACTACACCAGTGCTCGTCGGGTATTTGATTACGTTGCAAAAGAATACGAATCTTCCCCAATACATTATAATGCCATTTTGTGGCTTGCACGTACTTATATTCAAACTGAAAGATACGAAAAGGCAGAAGCAGCACTAAATCTACTTCAAAGTAAACTTGACGAGGATGATTTTCCCCGCGATGTAAAAAAAGATATCCCATTGGTTTATGCTGATTTTTATATTGCACGCGAAAATTACAACGCGGCATATCCTTATCTGGAAAGAGGTCTTGAACTAGCATCGAATCACGAAATCATTACACGTATTTATTTTATACTCGGACAGATTAATCAAAAAGATCATGATTTTAAAAAAGCGTCTGGGTATTACGCCAGGGTAGTAAAAAGAAATCCGCCGTATCAAATGACATTTGAAGCACAAATTAATATGGCGCAATGTTATGGTGATGGTGCGGGCGATAGTAAACACCTGAATAAAGTGTTACTAAAAATGGCTAAGGAGACAAAAAATGCCGAATATCTTGATCAGATATATTATGCTCTTGCTCAGGTTGCTATGATTGATAATAAAGACACTTTAGTAATACACTATCTCAAAAAATCTGTTAGTACCAGCGTTAGCGATGACTTTCAGAAAACAGAATCTTCACTGGAATTAGCAGATATTTATTTTAATAGTGGTAGTTATCAGGAAGCCCAGGCATATTACGATACTGCTTCAATGTCACTTCCTCTGGAATATCCTGATTATGATGCCATAATGAACAAAACCACTGTGTTATCTCAATTGGTAACACAGATACAAACTATTAGCCTTCAGGATAGTCTCCAAACTCTAGCAAAAATGGATAGTGTTCAGCTTTATGCAATGATTGATAATCTAATTGTAAAATATGAAGAAGATCAGGAAAGGATAGCCGAAGAAAGAGAATCGGGTGGAGGGACTCAGTTTGTTGATATGACAAGAGATAAATCAAATCAAACACTTGGAGGGGGTGGCTGGTATTTCTATAATACAGCAGCATTAAGTCGTGGTCGCACTGAGTTTATCAAAAAGTGGGGAGATAGAAAATATGAAGACAACTGGAGGATTACTGATAAACGAATGATGATGCAGTCGTTTGAGAGAGATTTAACTGATGAGGAAACAATTACAGAACAGGACAGTGCAATTGTTCTTGTTACCAACCCACGTGACCATGCATTCTATCTTCAACATATCCCGCGTACCCCTGAACAATTGGCTATATCTGATAGTATAATAATCGAAGCATATAACTTACTAGCTTATTTATATTTCGAAGATTTACAAGACACAGCTCTTGCTCTCGACACTTATATCACTTTTCAAGAAAAATACCCCAATAATAAATACAGGATTGAGTCGTGGTATGCCTTATACAAAATATATTCGGGTAAAGGTGATAACAATAAAGCAGACCATTACAGCAATCTTATCATAAGTAATTTTCCGGAAAGCAATTATGCAAAAGTTATCCTCGACCCAGATTATTTTATTAAACTTAGAGCCCAGCAAAATGAAGCTGGCATTCTGTACAATAAAACGTTTAAAGCATTCAATCGCGAGCAATATTACAGGGTGATAAATTATGCAGATCAGGCTATCGAGCTTTATCCTGAAGATACTGCCCTCATCCCAAAATTTATGTATCTGCGGGCTATTTCATTAGGGGCAGTTGATATTGCTGATACATTATATTCAGCAATGTTTAACCTAGTACAAAAATATCCGACAAGCTCGGTTGCCCCTCTGGCAAAGTCGGTTATACAAACTTTGCAGATTGATTACGGTATTGGCATTCCTGAAGGATTAGCTGCTCAATCAGCAGGAGATTCAACTAATGTAAAATCTATATATAAGTTTAGTCCTAACGAGATGCACATGGTTTTGGTTGTTGTTCAGTCAGATGATATTAACATTAGTGCACTAAAAGTTAGGATTTCTGATTTTGATAAAAAATATTTCAGTTTAAAAAGGTTAAGAATTAAAAGCCTGATGCTCGACGATATACAAACTATAATTACTATAGGTAATTTCGACAATAAAGAAGAAGCTGGTAATTATTTATTAGCTCTTCGAAACGATGAGTATGTTGTATCTGGATTACAAAATAAAGATTTTCTGATATTTTCGATAGCAGCTTCAAATTACCCGGTATTTTATAGGGATAAAGATGTATCTTCGTACCTCAAATTTTTCGAGATCAATTATAAATCAAATTAAGTAGTTTGTTATTTGTGAATCTGTGCAGCTTATTTACCTTGACTAAATACTAAAATAATCAAAAATTAACAAGATAAAACTATTGTGAAAAAACATAAAAACGGGATTAACGATAAGCAGGTCCCAAACATAATTGCCCTAGGCACAAACATTGTTGGTGATATTGAATCAGAAGGAGATTTTCGGATCGAGGGTTCCGTTAAAGGTAAAATAATAGCCAAAGGACGAATTGTGGTGGGTACAAGTGGGAATGTAGATGGTGAAATTATATGCAGTGATGCTGATATTTTCGGATCAGTAAAAGGAAAACTAGAAGTTCTTAATCTTACTGTTCTTAAGGCGACTGCTATCTTTTCGGGTGATGTTACAACCAAAAAAATTTCAATAGAGCCTGGAGCAGTTTTTACCGGCACTTGTCAAATGAAATCTGATACCTCACCAAAGGACAGAAAGTAAGCGATACGCTGGTGATTAAAAATCAGCAGGACACTAAGGAAAATAAATAAAACCGATGAAACGAACTGAATAAATTTAATCAATTAATTAGTTAAAGTTATTGATTAAATTTTTCATGAGAGTTCCTGAATGTGCAGCAATTTTTTTGTAATATTCAGCAAACAAAAAAATTAAAACCGATGAAACAGGATAATAAAGAGAGTCCTCTGAAGTTTTACGCGAAATACTCTTCTCTTGCTTTACAGATGATCGTTATAATTTTAGCTGGAGCATTTGGAGGTAAAGCTCTCGATGCTTGGTTAAATTGGAGTTTTCCTGTATTTACATTAGTATTAACTCTCCTTTCAGTTGCCGGTGCTGTTTTTTATGCCATGAGGGGTCTCTTTAAAAATAATAATAACTAGTTTCGATATTACGTTGTTAAAAGGTATACATTTAAAACTTTAAATTTTACCTTATAACTGTTTAATTTGACAAGACAATCTATACATTATGAAAAGTAAAATTGCACCATTTGTTGTGGGTTTTAGTTATTATTCGGGTATTATTTTTTTCTTAAGTCTTGCGGTTCAATTATGGATACCTGATATTGAGATAAGCAATACATGGCCCTTTATACTATTATTTATATATGGTTTTACCTTATTTGCTTTCACAATGTTAGTCAAATATATCGACACTAAATTATCACATTTTGCAAATGCTTTTATGCTGGTGAATTTTGGCAAACTAATTCTTTTCTCAATAATAATTATAGTTTACGCCTGGTTAGTTCGAGACGACGCTATTTCATTTACTGTTACCTTTTTTGTTTATTATTTGATGTTAACCACTTATGAAATTATTGCGTTGCTCAAAATTCCAAAAGGATCCTAATCAGCCATCTTCCGGTTAAGTAATTTCGCATCTTATGTAATCTTCATCCACTGGATTTTAAATTTCATTTTATTATTACAATTGTATAGAATAAATTTATACTTTTATCAATCATAATAACATACCACTAACTATCAGCATTAATCTGATATACTATGATAGTACAATCATCATTCGAGGACTTTTTATACATTATCTTAGGATTAGTTTGGATAATTTTTTCTTTCTATAAAGCCAAAAAGAAGAAAAAAGAAAAAGAAGCACCAAGTCAATCGGGTGAAAAAAAATCATTGGTTGAATCTTTGCTCAACGAAATGGGGCTTCAGGATGAAGAGGAAGAGCCGCATTATGTGGAACCATATCAAGATACAAAAAAGATTGAACCTGAGCCGAATCAGGTTATAGACGAGAAGCTCGAGGAAGTTTTTTCATACGATGATTATTATGAAGAAAGCAACTATAATTCAAAAGATGATGTCATTGAAAGAAAGCCTGTACTGCCAATCAAGAATATTGATAAGGCTTATAAAATTTCCGAAAAATCTTCTTCAACAAGGAAGGTCGGAAAAAATATCAATTTAAGAAAAGCTGTTATCTATTCTGAGATTTTGAAAAAAGTCTATTTTTGAAATGTTAAGAAAAGTTAAAATAATTTTGTTTGGTATAATCAAATATTGTTAAATTTACCGACTTTTAAAGTAAATAGTCAAAGAATAAAGTTTAATATAAATTTGCTGGTATGTTAAAAAATTTACTCCTTACTCTTGGTTTAATTTTTGTAACAGGCGCCCTAATGTTCGCACAAGATGGTGCATTGAAAGGGAAAGTGCTTGACAAAGACACAAAAGAACCAATTCCTTTTGCCAATATTATTCTGGAAAACAAAGGATCGCAAGTTGGAGGTGCTACTTCTGATTACGATGGTAATTACATCATCAAGCCTATCCCTCCGGGCAAGTATGATTTGAAAGCAACTTTTGTTGGTTTTAAAACCGTACTTATCCAAGGAATCATTATTGGCGGTGATCAAATCAGATTTTATGATATTGAACTTACTTCATCAGCTGAAACTCTCGATGTTGTAGAAATTGTTGATTACAAGGTTCCGTTAATCGACAAGGATCAAACGGCATCAGGAGCAACAATTACTGCTGAGGAAATATCAAAAATGCCAAACCGAACTGCCAACGCTGTTGCAACTACAGTAGGAGGGGTATTCTCTCAAGATGGGGAAAGAGGTAGTGTTCGTGGAGCCCGTACCAATGCTACGGCTATGTATATTGATGGAATACGTGTAATAGGAAACGCAAGTGTTCCTCAATCTGCTATTGAGCAGGTTGATGTTATCCTTGGTGGTGTACCGGCCCGTTATGGTGACGTAACTTCTGGAATAATTAATGTAACTACAAAAGGCCCTGCCCGTCAATTTGGCGCTGGCATTGAGTTGGAAACATCAGAATTTTTGGATCCTTATGGTCACAATAGAGTTGGATTTAACTTAATGGGGCCGCTGATTAAAAATAAAGACAAAAGCACATCACTTCTTGGATTTTTTATCGCTGGTGATATTAATTTAAACCAAGATGGAAGACCTTCTGCTACTGGTTTTTATTCCCTTACCCCTGAAAACTTGCAGCTTCTAGAAGACAATCCAGTCAGACCCTCAGGTACAGGTGCTGGTACCTTTATCAATGGAGCATTTTTAAGAAACAGCGATTTGGAGCATGTCAAAACTTCTCCAAACACAGCTCGCCAGAATTATAACTTCATAGGTAATATAAACATCCGAACCACCGAAACTATTAACCTTACCCTCGGAGGAAGCTATAATTATTATAATGGGCGAGATTATAACTACAATGCAACACTTGCAAACTGGGATAAAAACATACTCAGAAAAACCACTACATACCGTGGTTATGTTCGATTTACACAACGTTTTCCAACTGCAGTTGAAAGCACATCGGTTTTCAAGAACTTTTATTATTCTCTACAATTTGATTACACTAAAAGTAAAGGTGAATTTGGTGATGCAAATCATTGGAATAACCTTTTTAAATATGGATATATTGGAAAGTTCACAACATATAAAACCCCTACTTTTGAATTAGATACTGCTTATGTTAATGGTCACCATTATGAAAATGTTTGGGTGCTTAATTCATGGGATTTTGACACACTCGTTGATTGGAGTGCACGAGATATAAATCCTCTCTTGGCAAAATACACTACTGATTATTATAGTATATATGAAGGCATGCCTGAAGGCCATTATCAAAATATTGATGATATACTTCTTGGTCAGGGTCTAATAAATGGGAGTACTCCTCAGAATATTTATACGTTGTATCAATCACCAGGAACTAATCAGTCAGGTTATAATAAATATAACAACGATCAGTACAACATGAGAATGGATGCGTCACTCGATATTGGAAATCATGGTATTAAAATAGGTTTTCAATATGAGCAACGCACTAACAGATTTATCAACTATGCCCCTACCGGTTTTTGGAACCTTGTACGTGACGGTAGAGGACTTACAAACTTTCATTTGCGGGAACTTGATACAGAACATCCTGAGCTTATTTCACACAATGGTTACCCTGATACTGTTATCTATAGAAGAAAGTATGATGCCAATTCACAACGCACTTTCGACAAAAATTTAAGGGAAGCAATGGGTTTACCTGTTGATGGACTCGATTACATTGTGATGGATTCATACGATTATGATGATGGCTCAATCGATTATTATGATAAAAATGGTAATATGCACTCTGTTAACCTTGCTCCTGATGCATTAAACGTTAGCCTCTTTTCACCTGATGAACTTTGGAATGATGGGCTTTCTGCAATTAATTATGCAGGTTATGATTATCAGGGAAATGTATTAACAACCCAACCTGCTTACGCCGACTTTTTTAACAAAACTGATGCAAACGGAGAATATACTCGAGATATTGGTGCCTTTCAACCAATTTATATGGCTGGTTATATCCAGGATCAGTTTGCATTTAAAGACCTTATTTTTAATGTAGGTGTTCGTATTGATAGATTTGATGCTAACCAAAAGGTATTGGAAGATCCATTCGTGCTGTATCCTACGCATGATGTTTCTAATATTAATACTGTCCCAGGATTTGAAAATGTAACGCACCCTTCAAGTATGGGCGATGATTTTGTAGTTTATGTTAATAAGGTTAAAGATCCAGAATATGTTGTTGGTTATCGACATGAGTATACTTGGTATAATGCCGATGGTATTGAAATTCTTGATCCTACTATCTTAGATGTTGGTAACGGAATTGCACCAGCATTACTTGATCAGGATCAATCGCAGGTAACAATAAGCTCTTTTAAAGATTATGATCCACAGATTAATGTGATGCCACGAATTTCGTTTTCATTCCCAATTTCTGATGAAGCGTTATTCTTTGCACATTATGATGTTCTAACACAAAGACCAACAAGTAATGTCTTTTCTAATCCCTCTTCTTATTATTTCTTTAATAACATTGGTGGGAGATTGAATAATCCATCTCTAGAACCTACAAAAACTATTGATTATGAGTTAGGATTTACTCAAAAGGTGTCAAATACTTCTTCTGTCACATTTACAACATTTTATCGTGAAATGAGAAGTATGATCCAAATATACCGTTTTAATGGAGCATATCCAAAGGACTATACTTCATATAATAATCTTGACTTTGGAACAGTTAAAGGTCTTACTGCTGAATACGACCTTCGTCGTACCGGAAATGTGCGTGTAAGAGCGGCTTATACATTACAATTTGCTGATGCAACTGGTGCTTCGACAACTACAGCAGCTTCTCTAGTTGCAGCAGGATTACCTAACCTACGATCTACTTTCCCATTGCCATGGGATAGAAGACATGCGTTTAATATTGTTATTGATTATCGTTATGGCTCAGGTTCAAATTATAATGGTCCCAGGATTAATCGTAACAAATCAGGCAAAGCACCTATAGAACCTTTAAGCAATTTAGGATTTAGTTTGACAATTAATGGTGGTTCAGGAACACCATATACAGCCTCCAGGGAAGTCAATTCTCGTTTATCTGGCGGCACTCGACTTCTGAAAGGTACTTATGGTGGTTCAAGACTGCCATGGCAATTCAGATTAGACCTGAGAGTTGATAAAGATTTCTATTTTAAGCTGAAAAAAGATGCTGGAGACAATGCCAAAGGCGCATATTTAAATGTTTATTTACAGGTACTAAACCTGCTTAACACAAAAAATATTATAAATGTTTATCCATATACCGGTAATCCGGATGATGATGGTTATCTAACAGCCCCTGAATGGCAACGCCAAATCAACAATCAACTTGATCCAATGTCATTTAGGGATTTATATGGCAATTTCATTGATAATCCAGCTAATTATAGTTCACCTCGTCAAATACGTCTTGGACTAACATTTAACTTTTAAGATTAAACAATACTGATAAATTAAATTTAGAAAGTAAAAAATATAAGCATCATGAAGAAAATACTACGAGCCTGTATGATCGTTTTTGTTTCAGTTGTGTTTTTGAATCAGCTTACTGCCGAAAAATATATTGGTGATAAAACGAAGCAGGGAAGCAACCTGAAAGAAACTACGGCCGGTTGTTCACCGGCTTCAGCTTACGATTGGCTTGACATAAACAATGCAAGAGCACGTATAAACGCTGGTGGAGACATGTGGTGGGATCTTGATGGCCTTGGCAAATATTTTATCCCGAATGAAGGGACTGCCACCTCAATGTTCGCAAGTGCATTATGGATAGGTGGCCTCGACATTAACAACCAGCTTAAACTTGCTGCTCAGCGATATCGTCAAGTAGGAATTGATTATTGGACCGGACCTCTTACGATTGATGGAACTGCTTCTATAGATGAAACTGTTTGTGCCCAATATGATGAATTTTTCAAGATTACTAGGGCTCAGGTAGATGAATTCTTATCACACACCGATCCTATTGATGGCCATTTTATACCAAGTGCAGATTATAATATTCCACCTGCAATACTTGATTGGCCTGCTCATGGTGATGTATCACAAGGACAAAGTTATTATTTGGCTCCGTTTTATGATGTGCTTGGAGATGGTGAATACGATCCATATGCAGGTGATTATCCATATTATGATATTACAAACGAGCTTTGCCATACTGAAACTCCAACTATGGAGCAAGAATTTGAAGGTACTGTAACTGGTAGTATACTTGCTGACCAGGTTATTAAAGGGGACCAGACTCTTTGGTGGGTATTTAATGATAAAGGAAATATCCATACTGAAACATCAGGCTCGGCTATTGGTATGGAAATAAGAGCTCAAGCATTTGCTTTTGCTACAAACGATGTTATTAATAACATGACTTTTTACAGTTATGAAATAATCAACCGGTCAACATTTGAGCTTACCCAAACATATTTTTGCCCATGGATGGATCCTGACCTTGGATATGCTTATGATGACTTTGTTGGATGTGATGTTGGTCGCGGTTTGGGTTATTGTTACAATGGTGTTGCTATTGATGGTAGTGGTACACCTGAAACGTATGGTGCTCAGCCACCCGCAATTGGTGTTGACTTCTTCCAAGGGCCATATATGGATCCTGATGGTTACGACAATCCTTCATTTGCTGGTGACAGTACTGCAGGGCCATCCTTTGGTGGTAGTTGCGACATAGTAACGCAAAATGGTGGCCTTCGTAATATGGTTTATCTACCTGACGGTATTCCACAATCTATTCCAACCATTGTACGGTCGGCTGCTATTAATGGTGTTAACTTTGGTAATGGTATAGTAGATGACGAACGTTATGGTATGCGGAGGTTTGTGTTCCATAATAATAGCTCAGGAAACATGGGCGATCCTCAAAATGCACCCCAATATTATAATTATTTAAAAGGAATTTGGAAAGATAATACTATAATGGAATATGGTGGAACAGGGCATGTTTCTGGAGCAGGAACTGTTGGGCCTCCATGTGACTTCATGTTCCCGGGAGATAGTGACCCATGTAACTGGGGAACACAAGGTACCCCGCCTAATGGTGGATTTAATCAAAACGGATTTTACTGGACTGAGGAAACTGGTGATAATGGAGCGCCAAATCCACCTGCGGACAGGCGTTTTATGCAATCAGCTGGACCATTTACTCTTAAGCCTGGTGCTGTTAACTATATTACCGTTGGTATTCCATGGGCAAGAGCTCAGGTAGGAGGCCCCTGGGCTTCTGTTGAACTGCTTAGAGTAGTTGATGACAAATGTCAGGCATTATTTGATAACTGTTTTAAGGTAATTGACGGACCTACTGCACCTGATTTAACTTTGATCGAACTTGACAGGAAATTAATTGTATATATTACTAACTCTGCAACATCGAATAACTATCTTGAGAAATATAGAGAGTTTGACCCAAATATTATACAACCACTGCCCGGAAGTGACCCACCTGTTCCAAGCGATGCATGGTATCGGTTTGAAGGATATCAAATTTTCCAGTTAAAAGGACCTACGGTTAGTGTTGATAATATTCACGATCCGGACCTCGCTCGCTTAGTAGCACAGTTTGACTTACAGAATGGTATTACAAAAATAGTTAACTACGAATATAATGACTATATTGGTGCAAATGTACCGATAGTAGAGGTTGATGGTGGTGACAATGGTATTAGTCACTCATTTGAGTTATCACAGGATGCTTTTGCAACAGGTGATGTTCGACTGGTAAATAATAAACAATATTATTATCTGGCTCTTGCATATGCGTATAATAATTATCTTCCTTTCGGAATGGACTTTCCAAATAGTAGTGGACAGACACACGCGTATTTATCAGGAAGAAAAAATATTAGTATGTACACAGGCATGCCACACTTTACTGTTAATGGTACAGTGCTTAATTCTGAATATGGAAATAGTCCGCAAATTACTAGAATTGCAGGTAACGGTAATGGAGGTATGAATCTTGATTTCACCCAGGAAACCATTGATGAAATATTATCAAAACCTCCAGCAGATTCAATTAATATATTTGGTTCACCTGATTATCCTATTGCGTATAACCCGGTTTACAAAATAAACTCAGGGCCATTAAATGTTAAAATTATTGACCCATTAAGTGTTGTTAATGCTGATTATAGATGGTGGATGGATACACTAATCCGAGTTCAAGTTACACACGTGACTGACGACCCTCTTGTTGAGGGTGATACAACAAGTAAACTTGTGGGTAACTGGAAATTAGAAAATTTGACAACTGGTGAAATTCACAAGAGCGACACAACTATAATGGATGAATACGAACAACTGTTTATCGATCTTGGATTCTCAATAAATATTGAACAACCTTTTATCCCAGGCCCAATAGGGATTGGAGAAATAGATAGTGACCCATATTTAGAAATACTTGCTCCAAATAACGGAATGATAGAATCTAATATTACATATGCAGATAGTTCACACAGGTGGCTAAGCGGTGTTAGTGATGTTGATTTGCCAGGATATCCACTTGACTGGATAAGATCAGGTACATATCAGAGCGGTGCGTTTCCTGGAACGAACGATTGGAATATGTCAGCTTCACCATTTAACCCATGGGATCCTAATTCAGCGTATGCAAACATTCTTACTGGAACCTGGGCTCCATATTGTATGACAGCTTCCGGTAACAGCAGAGTACCGGGTGAAGTCCTTGAAAGCACATCAGGTCCTGCTTTCAGTAAACTTTCAAAATTAAAATCTCAATTTAAGGACGTTGCAAGCGTTGATATTGTTCTCACACCTGATAAGGATAAATGGACAAGATGCCCTGTGTTAGAATCAAGTTTTTATGCTGAATTGGCTGAAGGTAATGCACAGCGGTTCTATAAACGTGCATCACCATCGGTTGATAAAGATGGCAATTTTGCTGAGATTGGTTCTGGATCAAGTGATAATCCTAATGATCCTAATTATATAAGCGATAATGGAATGGGTTGGTTCCCTGGATATGCTCTTAACCTTGAAACTGGCGCAAGGCTTAATATGATGTTTGCCGAGGATTCGTATCTGGTTGCACAGAATGGACGGGATATGCTGTTTAATCCAACAGCACGTAATCTTGACCTGGAAGATCAGATACTTGATAAAAATATTTGGATAGGAGAAGGTACAAATCTAACTCCTGTTATGGGTGGTAAACATTATGTTTACGTTATAGATCAAAGGAATGATTATTTCATAAACGATAACGATACTTTATATAAATTTGAGATGCCTGCTTATGATGCAGGGCGTACTTCGTCACAGATTCTAGATTCAATTTCAACTTTTCTATCAGTATTTGCAGAAAGTAGTTTCTACGGATTGAATATGTATACCGGAATTCCAATGGGAGTTGTAGGAGAAGAGTGGTTATCGAACGAAGCTAAGATTCGTATCAGATTGAGTAAGCCATATCAACAAGGCTATTCTGCCGTTCCGTTAGATACAATTTATCCTAACATGGATATAAACAATTTTTATCCAATGTATGAATTTACAATGGCTGGCCTAGAAACGGAGTTTGATGTAACGGAAAAAGAGCAAATCGATTTAGATGTTATTGCAGTTGTGCCGAATCCCTACTATGCCTATTCTGATTACGAGCATAACGCTTTAGATAACAGAATAAAAATAATAAATCTTCCTGAAAAGTGTACAATTACAATTTATAACGTTAGTGGAAGTAAAATAAAGCAATTCATTAAAGATACACCGCTGACTACAATTGAATGGGATCTTAAAAACTTTGCTTCTGTACCGATTGCAGGAGGAGTGTATTATTTTCATATTAAATCAGATGAAGGTAATCGTGTCGTTAAATGGTTCTGTGTAACTAGAGTCCCTGACTTAAACACTTTCTAATAAATATTTAAAGCCTGAACAAGAATTTAATCAAGTTGAATATGAAAACTCTTTATAGAAATCTGATCGTAATTTTAATCTTAGTATTAATATTTCCTGTAGCAGAATCAACTTTCGCTGGGAACAGAGACAGGTCTGGCCAGGCTGGAGCCACCGAGCTATTAATAAATCCGTGGGCTAGAAGTAGCGGCTGGGCAAGTGCTAACATGTCAAGGGTTAGAGGTTTAGAGGCGATTTGGGGTAACGTAGCAGGTACTGCTTTTACACCGAAAACCCAACTAATCTTTGCAAACACCCAATGGTTAAAAGGTACTGGAACTAATATTATGTCCTTCGGCCTTTCACAACGCGTTGGTGAAGTAGGTGCACTTAGTTTGTCTGTTATGTCAATGACATTTGGAGATATAGACATACGAACAGTTGATAATCCGGATGAATCCCAGGGTACGTATAGCCCGAGTTTAATGAACATTAGTCTGGCGTATGCGAAAGCTTTTTCAAATAGTATTTACGCCGGTATTGTACTTAAGATTATTTCTGAATCTATCTCCGATGTATCTGCAGTTGGAGTAGCCATAGATGCAGGTATTCAATATGTTACTGGAGATAAGGAGCAAATGTCGTTTGGTATTGCCTTAAAGAATGTAGGCCCTAAAATGAAATATAGTGGCGATGGGCTATCATTACGTACTATAATAACAGGTCAGGAGACATCATTTACTGTTGATCAAAGATCTATGGCCTTCGAAATTCCAGCACAGCTAAATATTGGTGCTGCATATGATTTTCTTTTCCCAAAAGATTACAGACTTACGCTGGCTGGTAATTTTACATCAAATTCATTTAGTCAGGATCAGTTTTCCTTGGGACTGGAGATAAGCTTGAAGGATTACGTAATGTTACGTAGCGGTTACACATACGAGAAAGGGATGTTCGATAATATTACATCTTCTGAAAATATAAATATTAACAACGGTTTAAGTGCTGGGCTCAGCGTTCAAGTTCCTCTTAAAAAAGAAAAGGGAAGCTATATTGGAATTGATTATTCTTTCCGTGAGTCACAAAGTTTCAGTGGTAATCATACAATAGGCATAATATTTAATTTCTAAGAATTCATACTGCAAGAAAAATCTTTTTTATCTTTGCAGCGTACTAAAGACCCTTAATTTTGATTAAGGGTCTTTTTATCTTATTTATCATATCTAGAAAGAGGTTAATCCATGTCAGAGACAAAATATTTTACAGAGGAAGGGCTTAAAAAGCTTCGTGAGGAGATTGAATACCTCTCTAATGTTGAAAGGCCTAAGATTTCGCAGCAGATCAGTGAAGCTAGAGATAAGGGAGACCTATCGGAGAATGCTGAATATGATGCTGCAAAAGAAGCACAAGGTATGCTCGAACTAAAAATATCCAAACTTCAGGAGCGTGTTCGTAATGGAAGAGTTATTGACGAATCAAAAATGGATGATAGTAAAGTTTATTTATTATCAACCGTGACTATCAGAAATATTAAAAATAATTCTACGATGAAATACACACTGGTACCTGAGGAAGAAGCAGACCTTAAACAAGGTAAGATATCAGTGGAATCTCCTATTGCAAAGGGTTTGCTAGGAAAGGAAGTTGGCAATACAGCTGAAATTAGTGTTCCTGCTGGCAAACTAAATTTCGAAATTATTGAAATTATAAGATAAATATTACTCGATGGCCTCAATTTTTACTAAAATTGTCAGCGGAGAAATACCCTCTTATTGTATAGCAGAAACTGACAAGTATTATGCTTTTTTAGATATTAATCCCTTAGCAGAAGGTCATACTCTTGTTATACCAAAACTAGAAACTGACTACATCTTAGACATTGAAGATGCTGAATTAGGGGGACTTTTTACTTTTGCAAAAAAAGTGGGCAAAGCTATTGAACAAGTAGTTGAGTGTAAAAGGATTGGGATTACTGTTATCGGATTAGAAGTTCCTCATGCTCATGTTCATCTTATTCCTATTAACTCTCTTTATGACATGGATTTCAAACAACCTAAACTTAGTTTCAAACATGACGAGTTTAGTGAATTAGCAAGCAAAATACAATCTGCCTTTAACACACTGTAATATTATATAGAGATCGAGGAATAAAATTAAAGGGTAATAAATAATTATTAATAAGCCCTAATATTCACACCTTCAATATAATTAATGAAAGACTGGTTAACTACTTTGTTACCACCAGGTGTTGGATAATTGCCTGTAAAGTACCAATCTCCCGTATGATTAGGTATTGCCTTATGCAGGTCTTCAATACTTTGATATATTACTTTAAGATCAGCTTTAACGCCTTTTACTTTAACAATCTCGGCAACTTTATCTGAGATTTGCTGGGCTGTAAAAGGTTTATATATTTCTTTTACAAAATTCACTATGTCTTCTTTAGGCAAATTTTGTTGAGCTTTCGATTTATTGTAAACATCGTTTATTATATGATCCTGTTTTGTCTCTTTGATAAGAGCAATGGTAGCATTAAAAGCAACAAAGTCGCTAAGCTTGGCCATATCAATTCCGTAACAATCAGGATATCTGATTTGAGGAGCAGAAGAAGCAATAATTATCCTCTTGGGATGAAGCCTGTCTAATATTTGAATAATACTATTTTTCAATGTTGTGCCTCTGACAATTGAGTCATCCAGAACAACAAGAGAATCAACATCTTTTTTCACAATACCATAAGTAATGTCATACACATGGCCAACCAGATCATCACGTTGAGTATCCTGTGTTATAAAAGTACGAAGTTTTGCATCCTTAACAGCTATTGATTCAACTCGCGGAGTATTGCTGAAAATAACATCAAGTCTATCACGCGACAGGGGATCTTTACTATTAAGAATTTTCTCTTTTATCCTATCTGTAGAAAACTCATGAATCTGATCCATCATACCCTGAAAAGCGACTGAGGCTGTATTTGGAATAAATGAGAATACCGTATTCTTAAGATCGTAATCAATTTCTTCAAGGATTGCTGGAGTTAACAGCTTTCCTAAGCTTTTGCGTTCCTGATAAATATCCTTATCAGTACCTCTGGAAAAATAAATTCTTTCAAACGAACATGACTTAACAGGTTTTTTATCGACAAATCTGCTTATTTTAACACTGGCATCTTTTTTTATTATTAACGCATGACCAGGTTTAAGTTCCTTTACTTCTTCTTCACTCAGATTAAATGCTGTTTGAATAACAGGTCGTTCTGAAGCTGCAACAATAACTTCATCGTCAATATAGTAAAATGCAGGTCGTATTCCATTTGGATCACGCATTATAAAAGCATCTCCATGGCCTACTAAGCCTCCAATCACATAACCCCCATCCCATCTTTTTGCAGATTCGTTTAATATATTTAGAATATCAATAGAATCAATAATTTGGTTTGTAATCTCCTTTTTCTTAAAACCACTTTTTTTAAACTGCTTGTATAACTTTTGATTTTCCTCATCTAGGAAATGTCCAATTTTTTCCAGTACGGTAATAGTATCAGATGTTTCAACAGGATATTGCCCCAATTTAACAAGCTCATCAAATAACTCAGCAGTATTTGTCATATTAAAATTACCTGCCAATACAAGGTTTCTCGTTTTCCAGTTATTTGATCTCACAAATGGATGAAGGGTTGAGATATTGTTTTCGCCAAATGTACCATATCGCAAATGGCCTAAAAATAATTCTCCAGTAAATTCAGCATTTAATTTTAACCAATTTACATCATCAAGTCGTTGTTTATCTCCTTTTGCTACATTTTGAATAGCATCGTAAGCATCATTAAATATGTCTTTAATAGGAGTTGTAGAATTCGATCTTAAGCGACTAATATATTTTTTACCTGGTTCGAGGTCGAGTTTTACTTCAGCTATTCCAGCACCGTCCTGCCCTCTGTTGTGTTGTTTTTGCATTAGGAGATGGAGTTTCTGTAACCCGTAAACAGAAGTTCCATACTTAGATATATAATATTCAAGAGGCTTTCGTAATCTTATTAAGGCAATGCCACATTCGTGATTTATACGGTCGCTCATTTGTTAAACAGAATATTTATATTTTTGTGGCAAAAGTAAGAAAAAGATGATTCATACACGGTTATCCAATGAACATGATGCTCCTGTAATTGCAGAATTCCAAATCGAAATGGCGAAAGAAACTGAGGATCTGGATCTTGAAAGAACTACTGTAGCTGATGGCGTTTTCTCAGTTTTTAGAGATCCTCAGAAGGGGAAATATTATGTTGCTACTGAAAAGGATGAAATCGTTGCATCTATGCTTATAACTCAGGAATGGAGTGACTGGAGGAATAGCTGGGTATATTGGTTACAATCAGTATATGTTATTCCAGAAAAAAGAGGACTTGGCATTTTCAAGCAAATGTATGAGTACATACGTAAACAGGTTGTTGAAAGTAATGAAGTTGCAGGTATAAGGCTTTACGTAGATATGAAAAACTCAGGTGCACGTAAAGTGTATACCAAACTTGGCATGAATGGCGATCATTATCAAGTTTTTGAATGGATGAAAGAATAATTATAAATACATACTTAAATGAAAAATATTGTAAAATCAATGATAGTTGTGATAATCGGTTTATTACTATCAACTACAGTAATATCACAAACAGCTGACAAAAGCGACTGGAAAGGCGGTTATCCTGAAGGTTGCACAACAATAACAGTGGGAAAAGAAGCCAGTGCTGACGGATCGGTTTATACATCCCATACAGATGATAGTCATCGTACACGTTCATGGATTGATATTGTTCCTGCCCAAAAGCATAATAAGGGAAAAGAAATTCCTATGTATAAGCGCGTAAAAAATGACTCGCTTGCTATGCCAGCATACGGGCATTTGGAAATAGGTAGTATCCCACAGGTAAAGCAAACCTTTGGATATATCAATACAGCTTATCCTAGCCTAAATGATAAACAACTAGGGATTGGAGAGTCAACATTTGGTGGACGGAAAGAACTCCAAAGTGATGAAGGCATTATTGATTGTCAGAGGATTTGCCAGCTTATGTTGGAGCGCGAATCAACTGCACGGGGAGCAATAAAAACAGCAGGTATTTTGTTAGCGAAATATGGCTGGAACGATTACGGTGAAGTATTAACTATTGCTGATAAAAATGAAGTCTGGCACCTGGAGATAGTTGGACCAGGAAAAGGAAAAATTGGAGCTGTTTGGGTTGCACAAAGAGTACCTGATAATCACATATCAGTGAATGCCAATGCAAGTACAATCAAAGAGATTGACCTTAAAGATAAAGATCATTTCATGGCATCCGATAATGTCTTTGATGTTGCCAAACAAAATGGATGGTGGAATCCTGATGAGGAAGAGTTCCGCTTTTGTTATGCCTATGCCCCGAATAGCCGGACATCATTTGCCTCTCGTAGGCGTGAGTGGAGAGTGTTCAACCTTCTTGCACCTTCACTTAAACTTAATCCTAACGATGAGAATTATCCATTTTCGGTACAACCAGATTCATTAGTTACGCTGGAAGATATTATTAATGTATTTAAAGATTATTATGAAGGCACGCCTTTCGATATGACTAAATCACTTACAGTTACTGACAAAGATGGCAAAACGGTTATTTCACCACTTGCAAGTCCACACATGCCTTATGATGCTAATAAACTACATAAGATTAACGGTGGATGGGGTCCTTTAGGCGAGCGTACCATAGCTAGGTGGTATACAATGTATGCAACAATTATTCAGTTAAGGAATTGGTTACCTGATGAAATAGGAGGTGTTGAATGGTTAGCTATGGATAATGTTGCAACGTCTATTTATGTTCCTATCTACGGCTGTGTAAGCGATTTGCCTCAACCATATAAAACGCCAGGTCGTGTTAACGGTTATACTTTAAATTCAGCATGGTGGATTTTTAACAGACTTGGAACTCTTGCATCACAACGTTGGGGTGATATGCGTTATGACGTTGATTCCGTTTGGGTACCAATGCAACTAAACCTTATTAAATCTCAAAAAGCAGTTGATCAGGAAGCTCTGGAACTATATCATCAAAATAAGAAAGACGCCATCGAATTTCTGAATTCCTATTCAAATGAACAAGGAGAAAAAGTAATGAAAGAAGCTATTAAGTTAGGTGATTTCCTTTGGACGAAATATGATGAGAAGTTTTAGGTGAGAGTGAAGTCGGAAGCCGGGAGACAGAAGATATATCCTTCCAAATTTCGCCTTCTGATGTCAAACTTCATTAGCTATTATCAAGTTGTGATTTATTATGCTCAACAATAACCTGAGCTTCTTTTTCGGTTCCAAGCATAATTGCAATCCATTTAGTCGATTCCTTTTGTTCAAGTATGATCTTTACAACCATAGTCAATGGCACTGACAGAAACATCCCTATAGTACCAAATACAAAACCCCAAAAAATCAAGGAGATAAAAACTACCAGTGTTGAAAGACCTAATCCTTTGCCCATAATCTGTGGTTGGATTATGCTACCAATTGTCATATTTATAGCAACATAAGAACCAAGTGTCCATAATGCTGCTCCTCCTCCTATCTGGATAAGAGCAAATATTATTGCAGGAATACTTGCTATAATCGATCCGATATTTGGAATAAAATTTAAAACAAAAGCTAATAACGCCCACAATATGGCATATTTAACTCCTATAATAGTCAGAGCAATCCAAACTAATACACCAGTTAACAGACTCATAATAGTCATTAGGCCCAAATATTGACGGATACTTTTGTCAATCCTTTTAAAATAACTTACCGAACCAACTGAGGTTTTTATAATTGCGTTTACTTTTACTGAGAAACTATTAAGCTCAAGTAACATAAATATAATAATAAAGAGTATCAGGATCATATTGCCCATTATACTGCCAAGCGCACTAAGAAAACCTGCAGTGAAGTTCATTATCTTACTTGGGTTTATCATATTTTCCATTTTATCAATCGAAATTTCAAAACCCATACTGTGTAATGTGTTAAACAGACCAGTGGTTAATTCACTTAACCGAGCTTCATATAGCGGAACATCTTTAGAGAATTGTGACACAGATCGGCCAATTAGCTCTGCCATACCAAAAAAGAAAAGAAGTATAACAAGCAATATAATTAATACAGCTATACCATTGGGCACTCTCCTTTTTTCTAACCATCTTATCGGTTGAGCACATACAATTGTGATAAAAAGTGCTAATAATATAGGTGTGATAATTGACGAAGCATACATTGCTATACCAATAATTATAAGATATGCTGCCAAAGTCAATGCAGAAGAGTTAGAATGTGATTGAATACCTGAATTAGTCATATTACTGGGTTTTTGGTGTTATCAGTTTGTAATTATGTCCTAGTTGGCAAAATCAAAAACAAGCAACACGTTAGTGATCAAACAAATATAAAACTTTGTATACTATTAGTCAAACTTTATATTGGGATAACTTTAGTTTACTCTAAAATTTACTGATTATTTTATTTCACTGCCATTGTTAAAGTCCTCAGTAGGAGACACAAAACACAGTTTCCCATCGTTGTCTTCTGCCATTAGGATCATGCCCTGTGACTCGATTCCGCGTAGTTTGAGAGGTGCCAGATTAACCAGAACACTCACTTTTTTACCGATAATATCTTCAGGTTTATAATACTCTGCAATACCAGATACAACAACACGTTTGTCAATACCTGTATCAATGGTAAGCTGAAGAAGCTTATTTGTTTTTGGTACTTTAATAGCATCTAGTATTGTACCTGTCCTTATATCCATCTTCATAAAATCATCATATTCAATAGTTGATTTTGATAGTTTAGCGGGAGTAGATTCTTTATTTTCTTCTTTTGTGTCCATCAGCTTTTTTATTTGTGTTTCAATAACAGTATCCTCAATCCTCTCAAATAGAAGCTCAGGTTTGTTAATTTCATGGCCGGCTTTTAGAAGGTAAGGTTTTCCAGCATCTTTCCATTTCAATCCTTTGAGGTTGATCATCTTTTGCAACTTAGTCGAGGAAAAAGGCAGGAAAGGTTCTGATAGGATCGAAAGACTTGCAACAATCTGTAACGAAACATTAATTATTTGTTGTACTTTTTCAATATCTGTCTTGAAAATTTTCCAGGGTTCCATATCTGTTAGATACTTGTTGCCTAATCTTGCAAGGTTCATCAATTCACTAAGAGCCTCCCTGAATCGATATCTTTCAATGCTACTTGAAATAATATCAGGATATTTTGCAAATTCTTCTAATGTTGAGGAAAATTCTTTGTCAAATGAAGAAATTTCAGGAACTATGCCGTCAAAATATTTTTGTGTTAGTACAAGTGTCCTGTTTACAAAATTTCCAAAAATAGCCAGCAATTCATTGTTGTTTCTTGCTTGGAAATCTTTCCACGTAAAATCATTGTCTTTTGTTTCAGGTGCATTAGCGGTTAGTACATAACGCAGTACATCTTGTTTCCCTGGAAACTCCTCAAGATATTCATGCAACCAAACAGCCCAGTTTCTGGAAGTAGATATTTTGTCATTTTCCAGGTTAAGAAATTCGTTAGCAGGTACATTCTCAGGAAGTATAAAACTACCCTCAGCCTTAAGCATAGCGGGAAAAATAATACAATGAAAAACTATATTATCCTTACCGATGAAATGAAGTAATTTTGTATCCTTATCTTTCCAATATGGTTTCCAGTCATTTCCTGTTTTTTCTGACCACTCTTTTGCAGCTGAAATATATCCAATGGGTGCATCAAACCAAACATACAGTACCTTTCCTTGAGCATCTTTGATCGGTACTTTAACTCCCCAATCCAAATCACGGGTTACGGCACGAGGTTTAAGTCCCTGATCAACCCATGATTTCACTTGACCGTAAACATTTGGTTTCCAGTCATCTTTATGTCCCTTAATAATCCATTCGTCAAGCCACTCTTCGTATTGATCTAAAGGTAAATACCAGTGCTTTGTTTCTTTCAAAATTGGTACATTCCCACTTAAGGCTGATTTTGGATTTTTTAACTCAAGTGGGCTGAGTGAAGTTCCACAATTCTCGCATTGATCTCCATAAGCTTTTTCAAAACCGCAGTGAGGACAAGTACCTGTGATATATCTATCAGCTAAAAACTGTTGGTTTTCTTCGTCATAATACTGCTTGTTTGTTTTTTCAATGAACTTATCGTTTTGATAAAGTTCTGTAAAAAAATCTGATGCAGTTTGATGGTGTATTTGGTCAGATGTACGCGAATAAACATCAAACGAAATCCCAAAATCCTCAAACGATTTTTTTATAATTCCGTGATATTTATCTACAATATCCTGAGGTGCCACTTCAAGCTGTATGGCCCTTATGGTTATTGGTACCCCATGCTCGTCTGATCCACCAATAAAAAGTACATCCTTATCATTTAGACGAAGATAACGAGCGTAAATATCGGCTGGAATATAAACTCCTGCAAGGTGGCCTATGTGAATTGGTCCGTTAGCGTAAGGAAGTGCCGAAGTAATTGTATATCTCTTAAATTCTTTCATTATTTAAAATTTTCTCAATATTCAGTATCAATAAATATTTAGAGTAAAATTCTGTAATTTCGGCAAAGTTAACCAATATGTTCAAAATGATAAGTCCACCGTTTCTTAAAAAAGGTGATAAAATAGGTATTGTTGCATCGGCACGTAAAATTGGTAAAGCAGAATTGGAACCTTCTCTTGAAATTATTAGAAGTAATGGCTTTGATGTTGTTTATTCATCCAATATCTTTTCTGAAGATAATCAATTCGCTGGAAGCGATAAAATAAGAGCAAATGAATTGCAGCAAATGCTAGATAATAAAGAAATTAAGGCTATTATTTTTGCACGAGGAGGTTATGGGAGTGTGAGAATTATAGATACATTGGACTTCAGCCGATTCATTTCTAATCCGAAATGGTTGATTGGATACAGTGATGCAACAGTTTTTCACAGTCATGTATTACGAAATTATGATATCCAAACTCTGCATGCCTCAATGCCAGTGAATTTTCAAGAAAACACAAAACTTGCTTTAGAATCTTTGTTTGATTTTCTTTATGGGCGACTGCTACAATATGAGTTTAAATCACATCCAATAAACAAAACCGGAATTGCAGAAGGTATATTAACTGGTGGAAATCTTTCAGTGCTATATAGTTTATTAGGTAGTAATTCTTTTCCAGATACGGAGGGTAAGATATTATTTTTAGAAGATCTTGACGAATATCTATATCACATAGATAGAATGATGATGGGATTAAAAAGAGCAGGAGTATTATCAAATCTTGCTGGTTTACTTATTGGAGGTATGACTGATATGAATGACAATACTATTCCATTCGGAAAAACAGCAGAGGAAATTATCCGGGAGACTGTTGATAAATATAACTATCCTGTTTATTTTGGTTTTCCGGCAGGCCACATGAATGATAACAGGGCTTTAGTGATGGGAAGAGAAGCAAAAATTATACCGAAAGAAAAAGACACGGTAAGTTTTGTCACCCTTTGAAAGTAAAAATAATCTCATTGAAAAACCCATGCACGATCCTTTCGAAAAAGCATTTAACGACTATGTAGCCGGCAACGACAAGGCTAATATTATTGTTCATTGTAATAAGGGCGATGATGAGATTATTCCGGTTTCATATTTTTTTAGGAAGTATGAGGAGATGCCAGAATTGGAAAAGATAGCCTTAGGATTGTGTTCAGGAAAGATATTAGATATTGGAGCAGGATCTGGTAGTCATTCTTTATATCTTCAGGATAAAGATTTTGATGTAACTGCTTTAGATATAAGATCTGGGTTTGTTGATATTATGAAAAAGAGAGGTGTTAAAGATGTTATTCATTCTGATGTTTTTGATTACAAAGGCAATAAGTTTGATACATTACTTATGCTGATGAACGGAATAGGGTTTACTCAAAACTTCTATGGGTTGTCTGCTTTTCTAAGATTTGCAAAAAAACTACTTAAGCCAAGTGGACAAATAATTTTGGATTCATCCGATTTAATGTACTTATATAAAGAAGATGACGGCTCTTATGTCATCAATCTAAACGAAGATTATTATGGTGAAGTTGAATACATTATTGAATATATGGGAACAAAAGGAGAACCTTTTAGCTGGCTGTATGTTGATTTTGACAACCTGAGTCTATATGCTGAAGAGGCAGGTTTTAATTGCAAGAAGATTTTTGAGGATAATCACTATAATTATTTGGCGAGTTTGTTCTGAGAATACAATTGTTCCGTCCCTGTAATTATTTGAATAGCCAAAGGAAATCCTGGAATATCATCATTTGGGTTGTGAAGCAGGAACTTTCATCCATAACAGGGTTAGTATAATAGCTACAATTCCTGCACCAATAATTGTATACATAGAAGCATGGAAACCGCTTAAAAATGATTCGTTCAAAAAGTACAGGATCTTCTCTTTCGACAGGTGTGTCATATCAGCTAACTCTTGGTAATTTTGGTCAGCTGATGTAATCATGGCTTCGAACTTAGATTGTGCTTCTTCCGAAATGACAATATTTGCTTTGTGCAACATATCTTTCAAATGAGCTTTAGAAACCTGAGACAGTACATTTGTGCTGATCACTACTCCGACAGAGAATCCCATGCAACCACACATATTATAGAGACCGGAGAGTGTATCCACTGTTAGTCTGTTCACTGCCTTTAACATAGTTGCGTTATACGGTGCAATAGAGAGACCTATGAAGCCCATTAGTGTCAGACTGATTACCAAGTATGAGGTAGTAGTATGAAGTCCGTAGAACAAAGCCAGAATGATACCAACGATGCTTATCCCTAGTCCGATACAGGCAGGTATTCGGGCATCCATCTTTTCGGAGAGCTTCCCGCCAATTGGTGATACGATTGAAAATGCAGCAGCAAAGCCGATAAAGATCATCGCATTATGAAAAGTAGTAAAACCAAGTATATTCCCCATGTAGAGCCCTACAAGTACCAATACGGTTCCCATGATGAAAGAGAGAAACATAAACCCGATCAATGTGGAGATGTACAATTTATTAGAAAATGTTCCTTTTGGGATCAAGGGATCAGTAGCTTTTTTAGAATGAAGATGAAGCAGGATCAGGCTGGTGACAACCATCACAACCACAATCAATGTTTGATAGCTGAGTATACCCCATGAGGAGATATTGTTAATGCCATAGCTGAGAGGTAGTACAAATAATCCCACGTATAGACTAGAGAGCAGATCCAGTGATTTGCTTAATTGTTGCGACTCCTTTCGAATTGTAAACAGAACAATAAGCAGAATAACGATTCCCGCAGGTATATTTAAATAATATATCCAAGGCCATGAGAACCGTTCCATTATGAAACCCCCTATGGTTGGTCCGATAGCTAATCCAACACCTGTTCCTGTTCCAAGCAGTCCTATTGGAAAACCCCGTTTCCCGGCAGGAAATTTATCAAAAACCAATCCATAAATGGGTGGGATACAGATAGCTGCACCAATACCCTGAATAAACCTGCCGAGGATCAGTAACCAAACTTCCTTGGAAATTGCACAAAGTAACGATGATAAAATAAAGATTGATATGCCGATAATCAGCATTTTCTTCTTCCCAAAGTTGTTGGCAAACTTCCCTGAAGGGATTACAAAAACCGACCAGGCAATTCCATAGATACTGATAATCCATTGTAATATCTTCAGGCCAGATTTCATCTCTTTCTGAATTGGATCGATGGTAAGGTTTACCACAGTTGCATCCATATTTAATAAGGTTATCAGGAGGACAAAAGCAGCTAGTGCAAGCCATCGGCTCCAAGTTTCCACATGTTCTCTGGGATCAGTAGGGTCGTGTACTACGTTGATGATTGGCATAAGTGTATTTTTTATTTAGGCTCTGCGTGTAATTCAATACCTATAATACAATTGTTTCCTTTTTAAATGCGAAACCAAAAGTTTCCATTTCTTGCAAAATAGGTTCATTCATTCTTTTGTTGACGCATATAGTTTTCTATCCTATTATTTCTTGATCTAATGAAATTTACCACTTTATTTTTATACAACAAATATTCGTCAATAGTGGAAAATGTTGGGCGAGTTTTGAAGTCATCAAATGGCAAATAGAATCTAACTTCTTGGTTTTTATCAATCAAATCCTCCAATAAAAAGAAATGAATATAGCCGATAAAATTATCAAACAATTCGAAGAAGTTTTTATATCTCAAGAAGGTGTCATAAAGTGGACTTCTTTGTCCCAAGTAAAACAAACGAATGCATTCTAATGTTAAATCAAATCTGTCATCAATATGACTATTCACACCTCGTGCCTGATTGATTGTAAACTTGTTGTCAATTTTTTTATTTGGGAAAAGAGCAATAGCTCCGATGGTACTCCCCGTGTCAAAAAGCTCATCTACTTCGTTTGGGATTTGTTTTGTAAGCCAAAATTTTCTTTTCTGATTTTTATACGAGTGGGTTATGGCATCACTTCCCAGAAAGAATTCTCCCAATTCTGAATTATGATACAGATAAGCCCCTTTTTTATTATCAGTTAACTCGAAAAATTTGCCATTTGGTAAAGATTTACTCCACAATATTTTATGATATTTTCGTAGGGTTGGGCTGGTGCTGTCGGGATCTCCGCCTCTTGCATCAGAATAAAAATTAAAACTTGTATCAATTATCATTTTTTCTATCTGACTATAATTATTTTGCTTCTACCTGCATTAATAAAACACTAACAATTAAATTTACAATTAGCTTCATTATTAGTGCGATTTGTACTTGACCCAATGAGTGATTAATAATTAATCAATCTTTGTTTTATTTCGTTCAATTCAGTTTCGGACAAAGTTAACAATTTCTACTGAATTTCGAAAATCTTTTTAGATTACGGATCTTAGTGGTTTGTTATATCAAGGTCCTAATGTACTTGTATGAAGCTCTGAACCGCACTTTTTCTTCTTTGAAGCATTGCCAGGACTGTATGTCTTCAAACAAACTTGAACTTTTAGGGTCAAAAATTAAGAGAGTGTTAATACAAAACTAATTGTTTTTTTTGATATTGT
>NYYH01000027.1 GCA_002686705.1 Bacteroidota bacterium
CAAATAAGATCAGTAGTTTTACTCTACCACTCGGAGCAACTGTAAATATGGACGGAACCGCACTCTACGAATGTATTGCTGCCATATTTATCGCACAAGCATATGGTATTGACCTCACATTTTTACAACAATTAATTATTGTGCTAACGGCTTTATTGGCTTCAATTGGTGCAGCTGCTATACCAATGGCAGGGCTAGTTATGATGACTGTAATATTAACTGCTATCGGGCTACCACTAGAAGGAGTAGGATTAATAATTGCTGTTGACAGGATATTGGATATGTTTCGCACAGCCACCAATGTATGGAGTGATAGTTGTGGTGCAGTGGTAATCGCAAAAACTGAAGGTGAGAAATTGATGGTTTAATCTATGAAGTATAGGGAATGAGTAAACATAAAAAAATAGCCATACTTACAGCAGGCGGTGATTGCCCTGGCTTAAATGCCGCGATTCGCGGAGTTGGAAAAACAGCAATTGTTAAATATGGTATGGAAGTTATAGGCATATCCTCTGGATTTTTAGGTTTGCTCGACAAGGAATATTTCCCACTTGAGGAGAATATGTTGTCAGGTTTACTTACCGAAGGGGGAACTATACTTGGCACTTCACGTGAAAAGCCTTTTAAGAAATCTAAGCGTCATAATATTGACAAACCAAACCGTATAAAGGAAACCTATAACGAACTTGGACTTGATTGTTTGGTGTGTATTGGCGGAAACGGTACACAAAAAACTGCCGCCCTTCTTGTTGAAGAAGGACTTAATATAATTGGGATACCCAAGACAATAGATAATGATGTGTGGGGAACAGATCAAACATTTGGATTTGATTCTGCTTTGGGTATATGCACAGATGCCATAGATAGGTTACATTCAACTGCAAACTCACATAAGCGCATTATGGTAATTGAAATTATGGGACATCGAGCCGGATGGTTGGCATTGTATTCAGGATTAGCAGGGGGGGGTGACGTTATTTTAATTCCCGAGCTTAATTATAGTATGGAAGTTGTAAATAACTATCTTCTTAAACGTGCCAGAAAGAAAAAGCCATATTCAATTGTTGTTGTTGCTGAAGGCATCAAAAAACCGAGTAAAGATCAATCGGCGGCTTCATACATTGCCGAACGAATTGAAGCTGGAACTGGTATGGAAACCCGTAAAACAATACTAGGTTATATTCAACGCGGAGGTAGTCCATCACCGATGGATCGAATTCTGGCAACCCGATTTGGAGCATATACTGTTGATTTAATTGCTAATGAGAATTATGGTAGGATGGTTATTAAGAAAGGTGAAAAAATCAAAGACATTAAACTTAGCGATGTTGGAAGTAAGCTTAGATTAGTTCCTAAAAATCATAAATTAATAGTAAAAGCAAGAGGACTTGATATTTGCTTTGGTGGATGATTTGTAAGTAATTGGTTATGAGAGAAAATGCTATTCATCTTCAAAACCCATCAAGCTGCATTGTAACTGTTGGTATAAGCAATAACCACCCAAGGATAATAAGAACAAGCATAAATGGAGCAATCCATTTTACCCAACTATCGTACGGAATTTTTGCTACTCCGAGTACTCCAATCAATACGCCTGATGTTGGCGTTATCATATTTGTAAAACCATCGCCAAACTGAAATGCCATTATCGTTGCTTGACGTGATAAATTTACCAAATCGGAAAATGGAGCCATTACAGGCATTGTTAGTGCCGCTTTTGCAGAGCCAGATGGTATTATAATGTTTATCATATTCTGAATTACATACATCACGCTAACAGTTCCCAACTTACCCATGCCTTCCATTGAAGTTGAGACCCTATATAATATTGTATCAATAATTTTTCCATCTTCAAGAACTACAAGTATACCACCGGCAAGGCCTACAATCAAAGCTGCCGACATTATATCTTTTGCTCCCTCAAGAAATTGTTTTGTTATATCATTGGCACTGTAATTAAAAGCAATTCCGGAAAATAAACCCAAGGCGAGAAATAAGCTGGCAATTTCTTCAATATACCATGCATATCCCATTACTCCTACAACCAGAAATACTATTGTGAAAAGTAATAAGTTGAGTATAAAAAAATGTATTGATTTCCGAAGGCTTATAATACCAATAATTATAAAAAGAACTGTTGATACAGGAACGGCTGAAATTATATTTGTTGAATTCCCGATCTTCATTTCTGTTAGCGGGTATATCCATGAAAATATTACCAGTCCAAAGGAAATAAATAGAAATACAAACCAGGCAATACGTGGAGTATCATAATCAATTTCCTCAATTTTGCTTGTATTGCGGTTACGCCAATAAGAATCGGTTTCATAAACAGGTGATCGTTTTGGGTTTTTTTGAATTTTGGATGCGTAGCGTAATATCCATGTAATGCCTACAAGATTAATCACAAACCAGCAAAATAATCGATACCCAAAACCTGAAAACAATGGTAAATCTGAAATGCCTTGTGCAATACCTATAGTAAAAGGATTAAGTACTGCCCCTGCAAAACCCAAGCCTGCAGCTACAAAACTCATGCTTACACCAATAATTGAATCGTAACCCATTGAAATGGACAATGGTACAAGTATTATAATGAAGGCAATTGTTTCTTCACTCATTCCAAAAACGGCACCAAAAACACTAAAAACCAGCATTATCAAGGTTAGAATTATATTATTCACTCCTATCCTGGCAAGCAGTTTATTCTTTTCTAGTTTTTTAGTGAATTGTAGAAATGAGAATATTCCAATATCAATGGCTTTCGAACTATTTACAATCCAAAAAGCGCCACCGATCATTAGTATAAAAACGATGATACCAGATTGGTTAACAAATCCCTGAAAGAAAGCTTCAAAAATTTGCCATGTTTGTGGCTGACTATCTACATAATGAAATGAACCTTTCTCAATAACAGTTCTTTCAATACCGTTTACATTAATAGTTTTCCTGCTGTATTCTCCCCCTGGGATAAACCAAGTAAGTATTGCAGCCAGAACTATTATACTGAAAATAATAACGTAAGTATGCGGTATTTTTTTTAGCATTTATAAGTATTTTACAATTAGATAATAGATATAAATTGTCCGTGCAAATATATATTAGTTTCTAAAGTAAAATATTAATAGTTATTGGAATGAGATTGCGGAATTTTATAGCAATCCAAGGATTAAATTAGAACTGAATCTATCAAATGAAGTTAAACCTACTTCCGATGAGTCAGGTAATAATTCTTTGGCACTATGTAAACGAAAAACTACTAACTTCTAGATCAGCTTATAGTTAATCTTGTAGCAAATTTGCATACCTGCGTACCTTGCAAGTTCTTTGCGGCTTATCTTTTCAATAGCTTTGGTAACATGTGCCTTCATTATTGGGCTCGTACAATTAATACAATCAACTTTAAATGTACCATCTTTATTAATTGTTAATCTAACCAGTACACAGCACTCAAACTTACTATCCTTAGCGAATTTAGGGTATTTAAGTTCTTGCTTTAATAATGTAGACACCTCTTTCGAAGCATTATTAGTTTTTGTTACTGGGTTAGCAGCAAAAGCTGTTCCGGTAAGGAACATGCTCACTGCTATCAAAAAGGTTGCGATTCTTGATTTCATGGCAGTAAAATTTAGAAATGTTTCAACCTATAAAACACCAATAGTATACCGCAATTTATAATTAAAAGAGGATCAGCAACTTATCGTCTTAATTTGTATTGTGAGTTCAAAAAAATGTTCGCACTCAAACACAAAGTGTCTAAGTTCGTACACTTTTATGGTTCGTAATGTTTATTGAAAAATTGTGAAATAGAGAATTGAGATTGCTGAGACATTCATAATTAGAGATATATGGAGTTTAAATGTTCAATTCACCATTATGGTATAAAGGTTGTACAACAACTCAAATAGGAGTAATTGAACAATAGATATTCTTGTTAATTTCAATTTTATAATTTTGCAAAAAAATATTTAATGAGTAAAAAAAATAATAAAATTCAGATATACCTTCCTTTTGCATTTTCAATTGTCCTTATCGCTGGTATGTGGCTTGGCTCGCTAATGGTTGGAAATCAAAACGTAAGTAACACTATTCTACCAATTGGTCATAATTCGTACAACAAGCTTGATGATGTTCTCGATTATATTGTACAAGATTATGTTGATTCAGTTGCATTAAACGGTCTTGAAACGGATGCGATTAGAGGTATGCTTAAGAAACTGGATCCACATTCAATGTATATAACTAATGAAGAATTTCACCATGTAAACGATCCTTTAATGGGCAGTTTCGAAGGAATTGGAATTTCGTTTCGGATCGAAAAAGATACAATAACGGTTATTAATCCAATCCCTGGAGGACCATCTGAAAAAGTTGGCCTTATGGCAGGCGACAGAATTGTAAATATTGATGATACACTTGTTGCAGGTATTGGGATTACTAATAATGGTGCTATAAAAAAACTCAAGGGAAAAAAGGGGACGAAAGTAACAGTTAGTAATTACCGCCGGGGTGTACCAAAATTAATTGATTTTACGATAACACGTGATGTGATACCTACTTATAGCATTGATATTGCATATATGGTTGATGATAGCATTGGTTACATAAAGCTGAATAAGTTCTCTGCAACAACTTATGATGAATTTAAAGAAGCTGCTGGACAACTTAAGGAACAGGGAATGACCAAATTAATCCTTGACTTGAGGAGTAATCCGGGAGGCTTTCTACAGGCGGCCATCGATATTAGTGATGAATTTATCATTGATGGTCAACTAATAGTATATACTGAAGGCAATAACCGTCAGAGACAACACGCTTTTGCTACTGAAGTTGGTGATTTTGAACAAACTGATGTAGCAGTTCTTATCGATGAAAATTCGGCATCAGCAAGTGAAATCGTTGCTGGTGCATTACAGGATAACGATAAAGGTTTAATAATTGGACGACGCTCTTTTGGTAAAGGATTGGTTCAGGAGCAAATTAATCTTCCAGATGGTTCTGCCGTTAGGCTTACTGTGTCGAGATATTATACACCTACAGGACGTTGCATTCAAAAACCTTATGAAAATGGTAATAAAGAGGGCTATTATGAAGATCATATTCAGCGTTATCTAAATGGGGAACTGCAAAGTCAGGATAGTATTCATTTTGATGATTCTCTACAATTTACAACTCCTGCCGGAAAAACTGTTTATGGCGGTGGCGGTATAATGCCAGACATTTTTGTTCCTATCGTAACTGACACAATACATACATCCTATAATATACTTGCCAACAAAGGTTTAATTTTCCAATTTGCTTTTGATTATACGGACAGGCACAGAGCCAACTTAAATAAATATAAAGACTTTGATGCCTTCAACCGTGAGTTTAATATGGACAACAGAACCTTTAATGAGCTTATTGCTTACGCAGATGGAAAAGGGATAAAACTGACAGATAATAAAATAGATATATCAAAAGAAAAAATAGAAACCCTATTTAAGGCATTTGTAGGTAGGAATGTACTTAACGAAAAAGGTTTTTACCCTATTTATCATAATATTGATACTACTTTTTTAAGGGCTGTAGATGAAATTAGGAATTTTAATTAATAAGTAGCCTCTTCAGCATACGCTGAAAATTATCAACATCATTATTGCTCTGATACTTTTACCCTTAGCCCTGATGAATGTGCTGAAAATTCAGGAGCATACATGCTTTGTATGGTAGCAATACCAACTGTAAAATCACCAATTTGCGTAACATATAACGGATATTCAAGTACATAGGTTCCTTTATTTAAATAGCGTATAAAAAAGTCGGTGCTAACATCCGTGATATTCTTGTAATACCATAGTCCACCATTATATGTATACCCTGACAAAGGTGATACTGGCTCGAAAGCAGTAGCCCTCATATCATTCAGATGAATATATTCCATATTTCTGTCGGTACTGATAATTAAGTGTGAAATTATTTTATCTCCTGGATTTAACTCCAGATTTGTGTCAACAGGTATGAGTATAGGTCCTGATGGAGTAAGCTTTTCAATGAACAACTTTTTGTTAATTGACAGGGGTGAAATATTAGTCTTTATTTTATCCAGATCTTCAAAATATTGCCAGTAAGCTGCCCCCCAGGCGATATGATTGTTAGGGTTAGTTATTGATATTTGCGAAAGCTCAGGGGTAATCTCACTTCCCGACCAGGACGTACTGAAATAACCAGTACCAGATTCTGCTGTGATGTCACTATTGCCATTAATATCAATAATCTGGTTGCCTACGGTGATATCAACAAGATTGTTATTATCAAGAGCATTATTTCCAAACATCAACAAGGTGTAAACAGCTTCAGCTGTTGCTGATGAAGTATTCCAATGTTGGGTTTGCTTTTGTTTTAGTAACCATATTTTTAACTGTTCAATTATTGTAGGATTGTTTTCTAATTCCGAAAACGTTTCAATCATCATTGTTTGTGTTTCTATAGGTGCTTGATACCAGTTCCATCCTGCTTTTTGACGCCAGTACATACCCATTTCTTTATTGTATAGAGATCTTTCTTTTAACGACCTAATAATTGCTTCCGAATCATTACGATAGCCAAATTTATTGAGGGTTATAGCCATCATTCCTTGTAAATAATTAGATTGTTTTAGCCAGTATTTTTTTGTCTGATCAATATAATATTGAAAAGCTTCTTTTGATTTTTCAGGTATGGGCATTATATCTACAAGTAAGGCCCTGATATACAAATATTGAGTTTGTGAACTTCTTATTTGATAGTTATTTAATGATTTACCACTTTTCTTTTTAAGGGTTACATAATCATTAGCAATTTTAGCATCTAACCATGAAACAGCTTTCTTAACCATGTGAAAGCGTTTCTTATCACTATCCAGATCTATTACACCTTTGTGGTTCAGCTTTGCCATTCCAAGTACAATTGTTTGCGTTGTATGCCGATCCTCACGCATTCCTTTAAACCATGGCCAGGCACCACTTGATAACTGAGCTTCCAACAACTTTCTGGTTAGGTTTTCTTTTTCGTTAGCCATACGATTAACATCAAATAGTATACTTATTCTGCGTTTTTGTTCTGTTTCATCTTCGGCATCAAGAACCCAAGGTGTTGAAGTAATAATTATATTTTTGAGATCCTGATTTTTTTCAAGATTTGACAGAAATGCATCCGGAGTTTTATATTTCCAACTTTCAAAAACAGCCTTTATTTTTGGATTACTATTTACAATGTACGATGATAACGCATTTGCAAAATAATTATTAAAAAGAGACATGTTGTTCTTACTGCCAGGAGAACTTAAATAAGGCAATGCTTGAATAGCATACCATGCCGGGTTTGAAGTAAATTCAAGAGTGTACCTATAGTTCCTTATTGACGATTCCTTTTTGTTAAATTCGGACAGACCCTTGAAACTGAAATTAGCTGTGCTTAAAGCGCTAACATTCATCGGCATTGTATTAGTGACCAACATCCTGTTTGTGAGCACCGGAAACATTCTTTCTTCTCCATCTATGAAAGTTCCGGTTGAAGCCGTTATCCTGAAACCTAACATATTAATATTTTCAGGAATGCTAATACCCCAGCTAACTGAAATACTTTGTTTTGGATCAATGTTTTGCGAAATTGTTTTGTGATTATTCGCTATGAATATAGACAATGGTTCCATGGTAATGGCATCAAAAAATTCAATATTAGTCTTAGCCAATATTTCATTTTCAGTAAAGTTAATTACCTTGGCAGAGAATATTAATGTGTCTCCTTGCCTTACAAACCTTGGAACATTTGGAATTATCATCAACTCTTTTTGCGATTTTATTTTTCTTTCAAGCGTCCCTACCTTAAGATCATTAGTGTAGGCTAGCATCATTACCTTCCATTCAGTAAGTGCATCGGGTGTGGTGAATTTAAACACTGCATTTCCCAAACTATCAGTTTTTAAGTTTGCATAAAAGAATGCAGTTTCGCTAAAATTTTTTCGTAAAGGAATGATTACTTGTTCTTCATTTTCTTCTTCTGCAATAGACTCGTTATCCTTTTCTATTTTTACTCCATCAACCTCACCAAAAGTATCCTGATTAACCGACTTACGAACTGCCGAGGTCTCTAGAAAAACACCATCCATTGTGCTTTGTATACCATACCTGTTTCCTATAAATTGATAGCCAAACCAATTAACTGCTGGATATTCAATGCGATGAACTTTAAAATATTTTAGCTTTTTAGCAACTAATGTTGACGATAACGAACTGACAAACTGATTTGATTCCCATTTTGATGACTGCCTTTTATCATAATATAGTTTCATTTGCCAGCTATTTGGCCTAAAAATATCTAGTGATGCATCATACATCCCTGCTAACAATTCAGCAGCAAACTTTTGTCCTTTATTGCCACTGATTGTAACACTCCATTCTTCATTAATTCCCGGGATTAGATGATTGCGGAACGTGCTAAGTTTTATATCCAGTTTTTTATTCGAATAAGGTACGATAACCTTGAGATTGTTAGAATATAAACTGTTGAATCGTACCATAGTTAGATTAACAGAAAAATTTCCCCGATATGCTTCAGTAACCGGAATACTAATTGTTTTCTGACCCCTATTTAAATTAATCCATTTTCTTTCAACAATATTGTTGTCGTTAACAATTTCATATAAAATTCGTGATTTTCGAGCTGCAGAACCAACAACGAGCTTTATAGTTTCTCCTGGTTCTGCTTCTTTTGATGAAAGGGCTGACCAATAAATCATATTTCCAGGTAGCTTTTTTCCTAAAGAAGAAAACAAAGTAAAGAAATGAGTATTCTCAACCGTTTCACCATCATTGTCTTCACCACTTGCAACAATCATATATTCTCCTGGTGCTAATTCGTTTAGGTAGTTTTCGGGAAACTGTGACTTTCCTTTTATAGTAATTTGTTGATGGGATATTTTCTCTTTCTTCCACATACTACGATCATCTTCATTTTTATAGATAGCATGTGGGAAGTTCTTCTTAAATTCTGTTTCAGGAATTATATAAAAATCTGGATGTGCCCATTGTCTTTTATTCAATAATCGTGAAGGAGGAGTAAGTTTATAGAGGGAGAGTGATACATCAAATGAAATTAATGATCCATTTAAATTTGCAGCTTCTATTCCAGGATTCTGAATATTATCTCGATCAACAACTTCAGGAAGATCAAATGTAAGTACTACTGCTTTTTGACCAATATTAACAGTTGTTTGTGCAGTTTGGACTTCGTTTGTAATATCGGTTACCTCAACGTTAATTTTATATGTAAAAACAGGTTCTGCTTTTCTTGGGATACGATAATCTGGAATAGCATCAAATTGTAGTTCAAAAGTACCATTTGAGGAAGTTATAAGATCGCCATGCGTAATTTCAACTTCCCGGCCTAAATTAATTGGGTATAAATGCTTATCCCTGAAATATGGTCTGGGGAAAACGGCTTTACGCGTAACTCTATAACGTACAGCTGCCCCATCAACTGAACTACCGGAATAACTCATCGCTTTACCTGTTATTGTAATTGTTTCGTTTAGCTTAATTTGACTTACAATGCTGTCAAAATTCACTTCAAAAGTTGGCAGTTTATAATTTTCAACAATAAATGAAACCCTTCCTGTTTTACTTTTAATTGTCATTTGACCATTAAGCCCACCTGTAGGTATGATAAATTCTCCGTTAAACGAACCATTATTGTTAGTGGTAAAACTAGTAGTTTGTATATTTTTTCTACTTGCATTAATAAACTTTAGATCGGTAGTATAATCTGTTAAAAGTTTTACATCGTTCCCTAATTCTTCTATTACAATTCCTTTAAAATAAATCGTTTGCCCCGGACGGTAAACAGCCCTGTCGGTAAACAAATAAGTCTTAATTTTAGGCTTTGAATTTTCTTTTGGCCGATAAAAATTGATGTAGTTTTCAGAGAAAAGTTGATTCCCGTCTTTTTCAAACATAAACAAATATGTTCCGAAATTGTTTCCTGTAATTGACTCAATTTTTGCATAGCCATTTTTATCGGAAGTAAGTTTACTTGCTTCTTTAACTGCATAGGTTCTACTACGATTATCATATTGACGCTTATAAATAGTGATGTTCACTTTTCCTATACTAATACCCGTTTCACGATTCAAAGTATACATATCGGTATAACCACCTGATTTATTAGCACTTGTTATATAACTTATGTTGGTTATCCAAATAGGTTTAAACTTTATATTTTCAGTCGTGCGAAATAACGAGTCGTTAGACGCAAATATTACGTAGTATCCGGGCGTAAGTTCTGGAATTTGAACCTCAACTCTATGCATCCTGTGATCCTTAGTTATTGGAAGCTTTTGTTCCCATGACATTAACGCCTTCTGTTCTAATTCCTTAAGAATCTGCTTTTTTCGATTGTTCTTATTTGCATCTGCTTTCGGATCACCTATTACAATTTTAAAATAAAGCTTGTTAATATTTTTAAACTGAACTAGTGACAATATTGGTTTATCTGGCATTTCTGCGACAGGTATATCAAATCCAAAGCTAATCTGGTTAATTATTTCAACCAAGTTGCGGCAATTGTTTGATCCGTTTACGTTAGGAAATTCGCTGATCGCAACCTTACAAATGCTGTCAGCTTTTACCAAATCATATCTGTTATTTTCATTAAACCCTGGAACATAACTTTTGCCTGTGATAAAGTATTGATTTGCAAGTTGAAACGCGATCGAAGCATATACGGAGTGTTTAATATATTTATCTGCTAGCAACGTCAATGACCTCAGATAAGTAGCCTCACTATTTTCGTCCTGTAGAGAGTTCTCATACACGTATTTAAGTCGTTTTAAATCAAGATCAACTAGTGCTTCAGTATTGTTTTGCTTTATCTGTAAGGCTAATAATCTTTGAAATAGAATTAATACTTCTGTTTGTGATGATTCATTAGGGTTTATATACAGAGAGACAAATTCTGCCGAAAGTTGAAAATAACCATTATAACTTGTTTTGAATGTGGAGACAATCTGTGTAAACTCTGCATCAGTAGATATAAAGTACTGTAATGCTCGGTTGGCAAGCATGTCAAATAGTGAAGGCCACAAAGTGAAATTTGAAGAATCTCCCTGCAGAAGTATAATTTCGTATTTATCAAGATCAATTTCTGCAAGAACGGTTTCATCTTCAAGAGATGCTTTATAATATTTTTTAATTATTTTATTTATCCTAATTGCGTCCCAGGTGTTTATATCCTCATTATCGTCCTCTGATAAAGCTTGACGTTTATTTATTTTCCATCTGTTTGCGTTGTAATAGGCGAAATAAAGTTCGGCGATCAGCGATTGCAAAATCTGTTTTTCAGGAACCGCTGCATTTGAAAGTTCATTTTCAAAAACAGCGATCGATTTTAGCAAATGGTCTTCTTCATAGCTGCTTTGTAGGCTTATGCGGTAAATTAAAGATTTAATTATCTGAGGTGTATTATCATTCTCTTTAGAAGTTTTATATATGTGGTCAATAATCTTTATAGCCGATTTGGGTTGCCCACTTTTAGTAAGAGAATCTACTTTTCGCCATTTCTCATAATGACTTTCATCGTCAGTTGTTATTTGAAAACTACTGATGATAAGAATAGTAGTAATTAATAACAAATAGGTTGTTATATCTTTAAATATGCTCATTTGAGATTCATTTGTTTATATCTAGATGCTGAATTTGCAAATATAATGCCATATTCGGGGGGTGCAATAAAATCATTAGCTCACCTGAAATTTATCAGGAATTTTGAATCTCTATAAGGTCAATTTTTCAATATCCAAATAACAATGATTGAACCAACTACTACTAATTAAGTATATTCTCCTCCTTAATTCGTATGGGTACATATTTACCTTGTGTACTATTAAAATTGAATTGGTAGTAGGTAACAATATCGAGTTCAGAAGTTGACCAATCTCCGGGATATATTATCAAAAATGTTCTTGATGGATAAGCGCCAGTACAGGCATCATTAATCCATGTACCTGAGTTTCCATAAATCGAATTAAAATTGGATCCTTTAGGATAAACTTCGAGGGTTGCTTGATGGGTATGTCCAAAAGCTACTATTTTATACTGGATAGGGCTACTTTCTTCCATATACTCTTTCGCCGCAACAGTATAAAGGTCATGTAAACTAATTGATGCTTCAAGAGCCTCAGAAACAGACAAATTCACTGGTACTTGATTTTGTACTTGTGTGCTATCCCAACTATCCTCAATGTTTTTACCAAACATTTTTTTTACGCCGTTATATGAAAAAGTTTCTGTATAATTATCAATGCCACCCATAAGGATGATGTCTGCACTTAAATCAGTTTTCATCGAAAAATATTTGTTATCTAATTCATATAGTGCAATATCCCAGGCTAGATCAAATTCTATACTTGTTTTTGTTTGTGAACTACTTTTATTAGGTGGTCCCTGTGTCATATAACCTTGTGCATATAGGCGGCTGATAAAAAAACCAGGAGGAAGAATATGACCGTCATTAACGAAAGGTTCCGGGCAATTCATAAAATCATACCTATGGCCATGCTCTAGTATTATCTCATCTGTTGGGGAATATTTACCAAGTCCAACAACATCACCCTTCTACTGGCTTCCTGGTATAATTGATGTAAATATTTCTTCAGTTAGTTGCATATCATGATTTCCCGGTATATATGCTAATAGTATGTCAGGATTTAAAGCAATTGTTTTCAGCTTATCAATAATTAAAGTATTGTCTTCAGCATTAGCAATCGACTCAAAATATTCACGTGTATTTGTAACTCCATATGCTGAATCAAAAGGCGAAATTGAATATGGAATAATCCATTCATCAAATAGATCACCCATAATTACAAGCTCCTTAAACAAAGGTTTTTCGATAATCATATCCAGAAACTGTTCCATCGCCACTTTATTATCACTAAACCAACAATAACCGCTGTCAATAGCTTTTTGCTGACCCATATGCAAGTCGCTTATACATGCTATTAATTTTCGTTGCGATGTAGTTTTCCCTTCTAAAATCAAATCAGATAGATGTTTTGATTTTGTCCTGAATTCAATAATAGTATCTTTCGGAAAATCATCATCCTGTGTTGATTTAAACCCTTGAGATATCTTAAGCAAATACCTCCATCCAGAATTTAGATGAAAATCAGAATCAAACCGAACGTACATTTTTTGTCCCGCCACTTCAATAAAAATAGAATCATTAAGTACTCCTGACATATCAGAGAATGTAATGTTTCCAGCAACGGAATTAACATCAATTTCTTTATTAAATACAAAATCAATATGACCCGCATTATCCTCAATACTATAATAAGTGTTATGCTTGTACTCGAGACCTGGTAATTTAAAAGTTAAATCATGAACTGCAACCGGAGGATTCGAATTATACTTTTTACACGATTGTGAAACGAAAATACTGGCTGAAATAATTGCTGCAAACGAAATTACAAATACTAATTTTTTCATAATAAATGAGATTTTGAATAAAATTGAGAAGGCTGTACATGTCAAATATACAATTTTATTCTATATTTGCCAAGTAATTCAGTTCCTCTCACTGTTATAACTGCATTGTTAAAGCATACCTGAGGCTTCTTGATTTATAAAGAAGGGTGGAGAGATTAGGCTCTATGAAACCCTGGCAACCTTCCGCATGAGGTGGAAAAGGTGCCAATACCTAACTTCCGCTATAGCGGGGGAAATGATAAATTAAAGTGCAATGTCAATTAGATTCATTATTTTAAATACCTGTATTTTTTTTTGACATTCAACATGTACAATTAATGCTACATAATTATGAAGTCTGAAATAGAAAAAGAACTAAAGCAAAGAATTCTTGTGCTGGATGGTGCAATGGGTACTATGATCCAGCGATTTGGATTAGTTGAAGAGGATTATCGTGGAGAGAAATTTAAAAATATTCATTCCCTCCAAAAAGGTAATAACGAACTATTAAATCTTACCCAACCTAAAATTATTACTGATATTCATGAGGAATTTTTAAGTGCTGGTGCAGATATTATCGGAACAAATACTTTTAATGGAACTCGAATATCGCAAGGCGATTACGGTTTGGAGGAATTGGTTTATGATATTAACTTCAAGTCGGCTAAAATAGCCAAACAAGCTGCTGATAAGTTTACAAACCTTACTCCAGGTAAACCAAGATATGTGGCCGGAGCCATGGGCCCAACAAATAAAACTGCGTCCATGTCCCCTAAAGTTGATGACCCTGGTTTTCGAAATGTTACATTTGATGAGCTTAGAGATAATTATTATGAACAAGCATCAGCCCTGATTGACGGAGGTATAGATATACTTTTGGTTGAAACGATCTTTGATACACTTAATGCTAAAGCAGCTTTGTTCGGCATAAACAAGCTAATGGAAGAAACGGGTAAACAAATACCAGTTATGGTGTCGGGTACCGTGGCAGATGCCAGTGGACGTACGTTGTCAGGGCAAACTATTGATGCGTTTTTTAATTCAGTTTCACATATTGATATGCTTAGTGTTGGGCTGAACTGTTCACTTGGTGCCGAGCAAATACGTCCTCACCTTGCTGAATTATCGAAAATTGCACCTTTCAACGTTAGTGTTCATCCAAATGCTGGTATGCCCAATCAGTTTGGTGAGTACGATGAAACCCCGGAACAAATGGGTGTTCATATCAAAGATTTTATTGAAAACAACTTTGTGAATATTGTTGGTGGTTGTTGTGGAACTACACCTGATCATATTAGGGTAATTGCTGATATTGCAGAAAAGTACAACCGAAGAAATATACCTGAAAAAGAAAACTTTACTGAAGTTAGCGGACTAGAACCTCTTAAGATAGCTCGCCAGAATAATTTTGTAAACATTGGAGAAAGGACTAATGTAAGTGGATCAAGAAAATTTGCCAGACTAATACGCGAAAAGAAGTACGAAGAAGCTCTAACTGTCGCTCGACATCAGGTAGAAGGTGGAGCCCAGGTTCTTGATGTTAACATGGATGATGGTATGCTGGATGCAGAGAAAGAGATAGTTACATTTTTAAATAATCTGGCATCTGATCCAGATGTGTCCAGATTGCCAATTATGATCGATTCATCTAAGTGGGAAGTTATTGAGGCCGGATTAAAATGTATTCAGGGAAAAGGAATTGTGAACTCTATTAGTTTAAAAAATGGGGAAGAAGAGTTTCTACATCATGCTAAATTAATAAAAAACTATGGCGCAGCTGTTATAGTAATGGCCTTTGATGAAGATGGCCAGGCAGCTGATTTGGAAAGGAAGATATCCATCTGCCAGCGAGCATACAATCTGTTAATAAATAATGGATTCCCTCCAGAAGACATTATTTTCGATCCTAATATTCTTGCAATTGGAACAGGTATTTCTGAGCATGCTAATTATGCTGTTGATTATATAAATGCAGTTAGATGGATAAAAGATAATCTTCCATATGCAAAAGTAAGTGGCGGAGTAAGTAATCTTTCGTTTTCTTTTAGGGGCAATAATGCTGTACGTGAAGCAATTCATTCGGTTTTCCTTTTTCATGCAATAGAAGCTGGAATGGATATGGGGATTGTCAACCCTGGGATGCTTCAGATTTATGATGAGATCCCCGATGATCTTCGTACTCTTGTTACAGATGTTGTGTTGAACAGGAGAAAAGATTCTACTGAGAGACTGCTCACATTCGCAGAGAAGATAGTTGATGATGGAAAAACTAAAAATATTAAGTCTCAAGAATGGCGTGAATTATCTGTTAATAAACGCATTGAACATGCGTTAATTAAAGGTATTACTGAATTTATTGAGGAGGATGTTGAGGAAGCTCGTAAACATATGTCAAGCGCGATAGATGTTATCGAAATTCCTTTAATGAATGGTATGAACACCGTGGGTGATCTTTTTGGCTCAGGCAAAATGTTTTTACCACAAGTAGTGAAAAGTGCACGTGTTATGAAGCAAGCTGTTGCTTATTTATTACCTTTTATTGAACTTGAAAATGACGGCAAACTGGTTAGTAACGGTAAAATAGTTCTGGCTACTGTAAAGGGCGATGTTCACGATATTGGTAAAAATATTGTTGGAGTTGTGCTATCCTGCAACAATTATGAAGTAATTGACCTAGGTGTAATGGTTCCAGCAGAAAAAATATTAGATATCGTCGAGAAGGAAAATGCTGATTTGCTTGGGCTTAGTGGCTTAATTACTCCATCATTAGAAGAAATGGTACATGTTGCTTCAGAGCTTACAAGAAAGAAAATGAACATACCTTTGCTAATAGGTGGAGCAACTACTTCTGCAATACATACTGCCGTTAAAATATCTCCACATTATTCTCACCCAATAATTCATGTACGCGATGCTTCAAAAGTGATTGGAGTTGCCGGTAAATTACTTTCCACAATCGGAAGGGATTCCTTTTTAAATGAAACAGAAAATGAATACAACTTGTTACGTGACAAGCATGCAAAAAAGATTATTGATAAGGAATATATCAGCCTTGAAAATGCGCGCCAAAATGGATTCACTCCTGATTGGGAAAATCACGAAGTTATAGTTCCAGCAATAACTGGCACTAAAGTACTGGATAATATAGATTTGAAAGAGGTTAGAAAGTATATAGACTGGACTTTCTTTTTCCATGCATGGAAACTAAATGGAAAATATCCTGCTATCTTAAAGGATCCTGTAAAAGGTGAAAAAGCTCAAGAACTATTTGATGATGCACAAAATATGTTAGACCTAATTATCAAAGACAAATGGCTCCTGGCTAAGGCAGTGTTTGGGATATTTCCCGCTTATTCAACGGGTGATGATGTAATTGTTTTAGATTCTGATCAAAATGAACAAAGCGTTTTTCATTTTTTGAGAAATCAGGAGAAAAAATCTGATAATATTCCAAATTTGTGTTTAAGTGATTTTATTGCGTCACAATCTAGTAATAAAGAGGATTATATAGGAGGGTTTGTGGTAACCGCTGGACTAGGAATTGAGAAACATCTTAAACGATTCAATGATGAAAATGATGACTATAGTGCAATCATGTTAAAAGTATTGGCCGACAGACTGGCAGAAGCTGCTACTGAACTGCTTCACGAAAAAGTAAGGAAAGAATATTGGGGTTATGCTCCTAATGAAAATTTTGAAGTTAAAGATAAACTAAGGGAAAAGTATCGGGGAATCAGGCCTGCCCCTGGATATCCAGCTTGCCCTGAACATTCCGAAAAGAAATCATTATTTAATTTGCTTAATGCTGAAGAAGCAACAGGCGTTAGTCTGACAGAAAATTATGCTATGTATCCGGCAGCATCTGTTAGCGGTTACTATTTTTCACATCCCAATTCACAATATTTTAATGTTGGAAAATTGTTGCTGGATCAAATTGAGGATTATGCAGCACGAAAGAATATGAGTATTGAACAAATAAAAAAACTTTTACCAATGAATACTTAACTGCATAGTAGTCTAGAATAGAAATAATTGACTTTGTGATACTTTGTGAATACCTTAAGCCCCTTAGGGGTAAGATTTAACCACAAAGGAACACAAAGTGCTTCACAAAGGAACACGAAGAAAGAATTAAAAAAACGAAGTTTATGGAAAAAACAGTAATACAACACATAGAAGAATCAAAACAAACATTGTTTTCATTTGAATTATTACCACCCTTAAAAGGGCATGATTTTGAATCTACACAACAGGCTATAGATCCACTTTTGGAATTCAACCCCTCATTTATTAATATAACTTATCATCAGCAGGAGGTAGTTTATGAAGATGCAGGTAATGGATTAATGCGGAAACAAACCATACGTAAGAGACCCGGAACTGTTGGTATTTCGGCGGCCATTAAATACAGATATGGTATAAATGTAGTCCCTCATATAATTTGTGGTGGATTTAGCAAAGAAGACACTGAAAATGCACTAATCGACCTTCAATTTCTGGGTGTCAATAATTTACTTGTTGTAAGAGGTGATCCGCAACCCGGCACTAAAGTTTTTATGCCAGAACCTGATGGTAATGAACATGCTATTGATCTTATAGAACAGATTGTAAATCTAAATAATGGCAAATATCTTGATGAAAAACTGAAAAATACTCGCTCGATGGACTTTTGCATTGGTGTTGCCGGTTATCCCGAAAAACATGGTGAATCACCAAATATGGATAGCGATTTATATTTTCTAAAGAAGAAGATTCAAGCAGGTGCATCATATATAGTAACTCAGATGTGTTACGATAATCAAAAGTATTTCAACTTTGTAAAATTATGCAGAGAGAAAGGAATTAATGTTCCAATTATCCCTGGTCTTAAACCTATTGCAATTAAGGAGAATCTAATCAATATTCCTAAATCTTTTAGCGTTGACCTACCAGTAGATCTCGTAAAAGAAGTACTTAAGTGTAAAAATAATAAAGAAATACGGCAAGTAGGGGTTGAGTGGGCTATTCAACAGTCGAAAGAATTGTTAGACTTTGGCGTACCAGTATTACATTATTACACATTTGGACAATCAGATAATATTCAGAAGATTGCTAAAGCAGTGTTTTAAGTTCCGTTTGTATCTTTATCAGAATAAAACTAACCGATTCTTACTCAACCACCCTTATAATCTTCGAATCTCCTGCTCCAATATCAAACCAAAAAATAATTTCATCATCAACCTTTTTTTGATATGGAATTAGGCTGTTAACAGTTACTGCCTTTGCTTTGGCAACCATCGATAGTTCATTAATATCAGAATTACCATTGTTGGTTAGCTGGATTCTGCCATCAGGTAAAAATCTGTAATCAATATTGTCGATTGCGGTTCGATAATCCAGAAAATTGTCAATTGTACATATATTTAATTTGCCTTCATCTCGCAGGAGTGCCATATTAGTTAGTGCAAGGTTGAAGCCGGGTTGAGAAACTATTACTGAATCTTTATCATAAGTCCACATTCCTTTTTTAGGGTCTACCCATGCTGGATAAGTATGATTAATTTCTACTGCCCTATTATTTACCAAGCCGTTTAACTTGTTCAGATTAAACAGATAATCCCATAAATAAGGTTCTGTTATAAACAATGCACTTGTTGTAGGCCAATGAATTAGGTTCCTGGTTCTGGTAGGATGTTGGTAGTAATCGGGTTTTGGAAAAAAATCACCAAAACCACTAAAAGGCTTTTCCAATGAGCTATCAAATTGCCAGTCTTTATAGGTATTAAGCTCTTCATAATATGAATTATGAAAGTATTTCACTCCATATTTATTCCACAGATCGATGGCATAGTAAGGTGAATCTTCTAATGTGCCATCACAAATCAAGTCTTCCCGATTATTTTGTGGTCCGTTATTATTACCATGATCAATCCACGAAGGTGATTTAAAGTTTGCCTGCATGTATAATAAAGCTTCTTCCAGTCTTTGAGGAGTCGTGGTAAATTGTTCAGGAGTGTGTAAACAAATTTCATTTCCTTTTTCAGCGATTTGAAATAGAAATTCTGAAAACAATGAATCGGTTAATATAGTACTTTCAAGTGATTGAAAAACTCTGCCTGAAGCATCATAATTGGAAACGCTGTCGGGGTTATCATAAAAAACACTTTTTGTAACTGGAATATTAAATCTAACAAAACCACCAACAGCACTATTAGGGTGACTTATATTTTCAGATCCGAAATAGGTTGCTCTGTTTGTTCTTACATCACTATAATCAGCATGTTCGGTCCAAATGTATGTTGCCTCATAGCCACTAGGATTTTTCATGAAACGAGGGAGGGTTTTTGATTTATTTCCCACACTTATGCTAAATTGATATTCACGTTTATCACCCTTCTTGTACCTACTGGTTGATTCTTCTTTTTTCCAGTCTGTACTGTCAGGATTCAAAGGAAAGCGAAAGAAGGGATGATCTTTTTCATAATCAAGATTTGCAAAAAGTAGTTTGTTTTTGGTATCTAATTGCAAAGAAGAAATATCAGGAGTATGATAAGTTAAAAGTGAATTTTGTCCTTTGCCAATCTTAACTCCNTGTTTATCAAGCCAGTACTCACTTTGAAAATTATTTGTATCCAATTTACGATTACTACGATAAACTTCATCTAAATTTGGTGAATAATCAAATATCAAAGATTCCCTGCTTACTGTTTGTTTCTTCCTGTATTTTTCTTCCACAACAAACTTTATTTCCTGACTATTATTATCACATTTTATAACAAGTTTTAGCTTCCCATTTTGATCTGATGTTTTAAAGAATAATTTCTTGCTGTTTTTTGTATTGTTTGATCCTGTAAAACGCCATTTTAATTGTGTCACAGATTTATCACCCTTAACCTCCCTCTCACTATAATAGGTTATGTTATTTAGCAGAACAATATTTGAATTGTCTAGTATGCTAATTATTTTATCAATGGGCTTATATATTATTGAATAATAACTATTTGTAAAAAGTATTCTTGATGAATTGTCATTTATATTTTTAGGGATATAATTGGTTAATTCAGGAATAAATGTAGGATTATCAATAGCCCTGAACTCAATGCGAAGATCATCTATTCCAGTAACTGATGCCCTATCTTGATTCCATAAATATGCTTTAAATTTTGATTCGCTCGTTAGACTGGCTGGTACTAGAATTGAATCTGAAAAATAATGCCAATGATTTTCTTCACTCAAAACAGAATTAAGAGGAATACCTTTCCAGAACAATGTCTTTTTATCTTTTACAAGGGTTACTACAAATATGGCCCGGCTGTTTTTTATGTTACTTTTTACCCAGCCACTAATTAATACTAAAACATTGGAATGTAGTAAAGGCTTAGGGAATAACTGTTCAATACCAAGACCGTAAGGTTTGAGTGAGTCAGTTATTGAATAATTGTTGCCAGAATATGCAAAACCTGAGTCAACAGTACTTAGGCCAATCCAGTTGCCTTCATCTGGTGTTGCTTCAAGAGTATTGAAATATACTTGACTTTGTGCTATTGTCGAATTCAATAATATAAAAAGAAAGAAATTGAAATAACCCAGAACCTTGATGTACTTCAAGTATTTATTGAATAATGAATAATGAATATCCAATGTTGAATGCCGAAATAGTTCAATACTTTCATTCAAAATTCGGTGTTCAGTATTCAAGATTCAAGATTTAATTTAACAATTTTATTTGCAGATTTCTATCAAAACAAAGATCAGAATTTGATTTATTGAGATCTACTAATATTTTTTAACCTCTATTTCACCTTTTAACACCATCAGTCCAAAGGAAGCAAATGCCGCAAAGTCGTTAACTGAAGGATAGAGAGCAATTGGAGCCAATCCTCGCACACGTTCTTTAACATTTACAATGAATTGTTCATTATCAGGGATAATTCCTGTAAGTATTATACAGTCAACATCACCTTTTAATGTTGCATAGTGTGATGCTATTTCTTTTGAAATTTGGTAAGAAAGGGCATATGAAATTGCTAAGGCTTTTTCGTCTCCATTAGCGATACGTTCGTTTATTTTTGATATGCTTGATGTGCCAAGATAGGCATAATATCCTCCTTTTGATGTAATCATTTCCATCACCTCATCTTTAGTTACATCACCACTGAAGCACAACTCAACAAGCTGTCCCATTGGCAGTGTCCCTGTTCGGGCAACGGAAAACGGTCCGCCACCATCATAAGCCTGGTTAACATCTACAACACGTCCTTTTTCATGTGCTCCAACAGATATCCCTCCTGTGCCAATATGACAAACTATTAGGTTCAGATCTTCATATTGTTTATGAATCGATTTTGCATAGAGCGTTGAAACAAACTTATGATTTAATGCGTGAAATATCGATTTTCTCTTAAACTGAGGATGGCCTGTTATCCTTGCAACATCCGAAAGTTCATCCACTACAATCGGATTTACGATATATGCTTTTTTTCCAATTTTTTTTGCCATGTTAAAAGCAAGTAATCCGCCCAGATTTGAAACATGTATCCCCATTACACCTTTCTTGAGGTCTTCAGTCATACTGGGAGTAATCTCATAAACGCCCTGCTGGACTGGCTTAATAAGGCCGCTTCGCCCCATTACTATTTCAATATTACTAACCTTGATTGAATTGTTTTCAAGCTCATTAAATATGCTGTTTAACCTAAAGTCGACTTGATCTAGGAAATGTTCAAACGAATTAATATCTTCATCAGAATGGCGAATCGTTTTTAAAAAAACCGGTTCAGAATTACGGTAAATGGCAATCTTGGTTACCGCTGCTTCAGGATAAATTATAAGTATGTTTTTCGTAATCATAATTGCATTATTATGTTGTCATCGTTCCTGTTTATGTAAAGGTGGTAACAACATGCCTACATTTAAATCACATATTCCTTCTGTATTGACCTCCAACCTCAAACAGCGAATCAGTTATTTGTCCTATTGAAGAATATTTAGCAGCCTCCATGAGTCCTTCAAAAACATTTTCATTATTTATAGCAAATATCTGAAGTTTATTAAGGACTTTTTTAGCTTCATCGTGCCATGTATTGTGTAGTTGCTTCAGCATATATAACTGATATTCCTTTTCTTTTTCAGTTGCACGAATAACTTCACCTGGAATAACCGTTTTAGAACCGCCACTACCTAAAAATGTGTTAACGCCAATTATGGGCATTTCTCCCGAATGTTTCAGGTTTTCGTAATATAGACTTTCTTCCTGAATTTTTCCACGTTGGTACATCGTTTCCATTGATCCTAGTACTCCACCTCGCTCAGTTAAGCGATCCATTTCGCTTAATATTGCTTCTTCAACCAATTCAGTAAGTTCCTCTATAATAAATGATCCCTGTAATGGATTTTGATTTTTTGCCAATCCTAATTCATGGTTGATAATCATCTGTATGGCAATAGCACGTCTTACAGATTCTTCCGTAGGGGTGGTGATCGCCTCGTCATACGCATTGGTATGCAATGAGTTACAATTGTCATAAATTGCATACAAAGCCTGTAAGGTAGTTCGAATATCATTAAAATCAATTTCCTGCGCATGAAGCGAGCGCCCCGATGTTTGAATATGATATTTAAGTTTCTGTGCTCGCTCATTGGCTCCGTATTTTAGCTTCATGGCTTTTGCCCAAATTAGGCGGGCTACCCTACCAATTACAGCATATTCAGGATCTTCACCATTAGAGAAAAAGAAACTAAGATTAGGAGCAAATTTGTTAATATCCATTCCTCTTGAAAGATAATATTCCACATAAGTAAATCCGTTAGAAAGAGTAAAGGCAAGTTGACTTATTGGATTCGCACCTGCCTCTGCTATATGATAGCCAGAAATGGAAACACTATAAAAATTTTGAACGTTATTTTGGATGAAATATTCTTGGATATCACCCATTAACTTCAGCGAAAAGTCAGTTGAAAAAATACATGTATTTTGAGCCTGGTCCTCTTTTAGTATATCTGCCTGAATAGTGCCTCTGACTTGTGATAAAGTATCCTTTTTAATTTTGGCATAAACATCAGCGGGCAACACCATATCACCAGTTACTCCTAGGAGCATAAGTCCAAGCCCGTTGTTACCTTCAGGAATGTCACTCTGATACGACGGCCTTACAGTGTTTTTCTTTTTGTATATACTGTCAATTGTTTTATGCACCTCTTTTTCAAGACCGTTTTCTTTAATATAAATTTCACATTGTTGATCGATAGCTGCATTCATAAAATAAGCTACCATTGTAGGTGCCGGGCCATTAATAGTCATAGACACCGAAGTCATGGGATTGGCAAGGTTAAACCCTGAATAAAGCTTTTTGAGATCGTCAAGACATGATATACTTACACCCGAGTTACCTATTTTACCATAGATATCTGGTCTTATATCAGGATCTTCACCGTAAAGAGTTACCGAATCAAAAGCTGTTGAAAGCCGTTTTGCATTAAGTCCACGTGACACATAATGAAATCTTTGATTTGTTCTTTCAGGGCCACCTTCACCAGCAAACATACGAGTTGGATCTTCACCTTCACGTTTAAAAGGAAAAACCCCAGCAGCGAATGGAAATTCTCCTGGTACGTTTTCACTCAGCACCCAACTAAGTATTTCACCCCAACTTTCATATTTTGGTAAACTAACTTTAGGTATTTTTATATGTGACAGTGATTCTGTTTTTGTTGCGATTTTAAACTCTTTATCTCTTACCTTAAAAGTATAATAATCACCCTCGTAGGATTTTCTTTTTGCCTCCCAGTTGTCAAGTATTTTTTTATTGGTAGGATCAAGTTCTGCAAGAGTGTTATCATAGATTTCCTTCAAAGTAATAATTTCACTCTTTTTGCCATTTTGTTTTATAATATCAATAGATTGATTAAGGCAATAAAGTTTTTGAGCGACTTTGCTTTGGTTATAAACCCATCCATTGTACTTTCTGATAGTCTCTGAAATTTCTGATAGATATCTAACCCTCTTGGGTGGAATGATATATATTTTGTCAGGACTATAGGATAATTTATTATTAGTTGTGGTAAATTTGGCCCCTGTTTTTTTATTGATTATTTTTAACAGATTCGTGTATAATTCATTAACACCAGGATCGTTAAACTGAGATGCTACAGTTCCATAAACAGGCAGTTTGTTAGTATCAACTTCGAAAACCATATTATTACGCTGATATTGTTTTTTAACATCTCGTAAAGCATCCAGAGCACCTCGTTTATCCGATTTATTCAGAGCAATAATGTCAGCATAATCAAGCATATCTATTTTTTCAAGNTGACTAGCAGCGCCATATTCAGGGGTCATGACATAAAATGATACATCACTATGATCAATAATGGCTGTGTCGGACTGTCCTATACCTGATGTTTCAAGAATTATCAGATCAAATCCGGCTGCCTGTGCAATAGTTTCTGCATCTTTTACATATTTAGAAATACTCAAATTCGACTGCCTTGTAGCTAATGAACGCATGTAAACACGAGGATTATCAATCGCATTCATGCGAATTCTGTCGCCTAGTAATGCTCCTCCCGATCTTCTTTTTGAAGGGTCTACTGAAATTATAGCAATGGTTTTGTCAGGAAAATCAGACAAGAAACGCCTTACTATTTCATCAACCAATGATGATTTACCGGCACCACCTGTTCCTGTAATACCCAACACGGGTGCTTTATTCCCCTTAATTTTATCAGATAGCTTATTAATTATTGGAATAACTTCTTTAGGGTAATTTTCAGCAGCAGAAATTAATTGTGCTATGGCAACATAATCACGATTTAATATATCGTCAACACCTACATCTATGTTCTTGCCGGTCGGAAAATCGGATTTCTCTAATAAATCATTTATCATTCCCTGTAACCCCATTTCCATGCCATCATCAGGTGTGTATATACGACTAATACCATATTCTTGCAGCTCTTTTATTTCTTCCGGAAGAATAACTCCACCACCACCACCAAATATTTTAATATGGCCGCATCCTTTATCAGCAAGCATGTCGTGCATATATTTAAAAAATTCCATGTGACCACCCTGATAAGAAGTTAGGGCAATTGCCTGTGCGTCTTCTTGTATGGCGGTGTTCACAATTTCGTGAACCGAGCGATTATGACCTAAATGTATAACTTCAGCACCCGAAGCCTGTATAATCCTACGCATCACATTAATAGCAGCATCATGCCCATCAAACAATGATGCTGCAGTAACAATCCGTATGTGATTTTTGGGTTTATATACTTTTTGAACCTTTGTCATATTTATTGAAATTTCACGTAGCTGCAAATATAGCCTTAAATCAGCAAACTACTTTGTTATGAAAAGTCAAAATCAACTCAAACTTTCAAATTAACTAATCCTGAATCTTGTTTCTTGCTACCGTCTCCATTTTTTCAATACTTTTGGCTTCTTATTGTAAAACAGATAAATATGAATATTAAATCTACAATATTGATCTTTGTTGTTATTGTTCTTTCAAGGCTAACACTAATTGGTGGAGAAGGGATGTGGATTCCTATGCTTCTGCAGCAAATGAATGAAAAAGAAATGCAGGAGATGGGCATGAAAATTACTGCCGAAGACATTTATTCAATTAACCATAGCAGCCTTAAAGATGCTATTCTTCTTTTTGGTAGAGGGTGCACGAGTGAGATTATTTCGAAAGATGGACTACTTCTTACTAATCATCATTGTGGATACAGTCGTATTCAAAAACATAGCACTGTTGATCATGATTATTTAACAGATGGTTTTTGGGCAATGAACAAAGCTGAGGAACTTCCTAATCCTGGTCTTACTGCCTCATTACTCATTGAGATGAAAGAAGTTACCGATAGCGTACTTGCAGGTGTTGATGAAAATATGACAATGAAGGAAAGACAAAATGCTATTCGTAATAACGTTAAAAGAATAACTTCAAATTTTGAAAGTGACTCAAAATATAAGGCAGCTATTAAGCCATTTTTTCAAGGCAATGAGTATTATATGATGATTACCGAAGTTTTCAAAGATATTCGTCTGGTAGGCGCACCACCATCAAACATTGGGAAATTTGGTGGAGATACTGATAACTGGATGTGGCCACGCCATACTGGCGATTTTTCTTTATTCAGGATTTACGTTGATAAAGATGGTAATCCTGCAGAATATTCTGAAGATAATGTTCCTTATCACCCTAAATATTATTTCTCAATATCTCTGGATGGTGTCCAGGAAGATGACTTCACATTTGTTTTCGGTTATCCTGCGCGTACAAATGAGTATATGCCTTCATACGCAATTGAGTTGATTACAGAGATTGGAAATCCCAAGAAGATAGAACTTCGTGAAAAAAGATTAGAGATTTTCAATAAATATTCATCCAAAGATCCCAAAGTTCGTTTACAATACGCATCGAAACATGCACGGGTTTCCAATTACTGGAAAAAAATGATTGGTGAAAGCGGTGGTATTAAGCGCATGAAAGGTATTAAAGCCAAGCAGAATTTTGAAAATGAATTTAAATCATGGGCTGTGTCCTCAGGAAATACTCAATATGCCAGTTTACTACCCGAATTTGAAAGAGTATATAAAGAGCTCACTCCAATCAGCGTTGCAAGTAATTATATAATGGAAGCCGGGATGGCTATCGAAATTATAAAGTTCGCTAACTCCTTTAGAAAGCTTGTTGCACTGAGTAAAGCGAATCCAATTAATGAAGATGCAATTAGGGAAGAAATCACAAAACTTAAAAGGTCAACTCATGGATTTTTCAAGGATTATTATAAACCTATTGATGAGGAGGTTATGATTGATATGTTACGTTTGTACGATAAAAATATATCGACAGAATTTAAACCTTCATTTTTCAACACAATAGATGCTAAGTATAAAGATGATTATAAAGCCTATGCTAATTATGTGTTTACAAAGTCAATTTTCGATAAAGAAGATAAGCTCATGTCTTTTCTCGATAATTATAAGCCAAAATGGTATAAAAAACTTTTGAAAGATCCTGCATACATTATGGGCATGGATATGGGAGTACTTTATAATAGTAAGTTTGGTAAAAAAATGACAACCTATTACAATGCCATCGACAGCCTTCAACGTATTTATATGAAAGCCCAAATGGAGATGAACCCTGATATGCGATTTTATCCAGATGCAAACTTTACGCTACGGGTATCATATGGAAATGCAAGTGGTTATTCCCCCAAAGATGCAGTTTATTATAAACATTATACAACCCTTGAAGGTATAATGGAAAAGGAAGATCCGAATATTTATGATTATGTTGTTACTGACCGCCTGAGTGAGTTGTATAATAATAGAGATTACGGCGCTTACGCGGATAAAGATGGCACATTACATGTTGGTTTTGCCGCCAGCAACCACACAACAGGAGGTAATTCGGGCAGCCCAGTATTAAATGCCGATGGTCAGCTTATTGGTGTTAACTTTGATCGTTGCTGGGAAGGAACTATGAGTGACTTGATGTACGATTCTACTATTTGTAGAAATATTTCCATTGATATTCGCTATTTCCTTTTCATAGTTGATAAATATGCCGGTGCAGGATATCTACTTGAAGAAATGAAACTGGTGAAAAGTGAGTAGTGTATAGCATTTCAATATTCTTGCTTCCAACTTCCAACAAAAAAACTACTATTTTTGTATAGTGAGTCCTAAACTAAAAATACTACCCCTCAACGAGTGGATTGATACTAATGGTAAACCTTTGGTAATTTCAGGACCTTGTAGTGCAGAAAATGAAGAACAAATTTTACAGACTGCTCATCAGCTAGCCGCTATTAAACAAGTAAATATATTCAGAGCGGGGATATGGAAACCTCGCACACGTCCTGGTGATTTTGATGGCGTGGGCGAAATCGGATTAGAATGGTTGAAGCGAGTAAAAAAAGAAACAGGCTTATTAACAACAGTAGAAGTTGCAGATACAAGTCATGTGGAAAAAGCTTTAAAACATGAGGTTGATATACTATGGATTGGTGCACGGACCGTTGTTAACCCTTTTTCTGTACAGGCCATTGCAGAAGCTCTAACTGGTGTTAACATACCAATAATGGTTAAAAATCCGGTAAATCCTGATATTAAATTGTGGCTTGGTGCAATAGAAAGGTTCAATGCTATAGGAATTAATAAATTAATTGCCATACATAGAGGTTTTCATTATTTCGAGAAATCACCATTCCGAAATGCACCTATGTGGGAAATACCAATTGAGTTAAAAAGAATTGTTCCTTCGCTTCCTATAATTGTTGATCCAAGCCACATCTGTGGACGTCAGGAACTTATTGAAGTTATTGCCCAAAAAGGTTTGGACCTTGAAATGGATGGTTTGATGATTGAAAGTCATCGCGACCCAAAAAATGCTTTAACGGATTCGGCTCAACAAATTACACCAGATGATCTTCAAAAACTTCTTAACAAGCTCGTTATCAGACATAAAAAGGGAGATATCGATTTCCAGCATAAACTTGAAGAACTACGTACAGAGATAGACAAACTCGATGGTGAGCTACTGCAAATATTGGCTAAAAGAATGGAAATAATTGATGAAATTGGTGATTATAAAAGGGACAACGATATCACAATACTCCAAATGAAACGTTGGGCAGGCATGATCAAAGACAGAATGTCAATTGGTACTCATTTGGGATTGAATAGTTCTTTTATGAAAACATTACTTAATCTGATACACAAGGAATCAATTCAAAGACAGGAAGATATATTTAAGAAAAAGTAGGGTAATATTAAATTAGATTAACTCTCAACTCTATAGCCATTTTCGCTTCTTGAAATAGGCTACCATTCCACCACCAATAATAAACATAACTATTATTATAATCCAAAAAGCCAGATCATTTTTTTCCATTGGTAACAATACATTCATACCGTAAAGGCCGGTGAGAAACGTAAGAGGGAGAATTATGGATGAGATAAGAGTGAGGATCTTCATTATCTCGTTTGTATTATTGGTCTGCATTGAATCGAAAGTAGTTGATAAGCCCTCAATCAATTCGCCGTAGTCTTCGGTCATATCCCACATCTTGTTATAATAGTCAAGGATGTTACCCCAATAATCTTCCATGTTATCAGCAAAACCTTCTACTTTACCCGACTCAAACTTGTTAAAAACTCTAAGTTGAGGTTTAAACATTGTGTTAATGGCAATTATATTTTTTCGGGTAACCGAAAGCCTTTCAATAATTCTGCGTGCTTTTCCACTAAATAATTCACGGTTGATTAACTCAAGTTCGAGACCAATTTTACGTAAGATAAATACAGACTCATTCATTATTTTTTCGAGTATGGTATATAACAAAGCATCTGATGTTCCGATTTCAAAATCAGTTCCCAGCCTCTCCTGCTCCTGCGCCTCTTTAAACATGCTATCTACAATCCAGTGAGTTTTGCCAACTGTAATTAGAAAATCTTCACCCCAAAATACTTTTAACTCGCGGGGTTTAACAAAAAGGTTTTGACGGTCGAATACCGGGAAATGAAGTATTAAAAAATAATAATCATCGTAAATATCAATCTTTGGCCTTTGATTAATTTGTTTACAATCCTCAATATCCAACTGGTGAAAATGATACTTATGTTCAAATTCATTAAAATCCTCTTCAGTAGGATTGTTAATATGCAGCCATCTAAGCCTTCCTATTTTTATCATCTCTCTCACAGTCGTCAAAAATAGTGAATTAAATTATTGAGACTATAATTTTGAGAAACAAAATTATTTAATCGAAATTGTAATAATGCAGTCAGGAGATCTTAGTTATTATAACTTGTTTAACTGCTATAAGTGTCCCGTAGTTATGAGAAAGGTTAAAAACCAAAAGATTGGTTTAATAGCAATAATATAATTCTTCAGATTAAATTATAGACAATTAGAAAAAGTTTACTTTTCCGTAAGCCAGTCCCAGGCCTCTTTTTGTTGATCAATAGAAAATATTTTCACTTCTCCACGCATGATATAGTTATCAAGTTTCATGGCCCACTGTACCCAAAGTGGTCCTCCAACAAGGGCAAACTTCGCTATATCACTCTTAATCTTACCAAGGCCAAGTTTAAAATCGTCCCACATGGCAATCGGCTCCCAACCTTTAAATTCTTCGTCGAGGTAAAACAAGAAATTTACTTTTCCGTACTCTTTAACTACTGCTTCTATTCCGGGGATAAGAATCTCTTTGTAATCTGTATTGGTAAGTTTACCAGTAGCTCTGTAGCCAAGGACATTACCCTGACTTTTAGAAATTTTTTCGATCATAGTTTGTTTATTTGTGTTTTGCTAATGTGCGAAAATTCCTATTTCGGTGCGTAATAACAAAACTTTGGAGAAAATATCTTCTCTTCGGTTTTTAAGGTTTTGATAGCTTTGGCAACATCTTTTTTGTCAATACCAGTCATGTCTGCAATTTCACCTGCCTTTAATGGTTTTCCGGCTTTTACTAATGTTTCAATTACTGTGTTTTCAGTGCTCATATTTAAATTTTTAATTTTCTTGTAAAGATAGAAAAATTTTGATCTTTTCTTATTAATAGCCATTTGTGTTTATGTATTTGATAACCTAAAATTATACTAATTTTGAGAAAATTCTAAACATGATAAGGCCATTTCTATTTCTGTTGATATTTATTATGAGTATTAGCCTATATGGCCAAAGTTTCGACCGAAGTTATTTACATCATGACCTTATGATCAGCTATGGATTACCAGCGACAGACATGTTTCAGGATATTAGCTCAAAAATGTTGGATGATAAGTTTCCTGATAAGAGATATATTAGGGATAATTATAAGGGATCTGGGATTATTTCTCTTACATACAGACATGTGTCAAAAAATGAGTTAATGCTTTGGGGTATAAATGTAGATTTCAACCAAACAATAGGGGAAATTTATAATGTTGGACAATTAGCTGGTGAGCTAAAAAGACGTTTTTTGACAATAGCCATTGAAGGGCAATATCGGTATCAAAATATGAACAAAATACAGCTCTACTCTGGACTTGGTGTTGGCTATAGTTTTGGAAAGGAAACACTGACACCCTCTGCTAGTAGTGAAAAAGTGAGTAGTACGGGTAGTATTAATCGTTTAGCATGGCAAATTAATGCCATTGGCGTTAGAATAGGGAGTTCAATTGCTGGATTTGTTGAATTTGGTTATGGATACAGGGGAATTGTAAACGCAGGTATTTCTGTACAATTATATTAAACTAGCTAATTTTGAACTACTCCTCCTCAATAGTACAATTAGGTAATACTGCCCTTGGCGGAAAAAATCCTATTCGTATCCAGTCGATGACGACTACGAAAACAATGGATACTGAAAGAACGGTAGCTCAGGTTAGAGAACTGGTATTAGCAGGATGTGATTTTGTGAGAATCACCACCCGAAATAGTAAAGAAGCTGAAAATCTAAAAAACATAAAGCATGAACTTCAAAAAGCGGGAGTAGAGGTGCCCCTAATTGCCGATGTACATTTTAATCCAAGGGTAGCAGAAACAGCTGCTCAATTTGTAGAAAAGGTTCGAATTAATCCCGGAAACTATATTGACAAAGAAAGGGAAGGTAAAGCAAATCAGGAATATGATGATAACGATGTGCTTGAAGGGATAACGAAACAATTAAGCCCTCTGATTAAAATCTGCAAGCAATTTGGTACAGCTATCAGAATAGGAGTAAACCACGGTTCATTATCTGAAAGAATACTCGTTAAATATGGAAATACTGCGTTAGGAATGGTCGAGTCTATTGTGGAATTTGTACAAGTATGTAATAGGCTGGATTTTCACAGCTTGGTACTTTCTCTTAAAGCAAGCAATGTTATTACTATGATTGAAGTCAACATACTTTTAGTAGAAAGATTATCAAAGATCGGATCAAGTTACCCTATTCATCTTGGAGTTACAGAGGCTGGTAGTGGTGAGGAAGGAAGGATAAAATCAGTAGCTGGCATAGGGTATTTATTAGCACATGGAATTGGTGATACAATTCGCGTTTCACTTGCTGAAGATCCATTAGAAGAAATACCAGTTGCTCAAAAGCTCGTTGATATTTTCGGTCAGAGAAAAGATATAACAAACAAAATTAAGCCAGAAACATTTCATTTTCCTAAAAGTAGATTTAGTATAAAACCTCCTGTCGTTTTAACATCCGGATATTCATCATTTTCTGATTTATCAGTTGATAAGTACGAAAACACCCACCCAATACCCAAGCAAAGTAGTCATTCTGAACGAAGTGAAGCCTGTCTGCCGAACAGGCAGGAATCTAAATTTGATACTTTTTTAATTCAAAAGTTCAGTTATAAGGGATTATCATACGATGACCTCGTTGTCACTGCAGCTGTTGAGGTATCGACAGTATTACTAGACCAGGAAACCGATGGAATTTGGATTCAGAACCCCGACGCAACTTCATATGACAACATTGCAAAACTAGCCCTTAGCATACTTCAGGTATTGGGATTGCGAATATCTAAAACCGAATATGTTGCCTGCCCCACTTGTGGCAGATCGGAAATAAATGTAATAAAGCAACTTGAAAATATTAAAGAGAGAACATCAAATTTGCCTGGACTCAAAATCGCTGTTATGGGTTGTGCTGTTAATGGTCCTGGCGAAATGGACGATTCACATTACGGCTGTGTTGGAACTGGAAAAGGGATGGTTAATATTTATAAGGGCAGCAATGTAGTTCAGAGGAACGTCCATCAGGAATTAGCTACAGATTCTATAATTAAGCTTATTAAAGAAAACGGCTACTAGCGTAATATTTAAGTCTATTTTTATATTTGTGATTATCTATTTACTAGTACCTTTACCAAACTTCAAGCTTCCATCTCCGGACTTCATACTTAATAAATATTTTGCACGTTAAGCTACGGCAAGTAAAACTATAATATTAATATTTGATATATGTAAATTATTTTTATTAACTTTGTAATGCAAAGCACTCTGTAGTTATGAAAGAAATTATTGCTAATCTTAACAAAATTTTCGATAATCGAATTAGAATAGGCATAATGTCAATATTAATGAGAGGTAGCTGGGTAGATTTCACAGTGTTACGAGACACACTTCAGGCTACTGATGGAAATCTTTCCAGTCATCTAAGTGCTCTTGAAAAGGAGAATATGTTAAAGTTAAAAAAACGGTTTGTTAACAATAGACCAAGAACAAGTTATAAGATCACACATCATGGCTTCAGGAAATTTACTTTACATTTAGAGGCTTTTGAAAAGTTAATCAAAAAATGAACTTTGAAAATCAAAGTACTTTGGATAATATTATTTGTGTACTAATCAACCACTTACAAGTTAAATTTCTTAAGAGAAGGAATTTATTTTCAGAATGTTCAATTCAATTAGATAGATAAGTACAGATTTAGCATGTGTTGTCAGAAAAAACTAGTGATATATTTTTAAAGAGCCAAAATGCTTATTTATTACCACTGCAAATCGTGTGCTTTAAAATATTTGGATTGGTATTCCTTTATAGCAATTTGTTTTGACTCAATTGCTTTTTGCATTGTTGGAAAACCATTTTCGATTATGTTTGCCTGATCAAAATCAGCCCATTGAGGATAAATATCTCTAATTATCTTGTTAAATTTTCTCTGTAATTCATATTGTACATACTGTTTTTTTATTGGGCTAAAAAATACATGATATTCATCCTTTCCATCCCCGTTTAAATCACAATAGCATGAAGCAAATACATAGTAATATATATTCTTCTGCTTTGGATAAACCACAACTGAATTATTCCAAATATCATCACTTTGATCATTAGTTACTATATCTACTTTCTTAATTGGATCATTTCTGTAGACTCTTGATATAAACCTGTAATCATTTGACATGCCTGAGATAACAATATCCAGATCTCCGTCATTATCATAGTCACCCCAGTGTGCATCACTCATATACAATGCGATAACACCAGCTTTTATATCAGTAAACAAACCATTTCTATCGTTACGGTAAACTTTTGACACCGGTCCACTAGAGCTCTCCCCAGTTAATAGCAAGTCAACATCACCGTCATGATCCATATCACCCCAGTCAACTGAACCAGATCTTGCTGTGGCAAAATTGGCAGGCGCTCTTAAAAAGACATCATCTTTTTCATTAGAATATAATCTGCTTTCAAGGTTGCCAGTTCCTGATTCACCAATAATTACAAAGTCGAGATCCCCATCATTATCGTAATCAGCCCAGGCGATATCACTTAATTTTAAATCTTTAAAACCAATATCAACTTGATTAAATTTGCCCGTATCGTTTCGGAACAACGCTGTTAGTACCTTGCCCGAGCTATTATTCCCGCTTAGAATTACATCTAAATCACCATCGTTATCATAATCTGCCCACTTGCCAACACCATGTTGAATTCCGGGAAATCTGGTATTAACTTTAACAAATTTATTATTTCGGTCGTTACGATAAATATTGCTTGCAGGTCCATTTTTTGTTCTACCAGTAATTAATAGATCAGCATCACCATCTCTATCATAATCGCCCCACTCAACTGATCCATCATTATATCCTGGTATTGAAATGGGAATTCGCCTAAAGTTGCTAGTTCTGTCATTACTATAAAGGTAAGAGATAAGATTTCCGCTAGCCGTCTCACCAATGATGAATAAATCATCTATTCCATCATTGTTATAATCTGCCCAATCAAAATCGTCTCTGTAAACATTAATGACTGGCGAGTATACTTCGGTAAACCTATCTCTTCTTAAGTTTTTGTAAAGTTTTGAAGATATTCCATGTCTATCTTTATTGTAGAAATCTCCTGTAACAAAAATATCAATGGCTCCGTCCTGATCAAAATCTATCTAATTGCTGGCACTTTCACTAACCCCAGTTAGCCCTGCTTGAATATCAGTAAAACGTTGCCCCAGTAGATTAAAGTAGCCAGCAATTATTATAAGAAATAAAACAGCACGTCGCATCTGCTTAAATTTTCTACAATATTATCAAAATAAAATTGCAAAGCATATTATGAATATTAAAAGTTATTCTCATAATGTTAAATTTGTAAACAGAAACTGTAGCAATTCTTAATACGAGATAATCATTATGGAACTATCATATATTGAGCACATCGGAATAGCTGTTAAAGATTTAGAAAAAGCAATCAAATATTATGAGGATACTTTAGGGCTTGTTTGTTATGCTATTGAAGAAGTTGTTGATCAAAAAGCAAAAACAGCATTTTTTAAAATAGGACAAACGAAAATTGAATTACTGGAATCCACTGACTCAGAAGGACCGATTGGAAGGTTTATTGAAAAACGAGGTGAAGGTATTCATCACATAGCTTTTGCTGTTGATAATTTGGAGAACTCACTTAAAGAAGTCGAAGATAAAGGTGTTAGGCTGATTGACTTAAAACCAAGAAAGGGTGCAGAGGGATTAGATATTGCATTTTTACATCCAAAATCTACTTTTGGTGTATTAACTGAATTTTGTGAACAAAAGAAAGGGTAACTTGATGCCAAGGTCTGGTTCCTTCTTAATTTTTAAGCAGTAATTTCTTGATCCCCTAATTTCTGCTAACTTTGAACACCAAAAACCCATGTTAATTATAGGAATAGCTGGAGGAAGTGGCTCTGGAAAAACAACTGTAGTAAATAAGATAATACAGGCCTTACCAAAAGATTCTGTAGCTCTTTTACCACAGGATGCATATTATTTCGATAACTGTCATTTAAGCTTAGAAGAGAAGCGAAAAATTAATTTCGATCACCCAAATTCAATTGAGTTTGACCTACTAGTAGATGATATAGCTAAGCTGAAATCAGGCAAAACCATTAATCAACCAATGTACTCGTACGTCACTTGTGCTAGATTGAAAGAGTCAATATCTGTTGCTCCAAAAAAAATTGTAATTATTGAGGGAATATTAATTCTTACAAACAAGAAATTACGCGATTTGTTAGATATTAAACTTTTCGTTGCCACAGATAGTGATGACAGGTTGATGCGGATTATACGAAGAGATGTTCAGGAACGTGGACGTAATTATAATGATGCCTTAATTCATTATGAAAAATTTGTAAAGCCTATGCATCTTCAATTTATTGAGCCCACTAAACTTTATGCTGATGTAATAATTCCCCAGGGTGGGAATAATAAAGTAGCAGTTGATATGGTAGTTTCCAGAATTAAGATGAATCTTGATATTTATTAACCTGTTATAAATTCACCAAATTCGTAGATTATTGCCTAATGAGTATCCAAATTCGACGAGGAATTTTAATCCTCCAGATGGCTAATCTTTAAAAGCAATTGATTTACAGCTAATTAAGTAATGTGGCATTTTAGTTGCGAAGTGGTTTCCACTAATAAAAGCAATTACCATGCTAATAGTGTTTATAGCAGTATATCTTCTCATAACATTTATTCTAACTGTATTGGGTATTGAAAAACAAACTGAAGGTTTAAAAGTGTTTTTAATAAGCTTGTTTTTGACACCATTAGTAGGATTGATTTATATTTATAGTAAAAAGTCAAAATCTTCACAAATTAGCTATTATCATTGTCATGATTGTGATTACATCTACCCTGTTAAAATGAAGAATTGCCCCATCTGTTTGGAGAAGGGTGTTAAAATTAAACTTACAAAATATGTAAGTCCATACAAGGTATCTGAAGAGATTGGAAATCTAAATCTGGTATAATATATAAAATAAAGCATTTTACCGAAACCTATTTTTCATATTTATTCCTTATTCATAGTGACCTAGTTTATCCATGTAATAAGAAGTACATATTGTAAATTTTATTAATTTTGCAGCGTAAATGAAAAAGATGGTCTTTTTAGTACAGATAATACGTTTTTGTTTATTTAAGAATATCAAAAAAAGAGATTCTTTCTAGCTTCTCCTTTCAATGCGTTAATTAATCTTTTGCATTGACTACCCCCTTTTTTTAATAGTAATAGCAAATCAAGTAATGAAACTTTCATAATTTAATTATGTTAAGTTTCGAATGATAATTAAGAATAAATTTAGCAAGATGAAATTACCTAAGGCAGAATCATATAGAATAAAAATGGTGGAACCCATCCACCGTAGCACACGTGAAGAGCGTGTAAAATGGATTGCGGATGCAAATTATAATTTATTTAATCTAAAAAGCAACCAAGTATTTATCGACCTATTAACTGACTCAGGAACAGGAGCAATGAGTGATAAACAATGGTCAGAAATGCTGCTTGGTGATGAGAGTTATTCCGGCTCATCCTCATATTACAAACTTAAGGATGCAATAAAAGACATTACAGGTTTTGATTTTTTTCTTCCTACGCATCAAGGCAGAGCTGCTGAAAATGTGCTGTTTTCTACTTTGGTTAAGGAAGGTGACATTGTACCTGGCAACTCACATTTTGATACTACAAAAGCACATATTGAATATCGAAAAGCACATGCCGTGGATTGCACAATTGATGCTGCTTTTGATACAACCCTTGATCATCCATTTAAAGGAAATATAGACATTGAGAAGCTTGAAAATGTACTGAAAAGTAATCCAAAGGAAAAGATTCCACTTATAGTTTTAACGATAACATGCAACACTGCTGGAGGACAACCGGTTTCAATGAAAAATATGCACGCTGTTTCAGCGCTTGCAAAAAAATACAAGGTTCCGGTATACTTCGACTCTGCAAGGTTTGCTGAGAATGCTTATTTCATTAAAATCAGAGAAGAAGGTTATTCCGATATTAGTATTCGTGATATTGTTAAAGAAATGTTTTACTATGCCGATGGTATGACAATGAGCGCTAAAAAAGATGCCATTGTTAACATGGGAGGTTTTATAGGATTTAAAAATAAAGAAGTATTTGAAAAAGCAAGCGTATATAATATTCTTTTTGAGGGCTATGTAACATATGGTGGCATGTCTGGCAGGGATATGAACGCTCTTGCACAGGGACTTTATGAAGGAACTGAATTTGATTATCTTGAAACTCGTATAAATCAAGTAGCATATCTAGGTCAGATATTAAAAGATAATGGAGTTCCCGTTCAATATCCTTTCGGTGGCCATGCAATTTTTATAGATGTTAAACGGTTTTTGCCATTTATCCCAAAAGAGGAGTATGTTGCTCAAACTCTGGCTTGTATAGTATATTTAGAAGGTGGCGTACGTGGTGTTGAAATTGGAAGTATTATGGCCGATAGGGATCCTTTAACTGGATTGAATCGATATCCTGAACTCGAACTCATGCGTCTTGCCATACCACGCAGAACCTATACCAACGACCATATGAAATATGTAGCGGCAGCTATAATTAATGTGTATGAAAAAAGAAACGAAATAACAACAGGGCTACGAATAACCAAAGAGGCTCCAATATTGAGGCATTTTACTGTAGAACTAGAGAAAGTTTAATTTTGAATTATTCTTTCAGTTAATTTCGCGTAACGATTAAATACAAACTAAACATGGATGCCGATAAAAAACAAAAGAAATACCAAAGGCTTTATTCACAGATAAAGGATCTCATTGATAAAAGTAGCAATAATCCAATATCAAATATGTCAACTATTGCCGCTATACTTCATCATAAGATTGAATATTTCTTTTGGACAGGTTTTTATTTATTACAGGATGGAAAATTACAAGCTGGACCATATCAAGGTTCTTTAGCTTGTATAAACCTTGCTTCAGATAAGGGAGTTTGTTGGGCTGCGATTAACAAGAAGAAAACCTTTGTTGTTCCAAATGTTCATGATTTCCCAAACCATATTGCTTGCGATTCACGATCCTTGTCAGAAATTGTTGTTCCCGTAAGAGATGAAAACAATGAAATAATAGGAGTGATGGATGTTGATAGCAGTAGCACAAATAGCTTTGATGAAGTTGATGCTCAATGGCTTGAGAAAATAGTAGTTCTCATTTATTAGTGTATTACTATTAGCGTAAGCTCATCTTCTTTCTGCGAACTTACGACTTAGGTCATATTTATCTAAACCAGATTATTACTTTTGCAGTCTAATAATCTATTTGAATGCTATCATTATTAGTCATACTAATTATTATTTTCCTGTCCATTCAAGTTTTTCCAGTAGCTGTTGGGATTAAAGTTGAAGGTAAACCGGGCAAAGCAGTAATCCTTGTTGTCGTATTGTCGATGGTACAAGTAGTAACATATTGGTTAGGCTTAGTACTTGGTGACACATTTATGCATCTTATGGATGATTTTAGAGGTACGATTTTTTTCATCGGATTTTTGCTTATTGGGATAAGGATGCTAATGGAAACTTTCAATATTAGAAAAGGAGAAAGAACATATTCTATCGACAGTATAGGTCATGTTGCCCTTGCATCATTAGCGCAAGGTATGAACACTTTTTTAGTAGGATTGTTATTTTACTATATTTTTTTCGATGAGCAGGCAACATTAATATTGTTATTTGTTCTAACAGTAATTGTTGCTATAGTTGGAATTGCTTTGAAACCTGGTAAGCTTACTCTTGCTTTTGCATCATTGCTTTATGCAATTGGTGGTTTAATTATGCTCATATCTGCCGTTTATATCTCATTTTTTATTCTTTAATTTATTATTAGTATGATAATTAGAAAGTACTTTAGCAAAGTTGTATTTTTAGGTATTCTCATACTAATAAAATCTGCTTTTGCGCAGATACCACCTGGTTATTATGATGATGCTCAGGGTTTAACAGGAGCTGAATTGAAGTCAGCATTACATAGCATTATTAATAATCATGTTGAATTTTCATACAATGATTTGCGAGATTTCATACTTAAAAATACAGATGAGGATCCAAACAATACTAGCAATGTAATATTACTTTATACCGGCCGTTCACAGGACAAAAATACATTTGGAGGTGATCCTGACGATTGGAACCGAGAGCATGTTTGGGCTAAATCGCATGGTAATTTTGGAAATAATCCACCTGCTGGTACTGATGCTCATCACATTCGGCCAACTGATGTATCAGTAAACGGTGCCAGAGGAAATCTTGATTTTGATATGGGCGGAAGCCCTGTTCCTGAAGCTCCGGGTTGTTTTAAAGATGGTGATTCCTTTGAACCAAGAGATGCTGTAAAAGGAGATGTTGCACGTATGATATTTTATATGGCTACTCGTTATGAAGGTGGTAGTGAACCTGATCTTGAAGTGGTTGATGCTGTTATTACTTATCCAAATCCTGAACATGGAAAGTTGTCACAACTCATCTTATGGAACTCTCAAGATCCTCCAGATGATTTTGAAATTAATAGAAATGATGTTATTTATTATCAATATCAAGAAAATCGAAATCCATTTATCGATCATCCTGAATATGTCGAAGTTATTTGGGGGAATCCTAGTAAGGTATCTTCACACAGTATTGTAGATATATCTGTTTACCCAAATCCAGCATCCAACCGTTTAAATATTTCAACACAAAATACTGAAAAATTACACTATACAATTTATTCGATATTTGGGAATCCAATCTTGATGGGTAGTTTAACAACTACTTATTCGAAAATAGATATTCAACAACTTTGTAATGGATTTTATTTTCTATCTATTACTGATAACTCAAATAAGATTACTAAAAAAATTACATTTGTAAAATCAGCAGATTAAACATGAACCCAACAATCAGAATTACAAAAGAGTTTAAATTTGAAATGGCACATGCGCTTAAAGGATACGATGGCCCTTGTCGAAATATTCATGGACACTCGTATGAGCTGTTAGTAACCATTTCAGGTAAACCTATTATTGATACAAAAAACCCTAAGCTAGGCATGGTTATGGATTTTGGCGACCTAAAGAAAATAGTAAGAACCACAATTATTGATGTTTATGATCACGCGCTTGTTTTAAACAGTTGTATGCCGGAAGATTTGAATGAAAAACTTAGTGAAAATTTTGAGAAAGTAATTCTTCTTAATTATCAGCCTACAAGTGAGATGATGGTAGTTGACTTTGCGAATACACTAATGAAAAAACTGCCCCCAGATGTTAAATTAAAGTACTTACAACTAAGAGAAACTGTTACCTCTTTTGCCGAATGGTATGCTGAGGACAATTAGTCGGCTGTCGAATTAATTTATTATTATTCTCTAATACAACATCTAAGTTTTAATCAAAAAATGGTTTAGCCCAAATGTCTTTTTGGTTAATATACCCAGAATAAGGTATTGTTAGCAATTCATCAGCAATATATTTTTGCCTTAATTATTAATATAATCAAAGACAAAATGAAAGCTATTGCATATATACTATTAATTATTACTCTACTACATTGTAATTCAGTATTATTCTCGCAAAATGAAAATAACCAGGATTTTAATGCTGCATCATTGATGCTATCCAGTCCAAAAAAATTGACGGTTGGTGGTTATGGTCAGATTGATTTTAACCAACCTTTCGGAGACAATAAAATTCAGAATGGAAAATTAGATGTACATCGTCTTGTAATTTTATTTGGATATCGATTTAATGAAAAATTAAGTTTTGTTTCCGAAATTGAAATAGAGCATGTAAAAGAAATATATGTAGAACAAGCCTTTCTTAATTATTCAGTAAATACATACTTGCAAATAAGGGGTGGTTTGATGTTGATTCCTATGGGTATTATTAATGAATACCACGAACCAACTACCTTTAACGGTGTTGAGCGCCCATTAATTGATAAATATATATCACCAACAACATGGCGTGAAATAGGAGTTGGTATTACGGGTTCAGTTCCTGAGTTATCATTGCGATATCAAACCTATTTAATGAATGGTTTTAGCAGTTATAACGGCAGTGCACAGCTTTCTGGGAAAAACGGGTTACGCAAGGGAAGACAAAAAGGGGCAGAATCAATTATTCGAACACCTGTTTCTGCTAGTAGAATAGAATATTATGGGATAATGGGACTGAACCTTGGTTTATCTGTTTATTTAGGAGGAACACAATCAACAGAGTTTAACAAATTAAACAGAGATGATAATAATGCAATGACAATCGCCGACTCTTCGGTAGTAAAAATTAGAATGTTCGGGTTTGATGCCAGATACCAGAGAAATGGTTTTCAATTCAGGGCTCAAACATACTATACAAAACTCCTTAATACTTCTCAGTACAATTACTTTACAGCCTCTGACAATGTTCCTAATGATGTTGGAAACAGTATGTATGGTTATTATGTTGAGGCCGGTTACAATGTATTTCAAGAGTTAGCAAAAATAAAAAGTGAATTGATATCATTTGTTAGATATTCTGCCTTTAACACTCAAAACACTGTTGTATCAGGATTATCCACAAACCCTGCTTATCAAATGCAAGTAATAACTGCAGGTATAGGCTGGAAGCCTATTTCGGAAGTTGCAATAAAAGCTGATATTCAGTTATTAAAATCAGATCAGGAAAGTACCTTTCGAAATGTGTTTAATGCTGGAATTGCAATCTGGTTTTAATCTTTAAAAAATTGAAAATAAATAAGAACATAGCAATACTAATTTCAATATCAACTATCTGGGTATTGATGAATAGTTTTTCTGATGCTGATCAGATTAGAATTCCGTATAATAAAATAGTCAAAACTATTAATAAGCAAATTGGAGCCCAAGGATTTCAATTACAACCAGTTGAAGGGTTAATAGATACTTATTCGCAATCCAAAATCTTTAGTATTCAATCTGATACTTCAATTTCAGGTTATGTCTACGTAAGTAGGGTAAATAGTTGTCGTTCTGGTGGTTGTTCAATTATGCCCGATGATATTGCCCTTGAATTTGAATATTTTGATTATTTTTTTATTACAGATTCAATAGGAAACGTCTTGAATGTAAAAGTATATAACTATCAAGCCACACACGGGCATCAGGTAATGAGTAAAGGCTGGTTGAAACAATTTATTGGCTTTAGTGGTAAACAGTCTTTAAATTATGGGAAAGATATTCAGGCAATTTCGGGAGCAACTATATCAGCACAAACGCTTATTCATGATCTTGAGCAAGCAGAAGGACTTATACAGAGTTTGTTGAATAATTAATTGTCTTGTCCTTTTGTTTTATCCTAAAGGTTAAATGCGTCCATAGCATTTTCAATACTTTTTATTAATTTCACGGACAAAGTATACAACTATGAGTTGGAAGGTTGAAATTGCAAAAAAGCTTTCAATAATTAATAGGACTGATGTTAAAGTTAATGGTGTTTCACCTGTAGGTGGTGGCTCAATAAATGATACTTACGAAGTAAATACAACTGAGGGCAACTTTTTTGTGAAAAAAAATTCAGCTTCACTTTATCCACAAATGTTTGAAAAAGAAGCATTGGGATTAGAATTACTAAGTAATGCTAAAAGCATTGATACCCCTGAAGTTATAGCCTTTGGCGAAAGCGAGAATGATTCCTTTTTAATCCTGAAATTTATAGCTAGTGGAAGCAAAACCCATTCATTTTGGGATGATTTTGGAAGACAATTAGCAGGACTTCATATACATAGTGATGAGTACTTTGGTCTCAACCATGATAATTACATAGGCTCGCTTTATCAGCATAACAATAAGCATAATAACTGGAGCGATTTTTTTAGGGAAGAAAGACTTGAAAAGCAGGTTAAGTTAGCCAGAAATAATGCTGCTATTGATAAAGAATCCGTAACTGCATTCGATCGTTTTTATGCCAGACTTGATAATATTTTTCCGAAGGAACCTCCAGCTTTATTACACGGTGATTTGTGGGGAGGGAACTTTATGGTAAGTGAAAAAGGAAATCCCGTAATTATTGATCCTGCTGTATATTATGGTCATCGTGAGATGGATTTAGGCATGTCGCAATTATTTGGTGGCTTCGATAGGCAGTTTTACCAAAGTTATAATAAATATTACCCATTAGAAAATGGATGGGAGGAACGTTTGAGCTATTGCAACCTATATCCATTAATGGTTCATGTTAATTTGTTTGGGGGTGGTTACCTTCAATCGGTTAAGACTACATTAAGGAAGTTTTAGTAAATAACGCACTTAATTTTTTGCAAAATATTTCTTGTTAGCGAAAAAACCTTTCAATTTTTTGAGTTAACATTAGAGAAAAAATTTGTACAATATTATAATAGCAATAAATGTCCCTAAAATTAAATATGCATAAATGCTTGCAAAGTTTAAAGTCCAGCCAAAGAACCTGTTTCGTTTTGGAACAATTACTCTATTGTCCTTTGGGTTAAAGTAAAATATCGTAAATTTATAATTTTCAGGATTATCAACTTCCGGGTCCATTTCATTCATCATTTTCAAAAAATTTATCTAATAAAAATTGGTTTTCAATTCAGCAATAAATATCAAAAATAGTGTTATTATTGAGCAATTCCCAAAAATGATCCAGTATGTTTGAAATATTAATTTGATGTTTGATTTGGCAATAAGAAACAATTTTATATATTTACATCATAAATTAATCAAATATTTAACCCTATTTTCTTTTCATAATTCTGCAGTGATGAAAACTAAGCACACAGTTTTTACATTTATACTAAGCGTATTAATTGTTGTGCACGGATGTAATGAAAGTAAAAATCCACAGCTTAACAATGAAGAGAAAGATCTTGGTGATAAAACTGTAATCAGCAAACCAAAAAAAACATGGGTAAACCCAGATTCTCTGATAATACGTGTACCTGGAAGAGATGGGATGAAACAACCGCAAAAGTTTTTGGCTAAACTACCTCCATCTTTTGAGTTAGAGGTTATCTATGAATGCACGCCTGGTATTTCCTTCCTTCCACAAACTATGAAGGAAAAACTCGCTGGAGATTTACCGGTGAAAAGCAAAAAGCCAGAAATTATTAATATTTCTCAAGCCGATAAAAAAAAGTACTCAAACCAACAAAACAAACCACCAATTATTACAACAATTTCTAAATCATTAAATGTCAATCGCGATAGCATCTCATCTTATAAAAGAATAGCGATAGAAAACGGACTTATAACGATTCAACATGGTGATTCAATATATCCACCACCAAGTATTATTGCCGCTAAGCCTGAGCAAATAAAGGCTTTGCCATTAAGGTATAAAGACGAAGCTCTGTTTGATATCCGTTATCTTGATTCTGATCAGTATTTACCTAATTCATTTATCAGAGCAATTATCAAAGATAACCGTGGTATAATTTGGTTTGGCACCCATACTGGAGGACTTGTTTCTTACGACGGGCAGTTTTTTGACCATTACAATATGAACACTGGATTGCCAAGCAATAAGGTCCTTTCTCTTCTTAAAGATAAAAAGAATAATTTGTGGATTGGTACAGGAGGTGGTGGAGTAGTTTGCTTTGACGGANAAAAAATTATCCAGTACACCACCAAACAGGGACTGCCATCAGATATAATACAAGCAATAATTGAGGACAAGAATGGTACCATCTGGTTTGCTACAAAAGAAGGTGTTTCATCTTTCGATGGAAAAATAATTTCCACCTACACAACTGATCAGGGATTAGCAATGAATGATATTTTCACTTTATTTGAAGACGAACTTGGGAATATGTGGTTTGGAACGATAACTAAAGGAGTAACAAAGTTTGACGGGAAAAGTTTTACCACTTTTAACAAAATGGATGGATTAGCATCGGACAATCTTTTGTCGATTACACAAGATCAACATGGAAATATATGGTTCGGTACTCATGGAGGAGGTGTCTCCAAATTCGATGGCGAGACTTTTACTAATTATACTTCAGAGCAGGGTTTAGGGAGTAATGTAATCATGTCAATCATTGAAGACTATGATGGTTATTTATGGTTTGGAACTCACGGCAACGGTATTACACGTTTTAATGGGAAATCCTGTTCAAATTTTACTACAAAAGAGGGATTAAGTGACAATTATGCACGAACATTGTTTGATGATGGTCAAGGGAATCTTTGGGTTGGCACGGACGGTGGAGGTGTCTCTATTTTTAATTTGCATAGTTTTAACAATTATACACAAGAACAGGGACTAAGTAATAACCTTGTTTTATCAATCTTTCAGGATAGTAATAATAAATTGTGGTTTGGAACTTATGATGGTGGTGTTTTAATTTATAAGGAATTTGAGGATCCACATCAGAAAAGTAAATTTAATTGTATTAATACAGATCAAGGCCTTCCAAACAATATTGTAATGTCTATTGTTGAGGATACTAATAATAACTTTTGGTTTGGAACATTTGGCGGAGGTGTGAGTAAATTGGATGGCGAAAGTCTTAAGTTGGGGCAGCTAAGATTTACAAATTATTCAACGGCCCAGGGTTTGAATAATGATTATGTAAGCTCAGTTTTACTGGATAATAAAGGCAACATTTGGTTTGGAACCGATGGAGGTGCTACGAAATTTGATGGCAACGAATTTATTACGATAACAAAAAAAGATGGCCTCGGTAGCAACATAGTTACATGCATATTTCAGGATGAGAAACAAAATTTCTGGTTTGGAACCATCGATGGTGGAGTGTCTCATTATAAAGATGATACATTATTTCAATATACAACGGAACAAGGACTTGGAAATAATACGGTTTGGACAATAACTCAAGATAAAAATGGAATAATGTGGTTTGGAACCGATGGAGGTGGGATAACTTTATTTAATGGAGATTCTTTCAGGACAATTACGACAAAAGATGGCTTGAGTAATGATTATGCACATTCACTAGTAGTGGATGATGATTCTTCCGTATGGGTAGGAACTACTAATGGTTTAAACCAGATTAAATTGAAAGATGGTTTTTTGTTTAAAAATAAATCTTTTGCAAAATTGAATCCCGTAATTAATAATTTCGATAAAAAGGATGGACTTATAGGAATAGATTTTTACACAAATGCTGTACTGCATGATAACAAGAACCGACTATGGTGGGGAACTGGCAAAGCACTTACATCACTTGATTTAAAAAATTATATATCACCCAGAGAAGCTCCAATAGTTCATACTCATGGCATAACGATTAATAATAAAACAATAAATTTCAATGAGCTAAAATCAAATAACGAAAATAATTCTCAAACGGGTATTCGCTTTACTGATGTGTCGTTATTTTCAAATAACCCTATTGGTTTAAGCTTACCGTTCGAACTTAATCACATCACTTTTCACTTTTCTGCAATTGATTGGGCTGCCACAAATCAAATTCAATATCAATATAAACTGGAAGGCTTTGACCAGGATTGGGGATTAATCAAAAATAATAACCTTGCTGACTATAGAAATATTCCTCCAGGTCAGTATACTTTTCAACTACGGGCAATTGGTAAAACTGGTAATTGGAGTGAGGTACTAGAGTATCCCTTTATAATAAGATCACCTTGGTGGCAAACTTGGTGGGCCATTGTATTATATATAGTCGCATTTGGGTTAATATTTTGGTTGTTCATCAAATGGCGCGTTAATATTGTTAAAAAACAAAAAATCGTGTTAGAGAACATGATATTTGACAGGACAAAAGAACTAGATAGTGCCCTTAAAGAAGCCGAACAAGCGACTATTGCTAAGAGTCAGTTTATAGCAACAATATCACATGAAATACGTACACCTTTGAATGCTATAATGGGGCTAACTCACTTAACAAAAAACACTGAATTAAATCCCAAACAGGAAGATTATCTTCTAAAAATTGACAGGTCTGCTGTAACTCTAATGAGCCTACTTAATAATGTGCTCGATTTCTCAAAAATTGAAGCAGGTAAAATGCAAATCGAAAAAGTAAATTTTGATTTGGAAATTGTTTTAAACTCAATCATAATACTCAACTTACAGAATGCACGCGAGAAAAACCTGGAGCTTGTGATAACCATTGACCCACTTGTTCCAAGAATGCTAATAGGTGATCCTTTAAGAATTGGGCAGGTAATTACAAACCTATGTAGTAATGCTATTAAATTTACATCATCAGGAGAGATAGTTATTAACGTTAGTATAGGGGAAAAAAGAGGGAAAAAAGAAACCTATTTACAGATTTCAGTAAAAGATACTGGAATTGGAATTGACAAAGAGCAAATTCCATTTCTATTTGATGAATTTAAACAAGCTGATAGCTCTGTAACCAGAAAATATGGTGGCACAGGATTAGGTCTTACTATTAGTAAATTACTTTTAGAGATGATGGGTGGAAGAATTTGGTTGGAAACAGAAATTGGTAAAGGCACTACATTTTTCTTCGATTTTAAAGTTGGGGTTCAGATTCAGAAACCCTCTCAGACTAAGATACTCCCCGATGAGTTAAAAAAACTTAATCTACTTATATGCATTGACCAACCATCAACACTTAATTCACTGGTAACTACACTGCGATCTTTTTCATTAAAGGTGGATTCAGTATCTTCTGGTGAAGAAGTACTAGAACAACTTAAACAGAAATCTTACGACTTGTTAATCATTGATCAACAATTAAAAGGTATTAACGGTGTTGAAACAATAACCTTAATGCAAGAAAGTGAAGATATTCAAGCAATTAAAACAGTTCTGATCACGGATAGTGATGAAAACCAAAAAATCTTCAAAAATATTTCCGGAATTGATAGCTTCCTGAGTAAACCATTTTTACCTTCAATAGTGCTAGAAAAAATTCTATTTGTGTTTGGCATAGAAAAAGTCTCTTCTTCAGGACAAAATGAAAAAGAAGAGGGTCTCAATAAAATAGAGAAAGCCATTTCGGGACGTCATATTCTACTTGCAGAAGATAATGAAATAAACCGACAGGTAGTATTTGAACTTGTTAATAATGTAGGAGTTCAAGTTGATTTGGCAGATAATGGCGCCATAGCTTTACAGAAAGCGTTACAAACTAATTACGACCTTATTTTGATGGATTTACACATGCCTGTAATGGATGGATACGATTCCGCTATTCAAATACGCAGCAATAATATTATAACACCTATTTTGGCTATAACAGCTGATGCTTTGGACACTGTTGAAGCAAAATGTAAAGATGCGGGTATCAACGATATCATCACAAAACCTATAAACCCAGATTTACTTTATGCCAAACTGTTAAAATGGATGGGTAGAGACATTAAAACTACTAAGACTACTTTCAAACCTCAGGAAGAAAAAGATATTCAATTGCTTAACAAGTCTATCCCAAATTTGGACATGCAATCAGGAGTTCGCAGGTTTGGTGATAATGAGAGACTTTACAGGAAAATGCTTAAGAAGTTTATTTCCAACAACACACAAACCTGTTCCGAACTAAAAAAACTTATTAGCGAAGAAAAATTTGAGCAGGCTCATTTAATGATTCATACGTTGAAAGGTGAAAGTGGTAATATTGGAGCTAACAAAGTTGCTAAACTAGCACTGAAGGTTGAAAAAGCTGTGCTAACTAAAGATGTCCCCAGCTTTGAAAAAAAACTGATATTACTAGAGAAGAGCATGAAAGATATCATTACAGCTGTGCAAAATTATTTTCACGAAAAGAACTCTGAGACTGAAAAAGATTTGCGGCCAATAAAAGAAATAACTAAGGAATTGACTGAAAACTTGAAGGCAAAAAATCCTAAAACTTTCGACCTTCTTGATGAGCTAAAAGAATACAATATCAAAGAATCCGATATCAAGGCTATTATTAAAGCTGTAAATAGCGAAAATCCTATGAAGCGATAAGATTACTTAAGAAATTATCGGATAACGATTAGATTATTCTATCGGCGAGATTACCATTTTGTTTTTCCTTTTCAGATTCAGAAATAATGGTTCATGGCAATAAATCAACGAATTGTTTCATTCACTTTCTTATTTGTAGTTAGTCTAAATAAAAATAAATATTTATATTTGCCCTAAAGGATTGAATCATGAAAAAAACTACACTCACAATTATTGCCTTTTTATTGGTAATGGCAACTATTTTAGTTTTCCAGCAAACCTCCAATAACACAATTAAAAGAAAGCAACAAACTACTAAAGCTTCTGTAGGGACTGAAAAAGATCCTAATGCCAGAGCAAACTATGAACTGAAACGTTTACAAAATCCAAAAACTGGATTAATTCCAATTGATATCAGGAAAAAAGAATTGAAATTTGCTAATCAATTGGCTGCATTACAAAAAACAAGGTCAACAGAAATTGCTACCCATTATGCACCCGAAGATTGGAATTTTGCTGGCCCCGGTAATACAGGTGGAAGGACAAGGGCTTTAGCCATTGATATTTCAAACGAACAAATTTTGCTTGCCGGAGGTGTGTCAGGCGGTATGTACTGATCTGAAAATCAGGGACAAGATTGGGTAAAGACAACAATGCCTGAACAGCTGCAAAGCATTACTTGTGTTGCTCAGGATATTAGACAAAGCAAAACGAACACATGGTATGCTGGTACAGGTGAATTTCTTGGTAATTCTGCTGGAGGTGGTGGAGATGCAAACTATCGAGGAGATGGAATATATAAATCGGTTGATGGTGGAAATACTTGGGATCAGTTGGAATCAACGGTTGTGGAAACACCCGAAAGTAATGCCTCTAATTTTCAATTTATCTATAATCTTGTCACCAATCCGATTTCTAATGATGATATTCTGTATGCTGCAACAATTGGTGCATTATTGGTTTCTGAGGACGGAGGAGAGGCTTGGTCAATGCTTAAAGGAGATTTCAGCGATGAAATGTCAAAAGTAACAGATGTAGCAATAACATCGAATGGATTAGTGTACACTACTTTTAGTCAGACTTCTGCTAATTCTGCAGAGCCTTCAGCTGACGCAGGTATATTCTTAAGCCTTGATGGGCAATTTTTTGATGACATTACTCCTGATTCTATACCGGATGGTTTTGACAGGATTGTTATGAGTATATTTGAAGGAGATGAAAATATTGTTTATTTTTTGGGTCATTGCGATGACTATGGACTTACAAATCATTTCTTATTTAAATATATTCACGTTGAACAAAATCCAACTTGGGTAAACCTTTCAGACAACCTGCCTTATTTCCCTAATTCTCCGGATTATAACTTTGATTCACAGAATGCATATGATTTATGTATTAATATTAAACCAGACGATGAACAAACAATACTGATTGGTGGTACATGCTTATATCGATCTACAGATGGATTTACTTCAAACAATAATACGGCTGTAATTGGCGGCTATGATAATGATGCAGAGCCAATTCCTCTAATTGAAAACAGCTGGGTTGATCAGCATGTAATTTGTTTCCTTCCTTCTAATAATGATATGGTTTTTATAGGTAATGATGGTGGAGTACGTAGGATTATTGACGTCGCACAAAATGAACCGGTATGGGAGGAGCTAAACCAAAATTATGCGACAACCCAATTTTATACAATTGCTGTTGATCCAACTCTGGATACTGAACCAAAATTCTTAGGAGGATTGCAAGATAGAGGTTGTTGGGGAGCAGAATATGATGATTTTCCTAATTGGGAAATGTATCCATTAGCTGGCGATGGATCATATTGCGCTATTACTGATGGCGGCGACCCATTTTACATATCCTTTCAAGAAGGTGCGGTTATTAGGATATTTGATGATGATATTGAGACCCGAGTAGATCCAGCCGATGTCGATGGCAGTAATTACCTATTTATAAATCCATTTATTCTGGATCCAAATCAGGATTCTGTTATGTATCAATTAGCTGGAGATATTATATACAGGAATCACAATTTGAATGGGATCCCTTTCGAAGATGATGAAGATCCTACAATGATTAATTGGGAAGCTATATCATCTACAGAATTATCCGATGATCAATATACAGCTATTGATGTTTCTACGGTGTCTGCAAATAGAGTATACGCAGGTACAGGATCCGCTACCGTTAATCGTATTGATGATGCACTGGATAATCCAGTGGTTACAAATATGAGTTCAGATGAATTTCCAGATGAGGCTTACGTATCGAGTATTGCTGTTGATCCGGAAGATGCAGACCACGTAGCAGTTGTGTTTTCTAACTATGAGGTAAAAAGTATATTCATTTCTGAAGATGGTGGTGAGAACTGGGAAAGTATAAGTGGTAATCTTGAAGAATATCCTGATGGGAGTGGAGATGGGCCGTCTGTTCGTTGGGCGAATTGGTTAACAGGTCTTGATACAAAAATCTTATTTGTTGGAACTAGTATTGGTTTGTTTTCGGCCACTTACCTTGATGGTGATAACACGGTTTGGATGCAGGAAGCAGATGATCTAATTGGAAATGCTGTTGTTGATATGATGGATATACGTCAAAGTGATGAGTTAATTGCCGTTGCAACACATGGGCTTGGTGTTTTCTATGCTCAATACTCTAATCCAATATTTGTGGAAAATACAGAGTTCAATTCTAGTATTGAATTATTGCAAAATTATCCAAATCCTGTTTTAGGAGAAACAACCATAGCATTTACATTAGAAAAAGATACAAAGATTAGTCTAAGTTTATATCGTATATCAGGTGAATTGATTAAGGAGATCGCTTCAGGTGCCTATCCGGCAGGTAGTCATACAGTTACTTTTAATGCCAGAGGACTTTCTGCTAGCAACTACATATACCGATTAACAACTGAAAGAGAGGTTTCAAGTAAGACCATGCAGGTCTTATGAGGAATATTAATTGAGTCATAATTATGATTTGATAGTATTTAGGATCATTTTCTTGTAACATTCAACAAAATAAATCACACTTGTGTTCATCGGTTATGTTGGTTGATATTGGGGAATATATCTCCTAACATTACCTTCACAAACAATACTTAAAAAGAAGTTCAATATAGATGCCTAAAATTTAATACAAAAATTATTTTTTTTAATAAAGCAACTTTAACATTTATTATCGACTTTTGCGGTTTTCCTTTTAAAGTGAATTATGGTATTTAGCTCGCTAACCTTTTTGTATATTTTCCTGCCACTGGTTATTTTTCTAAATTTCATTCTTCAAAAAAAATTCAGAAATGCTTTACTATTAGTAGCAAGTATACTATTTTATTCATGGGGCGGCGTAAGCTATACCTCTCTTCTAATTATTTCAATTGTTTTTAATTTTGTTATAGGTAAGCTGATTTCAAATAATCTTGGTAATCCTAAGTCAAGGCTGTATTTAACCCTTGGAGTTATTATTAACCTAGGATTTTTAGGAGTATTTAAGTACGGTAATTTTATTGTACAAAACATCAATGTACTGTTTGAAAATACTGGTATTTCATTTTCAATTAGCAATCCAGGTATACTATTACCAATAGGTATTTCATTTTATACATTCCAAGCACTGTCTTATCTTATTGATGTCTATAGACGACGTACACCTGTTCAAAATAAGTTTGTTGACCTTGCGTTGTATATCTCACTTTTCCCTCAATTAATTGCAGGGCCAATAGTGAGATATAATGATATTGCAGAACAGCTCTCTGTCCGGGAAAACAACAGGGCTAACTTTGTTTCGGGAATTGAACGATTTGTAATAGGACTTGCAAAAAAAGTACTGATTGCCAATCAATTTGCATTACTTGCCGATACTGCCTTTAGCATGGCTCCTGAAAATCTTTCAACCTTTATTGCATGGGCTGGTGTTGTTGCCTATTCTTTTCAAATATATTTCGACTTTTCTGGGTACTCTGATATGGCAATCGGCCTCGGAAGGATGTTTGGGTTTAAATTTCTTGAAAATTTTAATTTTCCTTATATAGCCAAATCAATACGTGAATTTTGGCGACGATGGCATATTTCATTGTCAAACTGGTTCCGAGACTATTTATACATACCATTGGGTGGAAATAGAAAAGGGAACTACAGAACCTATTTTAATCTCCTTATAGTTTTCTTTGTTACTGGAATTTGGCATGGTGCAAGCTGGAATTTTGTTGCATGGGGTATGTTGCACGGTTTGTTTATGGTTATTGAAAAACTTGGTTTCAACAGGCTACTAACGAAATTATGGAGACCTTTTCAGCATATTTATACTCTGTTTATCGTGATGATGGCATGGGTTCTTTTCCGTGCAGACGATTTTACACATACATGGGGATATTTTGAAGCGATGTTCTCATATAAAAGTACAAATCTAAATATTGACATACTTCATACTTTTCTTAATAATGAAATTTATCTCGTTTTGGTAATTGCAATTTTGAGCTCAACACGCATATGGGTTATTATCTACAATAATGCATTAGCGATGGTTTCGAAAAATAATAGTTATTTAAATATTGCAAATGGAGTATGGTCATTTATTGTTTTAATTTTTGTAGTAGGAGTAATGATTTTATCTACAAACTATCTTGTTGTTAGTTCGTATAATCCGTTTATCTATTTTAGATTCTGATGATGAAGGGTATCAAAGAAATATTTGTTTCGGTTACTTTCATGGTTATTTTGATTTTTCCTATGGTTGACTCAGTATTTCATTTTGTACCTGAAAAAGAAATTAGGGAAAATCGTGCCTTAAAATTAAAGCCTGAGCTTGATTGGTCTGATATTGATAATTTTCCTGAAGAGTTTGATAAATATTATACTGATAATTTCGACTTTAGAAATCAATTTCTACTATTTAACAGTAGACTTAAAATTCAATTATTTAATGTGCCACCTGTAAACTCAAAGGCAATTATTGGAGATGATGGATGGATGTATCTTATTAAAAACATGAAGGATGTCTATTTGGGAAAAAATATCGCCGACACTAACAAACTGAAAAGGTACAGTGACATTTTCAATTACAGAAAGAAATATTTAGACAGTATTGGATGTGCATATTATATTGTAATTGCACCTGTAAAAACATCAGTTTATCCGGAGGATCTACCTTTATCGCAACGTAACTTACCACAAACATCCTTAACTGATCAGTTGATTAACTTGCTTGACACAATTGAGGAGCTAAATATTGTTGATTTACGACCAATATTTAGAGATTCAAAAGGTGATATACGTATGTATCATAAAACTGATACTCACTGGAATGCGTATGGAAGTTATGTTGCTTATAAAGCAATAATGAATGTTATTTCAATTGATTTCCCTGAACTTATTCCACACAGTATCTCAAAGTATAAAATTGACTCCATAGATGTTAAAGGCATGAATCTGACTAGTATTTTGGGTATTTATCACGGAATATTTGAGAATAAGATCACCTGTGAACCAACTTTTAAAAAGAAAAGTAAAGAAGGACAAAAGCGTAATTATCCTGTTTATGAATGGTTTCGTTTTAAATCAGAATATGAACAGGTGTTTACAACTGAAAATGACAGTCTCTTAAAGTTAATGCTGGTACGTGATTCTTTTGGCAAAGCAATAATGCCGTTTCTTAGTGAACATTTTAGCGAAAGTGTGTATATTTTTGATGGCTGGCATCATGATCTTAATGAAGATATTGTTATAAATGAAAAGCCGGATATTTTTGTGCAATTAGTTTTAGAATCTCAGATTCCGTATCTTTATAAAAGTGCAAAAAACCATAATTATTAAATTGGAGTTGACCATTTTACGGCAAGATACTTATGTAAACAAATTAATTATCAGATATTAATAATGAATTATTGTAATATTGAATAACTTGAAAGAAATACTTGTTTTGATAACCTTTATGGTTATATTGGTGCTGCCCTATACTGATTCAGTATTTCATTTTGTGCCTGAAGAAGAAAATACAGAGAATCGTGCTTTAAAAACAATGCCTGAATTTGATTGGTCTTTTATTGATAATTTTCCTGAAGAGTTTGATAAATATTATAGCGACAACTTTGATCTAAGAAATCAATTTCTTTCATTTAATAGCAAACTAAAATATCAGTTGTTCAATAAACCTCCTGTGGAAGGTAAAGCATTTATTGGATATGATGGATGGATGTATCTTGTTAAAGATGAGATGGATCTATATTATGGAAACACAGTTGCAAAAAGTGATGAATTGACAAATTATTATGATATTTTTAGATACAGGAAAAATTTTCTTGACAGTATTGGGTGTAAATATTATGTTGTAATTGCACCTTCAAAAGCATCAGTATACCCTGAATTTCTTCCTTTATCAAAACGTAAGTCTGTTGAAAAGACATTAACTGACCAGATAGTTAGTTTACTTGATACTGTTACCGGTCTAACAGTAATCGATTTACGCACTGTTCTTAAAAAAGCAAAAAGTCGTGATATTCGAATGTACCATAAAACAGATAATCACTGGAACGAATATGGAAGTTATGTTGCTTATGAAGCTATAATGGATAGTTTATCCGTTGATTTCCCAAATCTAAATCCAATACCAATATCGAAGTTTAATATTGAAACTGTTGAAGCTAAGGGAATGGGACTTACCAATATGATGGGTATTTATGATGAAGTTTATGAAGATAAAATTATGTGTAAACCTGACTTTAAGCGGAAAAGTAAAAATGGCGAAAAAAATAATTACCCTGTTGTTCGTGGATTCCCATATACTTCGCAATATGAAATTGTATATACTGTTGCTAACGATAGCTTGCCGAAAATGTTACTGATTCGCGACTCATTTGGTGCAACACTAATTCCGTTTCTAAGTGAGCATTTTAGCAAAAGTGTTTTTATTTTCGATGGATGGCATCACTGGTTTAATGAAGATATTGTTTTAAATGAAAAACCAGATATATACATTCAATTGGTGCTTGAATCCTTTATGTCCAATGTCAGTATAGAAAAAAAACGTGATTGATGTACTCAGATTCAATTATTCTATCCTTACACTATTGATTAACTTAACTTTGATAAAATAGTAATAATTATTTTTTGACTTCACCTTGAAAATGCAGTATATTTGTAATAGTTGAATTTCAATTATTTAGTTATACACAATAGAAAACCCAAATTTTTAACTTATTAAACTGTTATGAAAAAGATTTTAATAATATTACTCTTCTCAGCATTTATTTTCTCGGAATATTCATGTAAAAAAACAATTGAAGATGCTATTGATTGCGTTTTTGAATCAGCATTTGTTGTTGTTCATGCAGATCTTGACTCAATTAATCCAAAACTTATGCACTTTGAATTTGTGTATACTCCAAGTGAAGGATATTCACTTGAGCAGTCAATTCATTGGGATTTCGGCGATGGGGAGTCGATTATTGGCGATACAATAATTGATCATTTATATGAAGCCGGAACATACGAGGCTGTTGCAGGTTATACACTAAGAAAAGGAAGCGCAACTTGTTCAAGTACGTCAACGAAACACATTGTTATCCATTAATGTACACTAAGTAATTTCCACACATAGCTTTTAGAATAATCATCAATCAGGATAAAATGCATCCACTATGTGGTATATTTTCGTTTCTTTTTTATTCAGAATTATTGAAATAATATCGAAACGTGTATCTAAATCAAGTTCATTTTCCATAAGATAAGCTTCAGTAGCCCTTATCAGAAATCCTTCTTTTTGTGAATCTACTGCATCTTCCGGAAAGCCGTAAAAATCTGTACTTCTGGTTTTTACTTCAACAATTACTAGCTCTTCACAATCTTTAGCAATTATATCTATTTCATCTTTATCAAATCTCCAATTAGTATCAATTATAGCATAATTCTTTTCCAGCAGAAATTTTTTTGCAATCTCTTCTCCTTGTTTGCCAAGTACATTATGCCGAGCCATTAAATAAAGTCAATTAATTTGCCAGTGTCTTTAACCCTTACTCCCTTAGGAGTATCCTGTAAAGTACACGCTTCATTATATAAATCGTGTTCAAAAAATAAAACAAAGTTGTCATTTAGGGCATCTTTAAAAAACCGTTCTTTGTCTTTAAGGGTTAATAATGGCCTTATGTCATAAGCCATGATCCATGGCATCGGGATATGTGCCGTAGCCGGAAGTAGGTCAGCCATAAAAACGACCGTAGTATCCCCAGTTTTTATATGAGGAATAATTTGTCCTTCAGTATGTCCGTTAAACATTTTAAATGTAATATTTGGAATATGTTCACCCTCATCAACTATTAAATTGAGTTGTCCACTTTCTTCAATAGGCAATATATTTTCTTTAAGGAAAGAGGCTTTTTCGCGACGATTTGGATGTGTTGCCCATTCATATTGTTTTCGGCTGATCCAGTATGTTGCATTTGGGAAAGTAAGCTCATAGCCGGTTTTGTCATCATTCCATTTTACACTGCCACCGCAATGGTCGAAATGCATATGAGTTAATATTACATCAGTTATATTTTCAGGGGATTCGCCTATTTTGGCAAGAGAATTTTCAAGAGTATCATTACCATTCAAGTAATAATGGGCTAACCATTTTTCGTCCTGCTTATTTCCTATACCGTTATCAATTAAAATCCTTCTGTTACCATCAACAATTAGTAAACATCTCATTGACCAATTACACAAATTGTTTTCATCCGCGGGGTATGCTTTTTGCCATAGTACTTTTGGAACAACTCCAAACATTGCACCTCCGTCTAGCTTTAAATTTCCTGTTTCTATAGGGTAAAGTTTCATGTGTATATAATTCGTTAAATGTTTTAATTTCAATTAATTAAAAAATCAAGTTTAAGAGATTAAATTTTCATGTGCGTACTCCCTTCT
>NYYH01000028.1 GCA_002686705.1 Bacteroidota bacterium
TTAATAAAAATATAGTTACTTTTTCTTAAATTTATCTTAATTGGTATAAAATCAAATTTTTCAGTTACTCCGGAAAATATTGTGTCAGCAACATTAATAACATCAACAATTGAATTTTCTTCGATAAACTTATTGATTTTATTAATCATTTCAGAGGGGTATGTTTCATCAGGCTTTATTTTTTCAGCCTTTTTGAAAGCAACAATTGCTTTATCGTATATTTTGGATGCATATAATTTGTCAGCATCTGAAATTGCAACAGAGTATTCCGCAACTATTAATTTTAATCTTCTGGCAATATGGCTGTTACAAATTTCTATTTTTTGTTTGGGATATCTCTCAGCTGGTTTAATACTATTAGCCAGCTGATACTTAATAACAGCATCTTCATAATGTTGCTGTTCGAAGAAATTGTCGGCGGCAACTAAAGCATCCGTATATCGTTTTTCATTTTCTGCTGCCAACCTTTCAAGAGCACTAGCTATATTTAGGAGTCGATTACGAGGATATTCCTGATCTTTTCTGAGATTCTGAGCTTTCTCAAATTCAACTCTGGCGAGTTCAAAGCTGCCTACTTCGAATAACTCATCTCCTTTTGTTATAGCATCCTCATACGCTTTTTTACGCTCAGCTTCTTTTTGCAGATTTATTTGAATAGATTCAACAGTCTTTTTTTTCTGTCGTGCTGATATATCATCAGGAAAAATAGTGAGCGCCTGATCATATTCAACAATAGCCAGAGCATATTCTTTTTGGTTTTTCAAAGAGTCTCCTTTGCTAATATATTGATCAAACTTTTGTTTAATCGCAGCAGCATTTGCTTTTACAATAATCAGACTATCGATTTGCCGTATTTGCAACTGAGGCATCTTTTCGTAAGGCTTAAGTTCGGCAGCATTTACGAATGACATACGTGCTTCTGCAAGTTTTTCATTCTTTACTTGCTGAATTGCGATCAGGATAAGTTCATTATATTTATCATCAATTTGCTTTTGTTTTACAGCATCGGCCAACAATAATGTAATGGCATCAATTTTTGCCTGAGGATAGCTTTCAATGGATTTTAAAGCCTGAGCTTCTCTATATTTCTTAATTGCAAGATCGTAATTACCAGTACTATAAAGTTTGTCAGCTTGAAGAATTAAATCATTGTACTCTTTATTTAGTTTCTCCAGGGCTGCTATTTCTTCTAAGTTACTCTCAATTTTTGCAAGTTGTGATTTGGGATATTTATCATCAGGTTTAACTTCGAGGGCAGTTTTATATTTATCGTGTGCGATGTTAAATAAACCTGCATTAAATGCGCTGTCAGCACTTGAAATCATAATATCGTAATTAGCCTCAAATGCTTTTACACGCTCTGCCAAAATGGCGTCAATCTCACGCAATTTTGATTTTGGATAAGCTTCATTTGGTTTCAGGTTTAGTGCCAGGTTGAAACTACCAACAGCCTGAGAATATTCTTTGAGTTCCATAAGACTATCTCCACTAACAATATATTGGTTGTAATTCTTCTCAAGATCTTTTTTCTCATTCTCCAGTTTCTCATCGATCTTCTCAACCATGTCAGTTGGATAGTTTTTTTCGGGCCACAATTTTTTTGCTGTTAAATATTGTTTACGCGCCGAGATAAAGTCTTTAGCGATATAAAATTCATCTGCCTTTTCAACTTGCTTGTTAAATTTATCCTGATTCTCAGCCAACGGTGTTAATTCTGTAATCTTACCCATTACTTCTTCATTGTCGGCTAGAATTAAATTGGCTTCAGTATAGATTTTCAGAGCTTCAGAGTAGTTCTTTATCATAAGGTATTTTTCAGCTTCTTCAATCTTCTGGTTAACCAAAACTAATTTTTGTTCGTATTCGGCCTTTAGATTATTAACAACATTAAGTTCGCTGATAGGCGCATCTTTATCAGGAAAAATGCCCGCAGCTTCTCTAAAGCTGTTAATAGCCTTATCATAATCCTTTTCGGTTATATAGAATCTTCCTGCCTCCATGGCTTTGCCAAACGACTCTATCTTTTCCTTTTCATTAGTTTGGAATTTAATGATTTCGCGAACCTTTGTTAATGCATATTCATCAGCAGGAATAATTTTTAAAGCTCTACGATATTGTGCAATTGCTTCAACCAGATTGTTTTTGTCGTATAGCTCATCAGCAAGATCAATAATATCATAATATTCATCTTCGGCAACCCTTGCGGTTTTCATTTTTTCTACGATGAGTAATATCTTGTTTTTAGCATAATCGTCGCCAGGTTTTAATTTTATTGCTAGCTGGTAGTAGGCTTTGGCGTCTAATAAGTTTGCTTTGGCATAACTATTATCACCAAAGATAATTGCTTCATCGTAAGTTGTTACTTTTTGAGCAATGGTTGTAAAGCCTAAAAACATTAGAAAGAATACAGCTATAAATTTATATAGTAGCTTGAATATTATTTTATTGAAAACTGCTTGCATTATTAATTTTATTCCTAGTAATCTATAATTATTGCCCACATTTGTTTTGATGTAATCGACTAAATGCAAAGATTAATTTATACTCTCTTTATTTGATTTACACTTAACATATAACTAATAACATAAAACACATAACAATTAACGTTTATTTTCCATAGAAATTATACCGTCAGTAATTGCAAGTTTACGGTCGGCCATATCTGCTAATTCTTTATTATGACTGGCTATCACAAAAGTTTGTCCGAATTCTTTTCTGAGATTTAGTATTAAATTGTGAAGATCGTTAGAAGCTGATGAATCTAAATTTCCCGATGGTTCATCGGCGAGTATAACAGCAGGTTTATTAATAAGAGCTCTTGCTATGGCAACTCGTTGTTGTTCACCTCCTGACAAAGCATCAGGTTTGTGGTCTGATCGGTTTGAAAGGTCAAGAAATTTTAGTAGATCAATCGCTTTCTTTTGAGCTGATTTTTTTGCTTCACCGGCAATAAATGCAGGTATGCATATATTTTCTAATGCTGTAAATTCTGGTAGAAGGTGATGGAATTGAAAGACAAAGCCTATTTTTGTATTTCTGAAATCAGCCAGAGGTTTATTTCCTAATAACTGAACATTTACTCCATCAATAATTATTTTTCCTGTGTCAGGTTTTTCGATAGTGCCAATTATTTGAAGTAATGTTGACTTACCAGCTCCTGATTTCCCAACTACAGATACAATTTCACTACGTTCAATATTAAGATTAATGCCTTTTAGTACATTAATACTTCCGTATGATTTTTTTATGTTTTCAACAATAATCATCAGCCTTGTGTATTCGGCAAAGATAAAACTAATTTAAAAGTTATTTAAATTAAAGAATACAATAAACTTTGTTTGGTTTAATGATTACAATAATCATAAATGTGCTACTTTTGGGCCTCGAAATTGCAAATTTTAATTTTGTTCTAGTTATGAATTTACATGAATATCAGGGTAAGTCAATTCTTAAAAGATTTGGTGTAGCCATACCTTTTGGAATTGTATCGTCATCTCCCGAAGCAGCTGTTGAAGCCGCAAAAGAAATAAAGAAAAAAACCGGTTCTGACATATGGGCAGTAAAGGCACAAATACATGCCGGAGGCCGTGGTAAAGGTGGTGGTGTAAAAATTGCTAAAAATCTTGATGAAGTAAGAGACTTTGCTGATAATACTATTGGTATGATGCTGGTCACTCCCCAAACAAAAAAAGAAGGGAAACTTGTAAGAAAGATTCTTGTTGAGCAAAATATTTATTATCCCGGTCCTGAGGAAGTAGAGGAATATTACATGAGTATTCTTCTTAATCGCGATAAAGGACAAAATATGGTAATGTATTCTCCTCGTGGTGGAATGAACATTGAGCAAGTTGCTGATGAAACTCCAGAGGAAATATATACTGAATTGATCGATCCTAAAGTAGGATTGACCGGTTTTCAGGCTCGTAGGATTGCGTTTAATCTCGGACTAAGTGGAGTTGCATTTAAAGAAATGGTGAAATTCGTAACAAAACTTTATAAAGCATATGTTGGATCTGATGCAAGTCTTTTTGAAATAAACCCTGTTATTAAGGCAGCAGATGGTAAGATATATGCAGCTGATGCAAAAGTTTCAATTGATAATAATGCGCTTTATCGTCATAAGGATATTGCAGAAATGCGCGATTTGAATGAGGAAGATCCTACAGAAGTTGAAGCTGGTAAGTTTGACCTTAACTTTGTAAAACTTGATGGAAATGTTGCTTGTATGGTAAATGGTGCCGGACTTGCAATGGCAACTATGGATATGATTAAAATGTCAGGAGGTAACCCTGCAAATTTCCTTGATGTAGGTGGAACTGCAGATGCAAAACGTGTTGAAGAGGCTTTTAGAATAATACTAAGAGATCCGGCTGTTGAAGCAATATTGGTAAATATTTTTGGCGGAATAGTACGTTGTGAGAGAGTAGCACAGGGCATCATTGATGCATATAATAATATTGGAAATATTGATGTCCCAATTATTGTTAGACTTCAGGGTACTAACGCCGCAGAAGGTAAGGAACTGATAGATAAATCAGGACTCAAGGTTCATTCTGCTATACAACTTGAAGAAGCCGCAGAACTTGTGAATACTGTTGTACAGTAGGCAGTAGCCAGGTCGGTTAAGTCTTTAATATAATAAACCGAAATCAGAATGATAATTCTGGCTTCGGTTTTTTTTTGTATAATTGACTTAGTTTATATGAACATTATTAATTAATGGTAAAAACAATACGTAATACCATTCAGTTGCCTGCTATTTTGGTGAAACTATCTCGTAATCTGCGAAAGCAAAAGAAGTTTCTCAGGAATAATATTGCTCCATTACTTAATCAGGCTAGCAGTACTAATGATGGTACACTTACAGCTAAGGATTTCATGAAAATTAATAGGTACTATGGATTGGCAGTACCAGCAATTCTGGGTGAGGCATTTTGTAGGCTCAGGCGAAAACCAATGAGTGAATCGGAACGATGGGCAAGTACCAGTCAGGGTATTATAACCGGTTTGTTCGATGACTTCTTTGATGATCTCAACCTTCCACAAAATCTAATTGTAAATATGGTTGAACATCCTGAAAACATTGTTCCCGGATCGTCGAATGAAAAACTTTTTTTAGAATTTTATTTAAGAACTTTAAAAGAAGCAGCTCATCCGAATATGATTAAGCAGCAGTTTTTGCTTGTAAATAAGGCTCAGGTTGCTAGTATTGAGCAGGAGAACTTGAATATTAAAAATGATCGAATATGGGAAATCACACAAAAAAAAGGAGGAGATTCTGTTTTGTTTTATCGTACAGCATTTGATAATTTGTTGGCTGTTGGAGAAAAGGAGACATTGTTTCAATTGGGATCCCTTATGCAGCTTGAAAATGACATATTCGATATTTACAAGGATGCTCAAAGCAAAATAGCTACATTGCCAACTACACTATCAAGAGTAGAATATCTTCGAGAACTTTATAAGAAACAAATTGACTTATTAATCGACTTGTGTTATAAAATGGAGTATCCTAAAAAACAAATTAGGTACTTCCTTGATAGTGTTATGCCTGTTATCAATCGCGGCTTTGTTTGTTTAGACCAATATAAAAGATTGGAGAAGACTAGTGCTGGTATATTTGATGTAAATGTTTATACACGTAAACAGCTTATCTGTGATATGGAAAAAGCGGGTAATATATTAAGTGCTGTCAAGTATCAATTAATGAATCAGTATTAATTGATGAAATCTAAAGTAGTGGAAATACTCAACGATCAAAACTTAAGTTGAGGTGCTAGTAAGCTCATTGTTAGGCTTTTCAAATAATAAGATACTATAATTCCATAGCCCTCTTTTTAATGCCTTGTATTGATATAACCCTGATTTATAATGTGTTCTTGCAAATTTACGTGGATTAAACAAAATATTGTAAACAATAGCTAAAGGCCCACCAAATAAATACGATCTATACATTCTCTTTGCTGTTGGAATAATTTGTTTTGTTACATCACGTTCATTAGAAAGTTTAAAGCCTGTATTTTGAAAAATGACCTTGTATTCTGGTAAACAGAGAAAAGGTGCCATAGTCCACAATTTTCTCCATTTCTCTAACAAATTTTTGGAATCTTCTTGATCTGGCTTTGATTTAAAATAATCAGCAATAATTAATCTTCCACCAGGTTTCAGTAACCGAAAAGCTTCCTTGGTAAATTTTTCTTTGTTATAAGAAGAAGTAATGCTTTCGATTGCCCAGATGACATTAAAACTATTATCAGGAAAACTTGTTTGCGAATAATCTTCAATCTTGAAATTTACATGTGTTTCAACCCCCAATTCATTACATTTCTTTACAGCATAAGAATGTTGTTTTTCGCTTAGTGTAATACCACAGACTTGTACATTTCTGTGTTTTGCAAGATAAAAGGCAGAGCCACCAACACCACAACCAGCGTCCAAAATTCTTTCTCCTTCTCTGATATCAGCTATCTCCATCAATATTCTGTTAGTATTTACGAGTGCTTCATTAAAATTATTTGTATTGGTATCCCAAATACCATAATGAACTGCAAAGTTTTTATTTAGCCCCCACCAATCTTGATAATGATTTAGTGTTTGGTTGTAATAATCGGCTATATCTCGGTTGGTAAACATTGCTTATTAGCATTATAACATAGCTAAAATATGAAAAAGTGTTTGCGCAAGCACGAACTATTGGAAATTGATTATAAAATTGAATGATCTGTAATAGAATATTTAATATTCTAGAAAGTTGTGATATCTGTGGTTTGAAGAGGGTATAGTGTTAAAAGTAGACTAAGGCACCTTATTTGTATAAAAAAATTGACATACAGTTCATTTAATTTAACTTTGCATAAATAATAGATAATTCCATGAAGAAACTCGCGTTATATCTTACTGCCTTTGTCCTGTTATCTCTTTCGAGCAGAAGTCAAAATTTACAGGCCTATTTATCTTATTCGGTTTTTAACACGCCCGATCATAATTCGTATATTGAAACTTACCTTACAGTTAATGGTAATACCATAAAGTACGAAAAACTTGATGATGGAAATTATCAAGGAACGATTGATGTACAAATAATTTTTAAAATAGGCGATTCAATTGTCAACTATGCAAAATATGATTTGTCGGGTCCTATAATTAGTGATACTATAAAAAGCATGGTTAATATGCTTGATGTTCAAAGATATTCTCTCCCTAACGGTGAGTATATTATTGAAATATCATTAAGTGATAAAAATGGTGACCAAAAACCAACTGTTTCCTTTGACAATTTTACAATAGATTTTCTCGAAGATAAAATGGATTTTTCCGATATTGAATTATTGACATCATATACAAAATCAGATAAAAAAGGTATTCTTGATAAAAATGGCTACGAACTTATACCATATGTATTTAACTATTACCCTCAATCAGCTAATGTACTATCGTTTTATGCTGAATTATATAATAGCAAAATTGAACTTGGAGAAGATCCTTTTTTATTAAACTGTTATATCAGACCATTCGAAGTAGATAAAAAGTTAGATCAGTACATTGTTAGAAAAAGGGTTAATCCTGAAGAGGTTAACGTGTCATTGAGCAAATTTGACATAGGTGATTTACCCAGTGGGAATTACCTTCTTGTTATTGAGGCGCGCAGCAAAACCAATAAACCATTAACGAGTAAAGAAATATTTTTTCAGCGATACAACCCCTCCTCACAGTTTAGCTTAACAAATTTGCTTGTGTTAAATACCCAAAATACTTTTGTAGAAAAGATTAACAGTAGAGATACTCTAGAAACCTATATAAAATATTTGATTCCAATCTCAACAGATATTGAGCGTAAGTATTCTGAGAATCAATTAAAAACAGCTGATATTGAAGAGCTTCGAAAATATTTTTTAAGTTTTTGGATGGAACGCGACAAGCTAAATCCTGAAATGGCCTGGAATGATTATCTACTAAGAGTGAAACAGGCAAATAAGAATTTCAAATCTGTTTCTCTCGAAGGTTATCAAACTGATAGGGGTAGGGTATATTTACAGTATGGACAACCAAACATTATTTCAGAACAGTATTTTGAACCAGCTGCATATCCATACGAGATTTGGCATTATTACCAACTTGACAAACAGCATGATAAAAAGTTTGTGTTTTATTCTCACGATATTGTGACCAACGACTTTCAGTTAATTCACTCAAATGCCGTTGGAGAGCTTAATAATTACAGATGGGAGACAATCATATATAAACGAACCTGGGACCCACATAGCATCGATGATGCTATTATACCCTCGGCCTGGGGTAGTAAAGCTACACAAACATACAAACAACCCTGGTAATTTATTTGTAATTCTTCAAATCATAAAGATTTAGTGTCTAGCTCCATGATTGTCTAAGTTTTGAATTTCTTTTCTTTACTCTATTCATACATCTATTTACCAATGTGAACTTTAATTTGTGATTTAATAATGATAAATTACAAAAGAGTTTTAATTTCGTGGTTCTTAATAAAATGACATTTGTTTGATAAATTGAATTGCACACGTATATATTAAAATTTGCAAAAAACAGCATTAGTTATATTGAATTATAATGGGGTCAAGTTTTTAGAGAAGTTCCTCCCCATAGTAATTGAGCATAGTTCAGGTGATGCAGAAATATGGGTAGCTGATAATTGTTCTACTGATGGTTCTATTGAGTTGTTGGAAGAACAGTTTAAGGATGTGAAAATTATTCAAAATGAAACTAATAGTGGATTTGCAACTGGTTATAATGTTGCACTCAAGCAAATTATTGCTGATTATTACATCTTACTAAATTCGGATATTGAAGTCACCGCTAACTGGATTCCACCCATAATCTCACTTATGGAATCAGACAGTACAATTGGTGCTTGTCAGCCAAAAATCAGGTCATATTATAACAAAGGTATGTTCGAGTATGCTGGTGCTAGTGGTGGTTTTATTGATAAATATGGTTATCCCTTTTGCAGAGGAAGAATATTTCAGTCACTCGAAAAAGATGAGGGTCAATATAATGACTCAATAGAAGTTTTCTGGGCTACTGGTGCATGTTTGTTTGTGAGGGCTGAGCTTTTTCATAAACTTAACGGCTTTGATGATGATTTTTTTGCGCATATGGAAGAGATAGACTTCTGTTGGAGAATTAAGAGCTTTGGGAATAAAGTCATGGTCTGCCCTTCTTCAATGGTATTTCATGTGGGAGGTGGTACTCTTCCAGTTGGTTCAGCCAGAAAGACTTATCTTAATTTTAGAAATAACTTTGTGCTGCTAATTAAGAATTTACCATCCAGTCAACTCTTTTCTGTTTTAACTACCAGGTTATTTCTTGATTTTTTTGCAGGCATGAAGTTTTTAGGCCAAGGAGGATTCTCTGATTTTATTGCTGTAATTAGAGCACATAATTATGTGTATAGAAACTTACAACTTATTAGACGAAAGCGTAAGGCTACAGTGAGAAGTTTGGTAAGTAAAATATATCAAGGCAATATTGCTATTGATCATTATATGTTTGGTAAGAGAAAGTATTCCGATTTAAAGAAACCGCTTAGCTGATTAATTATTTAAATATTCAATAGCTAGCGTATATGACTCCAAACCAAAGCCTGAAATAACACCTTTGCAATATGGTGCTAAATAACTCGTTTGTCGGAAAGATTCCCTTGAAAATATATTAGTAATATGAACTTCTATCACTGGAATTTTTAGGCTGCTAACAGCATCGCCAATAGCTATAGAAGTATGTGTATATGCACCTGCGTTTAATATAATCGCATCAAACTCATTGTTAACTTCCTGCATTTTATTAATTATCTCTCCTTCAACATTTGATTGAAAATATAAAATCTTAATATCAGGATATATCACTCTAAGTTCATCAAGATAATTTTCAAATGAAACAGTACCGTAAATATNTGTTTCTCTTTCTCCGGTTAGATTAAGATTGGGTCCGTTTAAAATTAATATTTTCATTTCTCGAGTTAATTTATTGCAAAGATAGTAATTGTCTGTTTTTTAACTGAGCCAAATCTGTTAGACATACATAATAAATTTTCTCAATAGCAATTTAAGCACATTTAATTTGATATTATTATAACTAATTTATTACATTAGTTTTCCTATATTTCAGTTAGAATGCATATAGATTTACAACATAACATAAAAACTATTAACCAGAAACATCAGAAAAACAGTGTGTTATAAAATAATATTAAAAGATATAGGACTATGTATTGCATAGTACTATAAATTGTACTATGTTTGCAGCATGAAACGTCTATTGTAAGATCATCATAATTTTAGAACGTAATGATTATTTTACTATAGAAAGTTCCATATGTCGTCTAAAAAATAAATAATAACATATGAAACTAGAGAAAACAAATGCCCAAATGCGAAAAGGAGTGTTGGAATTATGTATACTGTCTATAATTTCGACTAAAGAAGTTTATTCTTCAAATATAATGTCTTCATTAAAAGATGCAAAATTACTAGTGGTAGAAGGCACTATTTATCCTTTGCTAACGAGGCTTAAAAATGATGGGTTACTTAGTTATCGCTGGGAAGAGTCAGCATCCGGACCACCTAGGAAATACTATAGTATGACGGAAAATGGCAAAACAGTGCTTAACTCATTGAAAAGTACATGGGAGCAGTTATCCGAATCTGTAAATACGATAATAACTTTAAAACCTGATAACAATGAATAAGATAATGAACATAAATATCGGAGGGATAATATTTAATGTGGACAAGGAAACTTATGACAGATTAAATAGTTATCTTAAAGAAATTAATAACCACTTTAAGGAAATAGAAGGGGGAGAAGAGATAATCAACGATATTGAGTCACGAATTGTTGAATTATTTCAACAGAGACTGAATAGTAAAAAGGAGGTGATCACTATACAGGATGTTGAGGAGGTTATCACAATAATGGGTAAACCATCTGATTTTGAAGGTGAGCCCCAAGATGACTATAATGATCCTGATGTTAGACAATATTCTAAAAAGCGAATGTTCAGAGATATAGATAACAGAATGTTAGGTGGAGTTTGTTCTGGGCTTGGTGCATACTTCAGAATTGATACTGTATGGTTCCGAATTGGTTTTGTTGTAGCAACTCTTTCTGGATTAAGTATACTGGCATATTTGATTTTGTGGGTGATTATTCCTCCAGCTAGAACTGTAAGTGAAAAGCTCGAAATGAATGGTGACCCGGTAACTGTTTCAAATATTGAAAAGTCAATTCGTGAGGAGATGGATGAAATACGTAGTAAGATAGATGACCTCGCAGCACAGGCTAAGAGAAAATTTAGAAAGAAATCTTAATATTATTATCCAAACAATTGTTAAGAGTCTAATTGTGTTGGGTTTTCTTGGGAATATAATTATCTAGTGAATTACACACCTGTGCAGAATATTTTAATCCACTTTTCAACAAATTTACTACGCTATCCTTCTGTATATTAGTGAAGCTTTCGTGCTTAAAATTTTGTTGTTCAAGGCCAAAAATTATTCCAGCATTAAATGCATCTCCAGCGCCAATTGTACTTACTACTTCGGTTTCTATGGCCGGTAGTTTAGTTGTAATTCCTTCAGCATCAGCAATTACACCATCAGCCCCAAGCGTAATTATTACTAGTGCATTTTTGTTTAATTTCCTTAATTCAGATATTTGGGTTGAATAATTACTTGAACCGAATATATTAGTAAAATCTTCATCTGAACCCTTAATAATATTAGATAGTTTGATATTTTGTTTTAATGACATCATTTTATCGATATCACTTAGGTGATGAGTATTTCTGATATTTGGATCGTAAATTACTGTTACATTTTTTTTAATTGCGCTGTTTACTACTGATAGAATACTATTTCTTATTTTATCATCAAGTGAATAAAGAGATCCAAACAATAGTATATCGCCATTGTTAAAATTTGGAATCTTTATTAGTTTGCGGTCTTCAGGGTAATTTTTAATAAATGTATACTTTGGCTTTTTATTCTCATCTAATAAGGCAAGAGCAAGTGATGTGTTACTATTGTTGTAAAGTTCAATGAAGTCTGTAACGACATTATTTCTTTCTAAAAAAGACATTATTTGTGCCGACGTACTATCGTCACCTAATTCGGTGATTAACGATACAGGAACATCTAACCTGCCTAGTGAGACTGCTGTATTGAGCATTGCACCTCCAGGACTTGCAATAACATTGTCTATCGTGTTGAGAATTATATCTAATAGCGATTCGCCAAGTGTATATACCATTGTGTAAAGATAGTTCGTAGTTTTTAAACTAGTGAGTTATTATAAAGAAAATAGCGAAATTATTATTGATCAATTTACTGTACTACTTCTGGTAAATTGTTCAATAATTTTCCTGTGTTCTTTATAAAGGCCTATAAGCTCATTTCTTTCAGCAATTTCAAAGTCATGAAAATCGAAACCAGGTGAAACTGTACATCCAACTAAGGAAAAATCTCCCATAGTTTCCGCTGCGAACCATTGATTAGCATAGATAGTAATTTGAGGCATTATGTTATTTTCAGGAGAAAGACCAAGTTGATAGGTATTAAGTTTGCCATTATTATCAATTACATAAATTGTAATTGGATCTCCATCATAGTAGTGCCATATTTCGTCCGACTTAATTTTATGAAATGCAGAAAAATCACTTTTCTCCAGCATAAAATAAATTGAAGTAGAAAACACTTTGTTATCGGTAAACCTATCAGGAAGGGAGCATTTTAATATTTGTTCATGCGATCGGTATACTTCTCTAAAATACCCTCCTTCTTTATGAGGGATTAGGTCAAGGTTTTTTATCCAGTATTGAGCATTCCTCATTAGTTAGCTGGGTTGTTAAAATTACTTCTGCTTCGTTCCTCATTGAAAATATAAATAAGTCTAAACGTTAATACTTTGTTGAACTGATCTCTAGTCCAACTATCACNATTTGAATTTTCAAATTCACGAGTTCTGATTTTCACCATGCTGTTTTGATATCTTACCCCAAACTTAAGGGGACCAATAATTCGAATACGTGCATCAATAATATAGCAGAAATCATTCTTATTGTAAACACCACTATTAAGTGAAGTAGATTCAACACGTTTACCATGTTCCCACTCCTGTACACCAACCAATCTTCCCCATGAAAAGCCTGCCCCAATAGTTATAAACTCCTTGTCGGTATATTGAATTAACACAGGAACTTCCACATAATTAAGTCGTAACTTATAAGCACCAGTGGTTATGTTTCCAAGAGAGTCAGTTTCAATATACTGGTCTTTTTGGGTTGCGCCTTTTTGATTAAACGTAACTTCCATACTTACATCCCAATTCTTATTAAAGGGAATCAATACGCCAGCTCCAATGTTTAATCCAACCTTTTTGAAACCATGTACCTCATCGCCTTCAACTTGTGTCAGATTCAATCCTAAAAGAGCTTCCCCCTTTATTATTTGTCCTACTAAGGTGCTAGATATTCCGCAGATAATCAATAATATAACGATTATTATCTTTGTTCCTCTCATTTACATTAAACTATTTTATGCCAACGCAAAAATAGCACAATAATTGTAAAAAATTAACAGTTATTTCAATTGTAGAAAAAGGACTGAGCATTTTATAATTAGTAGAAATTTCGATATATTTGCATATATGTCAATTGATTTAAAAATATTGAACAACCCAGTACAAGAAATAATGGTTTTCAGTATTAGCAAAGAAAACTAACATCATTTTATGAAATCTTATGATGATATTATTCAGGCTAAGTTTAATGAATTACTCGAGAGTAACTTGTACTCTTTACCAACTGTTGATAAAGTTTCTCTAAAGCTTGCCTTTGAGATTGCATCTGATGTTTACCGTAATGAGGTAACAAAAGACGGCAAGCCTTTAATAATTTATAACATTGATATTGCGATCATTGTTATGAAAGAAATTGGACTTGGTCCAACATCTGCAATTTGTGCATTACTACATGGTATTAATTTAAAAACTGATTACACTCTTGATAAGATTGAAAGTGATTTTGGTGAACATGTTACTGAAATAATTAAAGGTTTTAATGCCGTTGGTGAACTTGGTACTGAACGTATTTCTCTTCATTCTGAGGAACTTCGAACATTATTTGTGTCAATGGTTGATGACGTGAGAGTAATACTTATAAGATTAGCGCATCGCTTAAACGACGTCCGTCAGATTGATATCCTAGGAGAGAATAAAGAGCAATTTATTGATGAGGTTAAATACCTATATACTCCAATTGCTCACAGATTAGGTTTATATAAAGTGAAGGCTGAGTTTGAAGAATGTGTTATGAAACACAAGCATCCCAAGATTTATGAGGAGATAAGTAATAAAATCCAGCAGACCAAAGCAAAACGTGAAGTATATATTCAGGATTTTATTAGACCTGTTGAAAGAGATTTGCTCAGACATAAGTTTAATTTTGAGGTTAAATGGCGCACTAAATCAGTGCCATCTATTTGGGCTAAAATGATGAGACAAGATGTTGTATTTGAAGAGGTTTATGATTTGTTTGCTGTTCGTATCGTAGTAAATGGAAAATTAAAAAAGGAAAAAGAAGATTGCTGGAGAGTTTATTCACACATTACTAATATTTATGCACCCAATCCAAAACGATTACGTGATTGGATATCAACACCTAAACCTAATGGCTATGAGTCGTTACATACGACGGTTATGGGTCCTAATGGAAAATGGATCGAAGTACAAATTAGGACTGTAAGAATGGATGATGAAGCTGAAAAGGGTCATGCTGCGCATTGGCAGTATAAAGGTGCGCTAAAAAAGAAGAACACTGAAAATTGGCTTTCACAGGTTCGTGATATTTTAGAAAATCCTGATCAGATTATTCAAGATAAATTATACAAAAGTAATCACGGAAAGCAAAATGATAGTGTTTTTGTTTTTACCCCTCTTGGTGATCTAAAACAGCTTCCAATTGGATCAACCGTACTAGATTTTGCTTTTGGTATACATACTGATATTGGCGTCAAATGTCGTGGGGCAAAAATTAATAATAAAGTTGTTCCTATCAGATATATCCTTAAAAACGGTGATAAGGTTGACATATTAACTGCTAAAAATCAAACACCAAAACTCGACTGGCTTTCATTTGTTACAACTGATAAGGCACGTATCCGGATAAAACGTCAGCTAAAAGAAGATAAATATAAAGAAGCCGATATTGGTAAATCATTGTTATTACGAAAATTTAAAAACTGGAAGATTAAAAGTAATGATGATCTAATAAATCTTCTTGTAAAGCATTATAAGTTGGATGCTAGTATTGATTTGTATTATTTAGTTGCTACCGAGAAAATAGATCTGTTAGAGATTAAAGGTTTATTACAGGAATATGATAAGATTGATAATAGAAAGAAACAAGAAACCCCTGAAAATGGAATTGTCCAAAAGGAGAATAAAGAAGACAATGACGCAAATGATGTTTGGTATGTTGGTGAAAACCTTAAGAATATTGATTATCGTATAGCCAAATGCTGTAATCCTATTCCTGGTGACAACGTATTCGGTTTTATAACAACGCATGGGGGCATTACAATACATAGAACAACTTGCCCTAATGCCAAAAGATTGAAAGAAAAGTATGAATATCGTGTACTTGAAATAAAATGGTTAACTTCTGGCGGTGACAGTTTCTCAACTGCTAACTTGCGTATAACTGGTGAGGATGAATTAGGGGTTGTAGGATCAATAACAAAAGTAATAACTGATGACTTGAGGGTTAATATGCGATCAATTAATTTTCAAACTATGGGTAGTAAGTTTGTTGGCAAAGTAAGTGTCAGGATTAAAAATAACGATCACTTGGATCAGCTTATTCATAAAATAAACAAAGTTAAAGGTGTGGATAAAGCGATTAGGATTAAGTGATTTAGCCAATGAAATTATGTAACCATATGATTACATTAGAAAAGAGAACAAGTTCTTAATAGCAAAGACTGATTTAAGGCCAATTTAATCCAATTATTCATCGGTTACTAATCTATAACCAGCTCCATGGTGAGTAATAATTTTTATTTGTTTATCACGCGAAAGAAGCTTTCTGAGTTTAGCAACATATACATCCATACTTCTGCTAGTGAAATAATTAGCATCACCCCATATTGTATTTAAGGCAACTGCTTTAGGAAGTATTTCGCCTTTCTGCTCAAGCAGCATTTTTAACAACTCACATTCCTTGGGAGAAAGCGTTTGTTTATTGCTATCGTTTTTATACGACAAGCTTCTTGTTTTATAGTTAAAATTAAAATTATTAATTGGAAAGATTTCAATGTTTTGGCCTATATTACCTGAAATTCCTCTACTTAGAACTGCTTTTATTTTGTAAAGCAATATCTCCGAATCAAATGGCTTTGTAATATAATCATCAGCTCCGGTTTTATACCCTTCAACAATATCGTTTCTTAAAGTTTTTGCAGTAATAAATATAAAAGGAACATTTGAATCAGCTTTTTTATACTATTAGCGATTGAGAAGCCGTCAATATTAGGTAGCATAACATCTAAAAGCACAAGGTCGTAAGCATTAGACTCAAATTTTGGCATTGCCTCTTTTCCATCATCAACCCAATCAACCGAAAAATCGTTTAATTCGAGATATGATTTTAACACAGTGCCAAAATTGATGTCGTCCTCAACAAGTAGAAGTTTGTAATTTTTCTTTTTCATCCCACAATCTTATAATTTATTGCTCTGTCATACAATTTAACATAATTGTAAAAGTGCTTCCATTGTCAGGTTCACTCATTACACTTATGCTACCTTTATGTGCTTCAATAACAGCTTTAACATAGCTGAGGCCTAAACCAAAACCCTTAATATTATGAATATTCCCCATTGGTTTTCTGTAAAATTTATCAAATATATGCATTTGTACGTCCTTGGTCATTCCTACACCGTTATCTGAAACACGAATGCACAACATATTTTGTTGATTATAAGTTTCAACAAGTATATCTGGCGTTTTATTAGTATATTTTATTGCATTATCAAACAAGTTATTCATCACATTTGCAAAATGAACCTCATCAATATTTAATATAAAATTAGTTGCTCTGAGTGAAGATGATATTTTCCCAACATTCTTTTTAATAGAAAATTTAGCAACATCTACGCAGTTTTGAATAATTTCGTGTACATCAGTTTCTTGCAAGGCTATCTGTAGTTTTCCTTGTTCAATCAAAGCCATTTGGAGCACTCTTTCAACCTGGTTGTTCATGCGTTTATTTTCCTGTCTAATAATTTTCAAGTAGTAAACAGTAGATTTTTCAACACCCATTACTTTTGGAGATTCGAGTGCATCGGCAGCGAGTCCAATTGTAGCAATTGGGGTTTTAAATTCGTGTGTCATATTATTTATAAAATCCGACTTTATTTCACTTAATTTTTTCTGTTTCAAAATATAGTAAAGTGTTGAACCAAATGTTAATATTATTATAAGAGTGAAAATGACAGATCCAACAACCAATATGTAAACCTTCTTGTAAATGTGTGCATTTTTTCCAGGAAAGGAAATTACTAAGTACAAGTTTTTGGTAAAAATATCATCAGGATATACTTCTGTTCTATATTTGTCAGGCAACAATTCAGAATCCTCAGTAGATGAAGAAACAACAATTGTTGTATCATTTTCTTCTTTAATTAATTGATAATTAAAAGTGATGTTAATTCCATTATTTTCTAACGCATCTGAGATATGATGATTGTATTTGAGCATTCTGTCTTTCAAATAGTTAATATTATCTTCTAAACTATATTCCAGTACCCATTGCTCAATGTTTTCATTAAAGATTTCTATTTTGTGTTTTACCAATTCTTCTTTTTCAACCCGAAGCTTGTCCCTTTCTATATCGAGTATCCGTTTTAGAGAATCTTTGTTTTTAAAAAACATCATATATTCATGCTTATCCTCAATATGTATAATATCATGTTCCATTTCTTTCAAATCTTTCTTGATAATTTGTGCCTCATTATCAAGAAAGTAGACATCATCTTTGTGGTTATATTTTTTAGGAGCTAATAAGCTAATAGTATCGAGGTCACTCAATAAGTCAATATAATCTTGAGTTTTGTCATCAAAATCTATCTTGTACTTAAGATTTGAGATTTTAGGCACCTCAATAACTGATATCACTTCTGAAATTTTAGTTAACTCTTCTAAAGTCTCGGACTTAATGATTGAAGGTTTCGGGAGCTCAATCTTTTCATCAATAAAATCATATACTTTTTTGCGTTCTACTTTTGCAAGTGCTGATTTCATTGATTCGTAAACCAGTAAGTCGAATCGTGCTTTTTCTGTTTCAATAGCATATTTTATCCATAACCACTGAATAAAGATCAATCCGAATAGGCTGATGATCATTAAAAATAATATTATTTGGAAACGTTTTTTCATTTAATTTTATCATATCGCAGGTCAAAAGTAATAAATACAAGTACTATGATTTTTAACTTTAACCTTTCTTTAACCTTTTTTAACCCGTCTTAACTTATGCATAATTAATGCTTAGATACATTTGTATCCATAAACTTTTAAAATTTAAAGAAATGAATAAACCAGTAATTATTGCAATAATTGCAACATTAGTAATGATGATTTCCTTTCCTGTAAACGTTTTAAGTCAAGAGAAAGAGAAAGAAGTAAAGGTTAAAACTGTTAAAATGGTTGATGGGAAGAAGGTAGTTAAAGACACTACATTTACTGTTAAAGATGGTGAAAACGAGCCAGATATTATAAGAACTTTGTCATGGGTCTCAGAAAAAGATTCAGCAGGTTATATAACTATAGATCTTGAAATGGATTCAATTGGTGGCAAAGATGGTCATAACAACGTTTTTATTTTCAAAAGTGGTAAAGATGGTGGTAAAAAATACAAGTATTTTTTCAGTGACGATGATCTTAAAGATTGTGAACATAGTATTCAGGTTCTTGAGGATTTTGACTTTGAATTTGACGAAAGCAAATTAAAAGAGATTGAACTTAAGCTTGCTGAGCACAAAGATAAGTTACACGATATGAGGATCAAGTTTGACGGAGAGAATTTAGTAATGCTGAAGGAACTTGAAAAAATTAAAGAATTCGAGGAACTTGAAAATCTCGAAGAAATTATTGAGTTAAAGCACCTGCAAAAGATTAAGGAGTTTGAAAATATTGACATCCATATTCCGGAAATATCATATTTCCCAAATCACCATGATTATTTTATTGATAGTCATCATATGCATGATAATGTAAGCGATAAGGAATTGCGTGATGCTGGTATCAAGAACAAACCCAATAAGCTTGAATTAACTGACTACGACATAACTATTGATGATGGTGTAGTTGGACTTTCATTTGTCTTAGTTAGTGAGGGTACACCAAAAATTACAGTATTTAATTATTTTGGCGATAAAGTTTTTTCGGGTAAACCCGAGTTGATGAATGGTAAATATGTAATAAGGATTGACCTTAGTGCCAAGCAAAATGGAGTATATTATTTGCAGGCCACACAAAAGAATAGTTCATTCACAAAAAAGTTGAGAATACATTAACTAAAATAATCATTGTATAAGAGTATCACTCAATTCGGTATGCAACAGAAACACCGGTATTGGAGATACCCATAGTGAATTTGGATTCCTGAGATATTATGCTATAAACAGTTCGTCCGATAGCATATCCCAAGGCTGCCCCAACTAAGACATCAGATGGCCAATGTTTATTGTCATAAACGCGCGAAAGCCCAACACCTGTAGCTAGTCCATATGACAATATTCCAACCCAGATTTTGTCTTTGTAAACCAATGACATCATCGATGCAATTGCGAATGCAGCTGTTGTATGTCCTGAAGGAAATGATGTATAGTTAAACCCTGTAAAGGGGCCTTCCCACAAGTATGGATTTGGAGGATTATTTTGATTGGGTCTTTGTCGATGAAAAATATGTTTTAACCCCTGTGATGATAATGCTGCCATAATAAATGCCTGAGTTCCGCCAAGTGCTATTTGGCGGGCTCGTTTGTTTTTAGCAGCAAGTCCGTAAATATAGTATCCCCCGAATAAAATTGCTGGATACACCCCACTTCCCCAAGGTTCAAAAACGTATTTTGATGTAAAATCTAAGCTGCTATTTTTATTGTTTTGAAATACCTGCCTAATTTCATCGTCAAATATTATAATAGCAGCTCCTGCAACAACTAATGTGCCTGCAATCTTCCATTCTTTTCGCTTCCAATGACAAGGTCCGGTTGCAATTTTTTTTGTGGCTTCCCAGTATGATTTAATGTAATCTTTATCAGGTTTGTATGAGTAATTAGCGAAATCAGTTCCTTGGCCAATGAGGGTGATTGATATTATGTTCAGGATCAAAAACTTTACAATTATCCTACTAAGACTATTTTGATTATTGTAAACTTTAATCAATTTACCATCAATCATTAATATTCTCTTCTGTTTTTTTTGCCTTTTGCCAGTAAACTTCCATTTCATCCAGACTCATATCTTCAATTTTTAGACCATCGACGGCAGACTGGGTTTCAATATATTGAAATCTGCGAATAAACTTTTTATTTGCCTTTTCAAGGGCATCCTCCGGATTAACGTCAATGAACCTTGAATAATTAGTTAGTGCAAAAAGTAAATCACCTAGTTCTTCTTCAATTTTATTTTTATTGGCGTTACTCTCAACTTCATGTTTAAGTTCATTGAGTTCCTCAACTACTTTATCCCAAACATGTTCGCGTTTTTCCCATTCAAAGCCAACACCTTTTGCTTTAGCTTGTATTCGAAAGGCTTTAACAAGAGGTGGTAATGAACTAGGAACACCCTCAAGCACAGATGTACGACCTTCTTTTAGCTTTAGTTTTTCCCAGTTATTAATTACATCTTCGGCATCAGCAACATCAACATCCCCATAAATATGAGGATGTCTGTGGATTAATTTTTCTGTGATTTTATCTAGTATGTCTTTAATATCAAAACTATTAATCTCAGAACCTAATTTAGCATAAAAAATGATGTGTAACATTAAATCACCAAGTTCACTTTTTATGGCATCCATATCTTTATTAAGAATTGCGTCTGAAAGTTCATAAACTTCCTCGATTGTTAAATGTCGCAGACTTTCAAAAGTTTGTTCCCTATCCCAAGGGCAACCACTCCTGAGTTCATCCATTACTAAAAGAAGCTTTTCGAATGCTTGTAATTTTTCCTTCATTTTATTGCTTTAAAGCTCAATAAAGGATATAAGCTGATCACTGGTATAAGGTTTTGAAATGTAAAGGTCGATGCCTATTTCTTTAAATTTTTCTTCATCTCCTGGCATCGCAAAAGCTGTAACGGCAATTATTCTAATCCTGGGCCATCCATTTTTCTTTTCAATCTTCCTTATCTCAATTGTTGCCTCTACTCCATTCATTATTGGCATCTGAATGTCCATCAAAACTGCATCATATTCTTGCTTTTCAAATAACCCAACTGCTATTTTACCGTTTTCAGCAAGATCCCATGTATACCCCTTCATTTTAAGGACAGCCATAGCAAATTTTTGATTTAGCAGGTTATCTTCTACCAATAATACATGTTTTGATTTTTGCTTTGCCTTCATTAAAGAAAGTTATCTAAAATGAGTATTGCTAAATTTGTTTTATATTTTCAGGGTGCAAGGTATTAAATTATTCTTTACGAATCATATTTAAATATATCATGAAGGATAAATCGATTATACTCTGGAGTTTACACCACATGTTTTGAATATTAGATAACCTGCTTAATTGATTTATTGTTGTTTATAATATAAGACATAATTCTAGTCGAATATTAATATGCAACCTTCAATATTTCTAACTTTGCGACATTATCAATAAATGCACAATATTGCAATCAGGAAAGTTAATATCGTTGGTTTTTTTATTTGTTTTAATTAACTGTGATTTAATTTCTCAGCCAGCAAAACCTGCGACAACCCATAATCTTACAGCAGAAATTAAACTACAATATGGATTATTGATGAGTCACCATCTTGAGTTGGATATTTTTAGATCACATTTTCCAGCTTTTGAGATTAGTTTGCAAAAAGTTACTTATGGTAAATACAGGTGGGAGGCTGAATATAATTATCCATTAATAGGAGTAAGTTTATGGTATTCGGGTTTGGGAGGTTTTCCTGAAATAGGTTCTGCAATAGCGGTCTATCCCACTATTAACTTTCCTCTTTTTGGAGATAAGAAGCAATCGTTGAACTTTAAATTAGGGATTGGATTAGGGTATCTTACAAATCGTTTTGACAGGCTTAAGAACTACCAAAATTTTGCTATAGGCTCTCATCTGAACATTGCGGCAAGTTTATTTTTTGAGTATAGGAATCGAATCTCGAAAATGTTAACTTTTACAACAGGTTTGGGATTAACCCATTTCTCTAATGGCACAATGAAAACTCCGAATTATGGACTCAATATTCTAACTGCATCAATAGGGATATCATCATTTTTGAGTAATCCAAACCGATCGTTGAATAAAAAAATATTACCCAAGTTATACCCTTTTGAATTTGATGGAAGAAAATATCTGAGCTTTGAAATTGCAGCTGCCATGGCATATAAAGATATGAGCCAGCAGTATGGTAAGAGTTTCTTCGTTTTTGCTGCTTATACTAACATAATGGCTCGAGTTTCTTATAAAAGCAAATTCGGAATTGGATTTGATTTAACTCATGATGGTTCAGATCAACTAATCTATGAAAGAATACACGCCACTGTTCCTAGTGACCTGCATATAACAAAAATTGGAATTAACATTGCGTATGAACTTATAATGGACCGATTATCTTTTTTGTTTAATGCCGGTACTTATTTAAGTGGAATGGAAAGGAGTGAGAGTGATTTGTACCAAAGGTTAACTCTTAAGTATTTCATTACTCCCAAGCTGTTTGCAAACATGGCTTTAAGTGCGCATCTTGGAAAAGCTGAATATGTTGGTTTCGGACTGGGTTATCAGGTTAAATTTATTTATAAACGTAAAATTAAACACGAGTGAAAAAGCTACTGTGGTTATTAATTCTGGCTTTAGCCTCCTTTACCTCCTGCAAGAAAGGAACTATTACCGATTGCTTTTACTCAACCGGCAAAATGAGTAATGAGGACCGCAGTATTGATAATTTTAATAGTATCTTACTTAAAGACAATGTGAATCTCATCCTTATAAAATCAGAAAATAATAGTATTAAGGTGGAGGCAGGTGCCAACCTAATTAATCAGATTAAAACAGATGTTAATGAAAAGGGTGTTCTTGTAATAAAAAATGATAACAAATGTAACTGGATTAGAAGTTATGAAAGTCCAATAACTGTTTACTTAAATTATATTGATATTGATTCAATTGAGTACCGTTCAATCGGAGATATTAATACGTTGGATACATTGTTTACAGATACGCTTTGGTTAAGTATTAATGAAGGTGCAGGAAAAATAAATCTGGAATTAAATGTTTTAAGATTGTATTGTGCATTACATTACGGAACTGCAGATATAGTCCTTAGTGGAAAAAGCGGTTTATCTTTTGTTTATTCCGCAAGCTTTGGTTTAATCGATATGATTAATATGGAAACAAGTAGCATGTATGTAAACAACCGAAGTAGCAACGATATTTATTTAACTGCAACTACACATTTAGGTGCTACAATCGAAAATATTGGAAATATTTATTACGCTGGTAATCCTTTAACAGTTGATTTAAATAGAATAGGCTCAGGTGAACTAATTAAGATTACTGAATAGTGCAACCGTTTACCTGAAATCTTAGTAAGCTTTGGCAAATACCACTCTTTGTATGGATGGATTACCGGTTAAAATACACTTACCTTTTTCCTGTTTTTCGTCGATAGGAATTATTCTGATAGTAGCTTTTGTTTTATCCTTTATAATCATTTCTGTTTCTGAGGTGCCATCCCAGTGAGCTCTTACAAATCCTCCTTGCTTAATCCTACTGATAAACTCATCCCATGTGTCAACATTATAAGTATTTTCATCCCTAAAAGATAAAGCCTTTTGAAATATATTGTCCTGAATCTGAATTAGTAAGTTATCGATCTTCTCACTGATATCTGTTATCTGTAACGTCTCTTTTTCAAGTGTATCTCTTCTGGCCACTTCAATTGTATTGTTTTCAAGGTCTCGCATACCAATTGCAAGACGAATTGGAACTCCTTTCAGTTCCCATTCAGCAAATTTAAAGCCAGGTTTATGTGTATCGCGATCATCATATTTAACAGAAATATATTTTTTCTTAAGCTCCTGAATAATATTTTCTACTCTTTCGCTAATTTTAGAAAGTTGTTCTTCATTCTTAAAAATCGGTACTATTACAACTTGTATAGGTGCAATTTTAGGAGGCAATACCAGTCCATTGTCATCAGAATGAGCCATAATCAGAGCACCAATTAATCTTGTTGACATACCCCATGAAGTAGCCCATACAAACTCTTGTTTATTCTCACGTGAAACAAATTTTACATCAAATGCCTTTGCGAAATTTTGTCCCAAGAAATGAGAAGTACCAGCCTGAAGCGCTTTTCCATCTTGCATTAAGGCTTCAATGCAATACGTTTCAATTGCACCTGCAAATCTTTCATTAATAGATTTAACACCTAGTAAAACAGGAATTCCTAACCAGTTTTCTGTGAATCTTTCATAAACACCTATCATTCTTTCTGCCTCTTCAAGAGCTTCACTTTCCGTGGTGTGGGCGGTATGTCCTTCTTGCCATAAAAATTCTGCAGTACGTAGAAACAATCTTGTCCGCATCTCCCATCTTACAACATTTGCCCATTGATTAATTAATAATGGTAAATCTCGATACGACTGAACCCATTTCCTAAAGGTGTCCCAAATAATTGTTTCTGATGTTGGTCTAACAATTAATTCCTCTTCTAATTTTGCATCTGCATCAACAACTATTTCTCCTTTTTCATTGGTTTTTAAACGGTAGTGAGTTACAACTGCACATTCTTTCGCAAATCCTTCAACATGAGAAGCTTCTCTACTAAAAAATGATTTAGGAATAAATAATGGAAAGTAAGCATTTTGATGACCTGTTTCTTTGAACATGCCATCAAGAACTGATTGCATTTTTTCCCAAATAGCATAACCGTAGGGTTTTATAACCATTGAACCGCGTACCGCAGAGTTCTCTGCAAGGTCAGCTTTTATTACTAAATCATTATACCACTGAGAGTAATTTTCTTTTCTGGATGTTAATTGTTTCGCCATTATTTAAGTTTGGTACAGTATTTGCATTTTTTAAGTAAACCGCAAAATTAAACAATGTTTACAATTGCACAACATATCGTTAAAATGGAAACTCTAAAATTTTATTATCGCTACCTTGTATTTATATTAATTGTTGTTGGATTAGGGTCATGTTCAAGTACGAGCAATCTGCCAGCTGATGATGTTTATTATTCTTCAAAAGCTAAAAATCCAACTCAGTATAACTACGATGATTTTAAAAAGAATGCTCAAAATCATTCTGATAACAATGTCGATAAAGGTAAGTACTCGGGTGAATATGATTCGGACTATTCAACGGATGTTGGTGCAGCTGCAGTAACAGGTAATGTAACTGATAGTGTAGATAATTCAGAATACGAATTTATTGACGAATATTATGATTCCGATTACGCTTCACGGATCAACAGGTTTAATGATAACGGAAGTAGCGATGATTATTATGATGAAAGTTATACAAGCAGTGGATGTTGTTCAAGCCCTAACTTTTCATTAAGTTTTGGAATGGGTATGGGATATGGTTGGGGCATGGGCTTTAACTACGGCTGGCCATATTATAGCTGGGGATATCCGTATTATGGATGGGGATATCCGTATTACGGATGGGGATACCCTTATTACGGAAGCTATTGGGCAGGTTATAATAATGGTTATTGGAATGGGTACAGAGATGGATATTATAATGGAGGAGGTGGTTACTATCCAGGGGGCTATTATCCTGATTACGGTTATACAGCAGCATATAGTCCTCGTGGAAGAGGTGCTGGAGGCAGTTCAATTCCTAGGTCTGGTGGACGATCAGGAAATATTTCAAGCTCAGGTGCCAAAATGCTAAGTGATGACGAAAATGTACTTGCACGAAGTGGTAGTCTGGCAGGCGGTACAGCTTCAGTAGTAAAATCTGGAGATAATTCAGAAACGTTAAGCCCTAAAAGCAGAACTGAAAGTGCAAAGCGTAGCCCTATTGAAGCAAGGAAACAATCTGAACCAACTAAATTGAGGAAACCTGGACAAGAAATGCAGAGTGATCCATCTAAGGCAGCAATGCGCCCATCAAAACAGACTTCAAAACGTGCAACACAACGGAGCAAAACACCCAGGTATCAAAAACCAAAGTCGTACGAAAGTTTACCTTCAAGGCAACCTCGAACAAGTAAAGAATATGTAAGACAGGCAAAGCCTAATAGTAAAACAAAAACTACACGAAGTGCCAATACTTTTAACAGGTCGTTAAAACAAAATAGTTCGAGAAGTAATTATTCAGCTCCGAGAACTAACTCATCCTCCAGAAATAGTAGCGTAAAAACGCGCACAAAATCAGCACCTAAGAGTTATCGGGCACCAACAACAAGAAGTAACTCTTCGAAAAGTTACAGTAAACCTACAAGGAGTTACAGCTCACCATCAAAAAGTAGTAGTTCTGGTGGTGGTAGAAGTAGCAGTTCAGGAGGAGGATCTTCGACCTCAAGAAGTAGTGGTGGAAGAAGATAAATTTCGTTAATTGATTCAATAATTTATTTTGAAGTTACGGTTTACAGAATTTTAATAAGTAAACCAAATCATTAAGTTCCTGTTTAGTTCATATAATATAGACTAGACTTTCATGAAGCATGTCTTATTAATAAAAAGATAAATAAATAATAAGTTATAAAAATGAAGAAATATATTATAATATCAGTTGTAGTGTTTATGTCGCTAACTTCTTTCGCCCAGTACGCTGACGATGCACTACGGTTCTCTCAAATTTATTATCAGGGAACTGCACGAAGTATGGCTGTAGGTGGAGCTTTTGGTGCTCTAGGAGCTGATTTTTCTACTGCGAGTACGAACCCGGCTGGCATGGGCCTTTTTAGAACAGGTGAGTTTATAATTACACCCGAAGTAGCCAATAGAAATGTATCTTCTGTGTATAATGGCAGCTTATCTGAAAGTTCTAGAGCTATATTTGATTTAAGTAATCTTGGGTATGTTATAGTAAAGCCTTTAGGTAAAGGAAGTAATTGGAAATTTTTTCAGTTTGGTATGGGTATGAACAGACTTAATAATTATAATGCATCACTTTATATGCAGGGGGAAAATACAATCAATTCAAAATTGGATGTTTATAAAGAACTGGCTGATGGGACGCTATACAGTGATCTCGAAAATGACGATCCATATGAACTTTATCCTGCATGGTATCTTTATCTGATTGATACTCTACCAGGTACAACTGATCTTTATTCTACTGCTGTTCCTTTCGGAGGTGTATTACAACAGCAACAGGTAATTTCGCGTGGATCTAAAAATGAATGGTTATTCTCGTTTTCTGGAAATTATAATGATTTCCTTTATTTTGGAGCGTCAATCGGTTTACCTTACATAAGATATTTCAGAGAATCATCATATGCTGAATTTGATGTTAAGGATACAATACCAAATTTTAATAACTGGAGTGTAACTGAGAACCTTACTACAACCGGTTGGGGGATTAATTTAAAACTTGGGGTAATAGTTACACCATTTGATTGGCTGCGAATTGGTGGAGCATTTCACACACCATCATATTATTGGAGTATGAGTGATACATGGTTTTACACAACAACTGCTGATTTTGGATCAGGATTTTCTGATTCATATTCATCCATCGTGGGTAATTTCGACTATCATCTATCAACACCTTTACGAGCCATTGGAAGCACAGCTTTCTTAATTGGTTCACATGGATTTATCTCCGGTGAATATGAATATGCTAATTATTCAACTGCAAAGTTTACAGCCAGGAATTATAACTATTCTAAGGATAATCAAGAGATTAAATCTGTTTTCAAATCAACACACAATTTTAGAGCTGGAACTGAATGGAGATTCTCTAACTTTAGTTTTAGAGGCGGATATGCTCTCTACGGCAGCCCATATAACGATAAAATTAATGATGGCAAACGAACAATGTATTCAGGTGGTGTAGGATACAAAACCCGAATGTATGCAGTTGATTTTGCTTATGTGTACTCGGTAATGAATGAAGATTATTACATGTACACAACCGAAAATATTTCAACAAATCCGGTGCAAAACAAGTTTACAACTCAATCGTTTGTATTATCATTTAAATACTTTATAAACTGATTGTTAGATTTAAAGTGAAATAAGGTTTATGGTCTTAAACCTAGTGTGATTACTTGAATAATGTTCAAAGTTTATTTATCATCATCATACCAGCTAGCATACATATTGTAGTTATTTGATATACGATTTATTTCACCTTCAAGTAGCTCAGTGTCAACCGTTTTTATAAGTCTTGCAGGCACACCTGCATATAAACTGCCAGATTTAATAATTGTATTCTTTGAAACAACAGCCCCGGCAGCAATCATTGAATTACTTTCCACAACAACTCCATCCATCAAAATTGCTCCCATTCCAACTAATACGTTGTTGTGAATTGTACAACCATGAATTATTGCCGAATGTGCAATTGATACATTATCACCAATGTTTACCGGAGCTTTTTGATATGTGCAGTGTATCACAACATTATCCTGAATGTTTACATTATTACCTATTCGAATATAGTGCACATCACCACGTACAACTGAATTAAACCAAATGCTACAATCATTGCCAATAATTACGTCACCGGTTAATGTTGCATTATCGGCAATAAAGCAATTAGCTCCCCATTTTGGCAATACTCCTTTTACTGATTTTATTGTTGCCATAATTCATTGATTCTTTTAATAATTGCTTCTTATAGAGTATTGATCAGGAAAACTTAAAACAATTCTGAAGTATAATTAGTAATTGTCAATTTTACAATACATTAACCAGGATAATTTATATTGTAATGTAGTCCAATACTCTCTTTTCGTTTCATCGCTAATCTAATTATCAGGTAAGCTACATTAATCATATTCCTCAATTCACATATCGGTTCTGAAACTACTGATTTGTCAAAAAGGTCTTCAGTTTCCCGGTAGATAATATTTAACCTGTCAAGTGCTCTTTTTAGTCGTAGATTCGATCGAACAATACCAACATAATTACTCATAATCGATTGAAGTTCTTTTTTTGACTGTGTAACTAATATCATCTCCTCATTAAGTACTGTTCCTTTATCATCCCAATCGGGTATATTAGCTTCAAAATTAATATTAGAAATAATTGACGATGCTTTTTGAGCTGCCCTGTGTGAGAATACAGCAGATTCTAACAAAGAGTTAGATGCTAATCGGTTTGCACCATGCAAACCTGTATTTGCAACCTCTCCAGAGGCAAATAAATTACTAATGCTAGTTTGTCCGTGCTTGTTGGTAACTATACCACCACATGAATAATGTGCAGCAGGTACAACAGGTATCATATCTTTGGTGATATCAATACCAATGCTCAGGCATTTTGCATAGATGGTGGGGAAGTGGTTAAGTATTTCGTCTTTACTTATTTTTCGTGTATCGAGATAGACAAACTCATCACCACTAATTTTTAATTCATTGTCGATAGCTCTGGCAACAATATCACGTGGAGCAAGAGATCCTCTTTCGTCATATTTATGCATAAACTTCTTACCTTTCCTGGTTAACAGTTCAGCACCGGCACCCCTCATAGCCTCAGTAATTAGAAATGAAGGTTTTTCTCCAGGGTTGTATAAAGATGTAGGGTGAAACTGTACAAATTCAAGATTGTTGATTTGAGCTTTTGCCCTGTATGCCATTGCAACTCCATCACCTGTTGAAAGAGTTGGGTTTGTAGTAGTTTGATAAATATTACCAAGGCCACCTGTGGCTAACATTGTTGTTTTGGCAAGTAATGTTATAATATTGCCGTTTTTTTTATCAAGAGCATAGGCACCATAACACGTAATTCCTTTATCTCTTCTCTTTATTAATTCTCCAAGATGATGTTGTGTGATCAGGTCAATAGCAAGATAATTCTCAAGGACCGTAATATTCGGATGGCTTCTAACTTTTTCGCTTAATACTCTTTGTATTTCATTACCAGTATTGTCTTTATGGTGTAATATTCTATGTTCTGAATGGCCTCCTTCTTTGGCAAGACTAAATTTACCAGTTGACTCCTTGTCAAATAGGGTTCCCCAATTTACCAATTCCCGAATTCTTTCAGTTGATTCACTTATCGCAATTTGTACTATATTCTCATTATTAAGACCGGCACCAGCAATAATTGTATCCTTAATGTGCTTTTTGTAATTATCAGGTGAGTACATTACTGCAGCAATACCACCTTGTGCTATACTTGTGGCAGTAATGTCCATTTTGATTTTAGAGAGTACACACACATTTCCAAAAGCAGCTACTTTAAGAGCGTATATTAAGCCTGCCATACCACTGCCTATGATCAGGAAATCTACTTTATGAGACATTAATTTGTTTTTTGCAAAGTTAAAAATATCTGTCTTTGCTAATTGCTATTTGGTTATTAGAATTGAATCCGAGACCAGTTTTATTAAAAATAGACTAGAATATATATTCTTGCGATAGGTAGTAATTTACAATGTTAAGAAATCAATGATAACAAAATTTTGAAAATGGAGATTAGGTCTCCCAATTTGTGAGCTAAAACAATATTAGATTATATCAAAGTTATTCCGGTATAATTATCAGGGGTAATTTGCTTTAACTCCTTTTTAAGTTCATCGGAAATTTGAAGTTTATCAATAAAATTAATAATTGACATCTGAGTTATTTTTTCGTTTGTTCGTGTGAGTTCCATCAGGGCCTCGTACGGTTTTGGGTAGTTTTCCCGGCGTAATACTGTCTGAATAGCTTCAGCAACAACAGTCCAGTTATTTTTCAGATCATCGGCTAGTTTTTGTTCATTGAGTATAAGTTTCTCTATACCTTTAAGCAAAGATTTTATGGCAATAAGCATATGACCCAGCGGAGTACCGATGTTTCGGCTTACTGTTGAATCAGTTAAGTCGCGTTGCATACGTGATACCGGTAATTTCTCTGCAAGGTGATGAAGTATAGCATTAGCAATACCAAGGTTGCCTTCCGCATTTTCAAAGTCAATCGGATTTACTTTATGTGGCATAGCAGAAGAGCCGATTTCCCCTTCTTTTATTTTTTGCTTAAAATAATCCATAGAGATATACATCCAAATATCTCTACTAAAATCAATAAGAATAGTATTTATTCTGCTAAGGTTTTGAAAATATGCTGCCAAATAATCGTAATGCTCTATTTGGGTTGTTGTTTTTTGCCTGTGGAGATTAAGTCCGTCATTTAAAAACTGACAAGCAAAATTTTCCCAGTCAATTTCAGGGTAGGCAACATTGTGAGCGTTCATGTTACCTGTTGCCCCACCAAATTTACCGGAGAAAGGTATAGATCCCAACATCATTAACTGGTTTTCTAGCCTTTCCACAAAAACATATATTTCTTTACCTAGTTTAGTGGGTGATGCAGGTTGTCCGTGAGTTCGTGCAAGCATTGATACATTCTTCCATTCAAAAGCACAGATATTAATTTTCTCTATTAATTCTTCAAATGCAGGAATAAAGACTTTTGTGTGGGCAGCTTTAAGTGAAAGGGGTAGGGCTGTATTATTAATATCTTGTGAAGTTAATCCAAAATGAATGAACTCTTTGTATTCTCCCAGTCCGATTTCCTCAATACATTCTTTAATGAAATACTCTACTGCCTTAACATCATGGTTTGTAGTTTTTTCTATCTGTTTAATAGAGTTAGCATCGGTAGTAGAAAACTTGATATAAATATCTCTTAATTGGTCAAACTGACTTTTGTCGAAGTTCTCAAGACCTGGTAGTGGAATATTGCACAATGCGATAAAATACTCTATTTCAGTTTGTATGCGGTATTTATGAAGGGCGTATTCCGAGAAATATTCCGCTAGTTCTTCTGTTTTATTTCTATATCTGCCATCAATGGGTGAAATAGAAGTATTTGAAGATAATTCCATGACTATTATTTTGGTTCAAAATTAAGAAATATCTTAAGAAGTTTGATGAATAAGTTTGGAGCATCAATTAAGATATTTGGATTGGTTATTGACTAAATATGAATATTATTAATTATGCTCTATGACCCCTACAGTCAGTATATGAAAAGCAAGTGATTTCGAAGTAGTAATTTTTCTACTTTCAAGAAAGTTAAAATGAGCTATAAACCTTTATATTACTACTATCTCGCTTATATTTTATTCATTGTTAGGCACTTTTGCTTTTCTAAGGGGAGATTATTTAGTCTTTTGTGTAACAGTCACCCAAGATTTGTCAAAGCCCAAGGATTTCAATACTTGCTCCTTGTCTAGTGGTTTAGGTTGTTTTATGTTTACTATTAACCCTTTTTCTGGAACATTCTCAATTATTGTAAACTGTGAACCATGTGGCTGCCAAGTAAAAGTATGCTCTCCTGTTTTCTTACAAGTTCCAACAAGGTTATTATTCTTATTCCATTCCCAAATGTAAAGTTCATAATCATAACGAATAGTGTCAAACTCAAATACTACAACTTCTGTTAAATCATTGGATTTGATTAGTACAACTGTACGTAAATGTTTAAACTTTTCTCGAATTGCTGATACCCTCTCATTCCATATCTCAAGTACAAGTTTTCCAATAAATCCTGCATCTGCTTTTTGATCACTACGTTCTCCAAAAGAATAATTTGGAGAGTTACGCCCTGATATTAACCTTACTTTTTTTTGAGTAGATGGCCTAGTTGCCTTAACTGTTTTTGCACCCCAAGCTGTGTTTCCTTTTACAACATCATCAAGCCCCACATTGGATGGTTTCCAATCAGCACCAATACAGTTTGCGAAAATATTCTCCCATTCCGAACCTTCAAGTTCTGATTTTCCCTTTGAGGCAAGTAAGTATATTAACTCTTTACCAAGTAAAAAGGGAAATTCCTTCGGAAATTCATTAAGTGGAAATGCCGAAACTGATTTATGTACTGTTCTTAATTTGGGGGATTTATTATTCTCCATAACCTATTTCATATTCCCTTAAAACTAAATCCATTTGCATTGATGTTGCAACAAAAGGTAGTAACTTTAAGGTAACTGCTTTTACTACATTTACAGGTACTGCATTCCCAGCTTGTTTCTTAGCTTGACTATCAGATACAACAATTTTATAAGTATCTGGAAAACCTTGTAAACGTAACATTTCTCTTGGTGTCAAACGTCTTTCTCCGTTTACGAGCAAATAATTATATGAAGCACCAGCACGAAGCGCACAAGAATATGGGTAAGAAGATATATTCCCAGATTTATTTTCGTGCCAAATAGATAATTTATATGCAGATTTATGTTTCTCTGTACGTTTTTTAGTAATATACTCTGAAGCAAAATGTTTCTTGTCAACTTTTTTCTCAATGATTTCAGTTAATGGTTTGAATGGCCTTATGGGAGAAGGGAAACTAAACAAAATAGGCTCCCTATGACCTACAATTATTACACGTTCGCGTTTTTGAGGAAGTCCGTAATCAAGAGCATTTAGTACTACATATTGTACGTTGTATCCTAATTCTTTCTCTAAGGTTTTAACAATAACTTTTAAGGTTTTCCCCCTATCATGACCAACTAATTGCTTTACATTTTCTAAAATAAATGCTTTCGGCTTTTTGTGTTTTATAATTCTAGCAATGTCAAAAAATAGAGTACCACGGATATCATTAAATCCTTGCATTTGTCCAATAATACTAAATGGTTGGCAAGGAAAACCTGCAAATAAAATATCATGATCAGGAATATTTTTTTCGTCAATTTTAGTTATATCACCTTCTGGTCTTTCACCAAAATTAGCTTCATAACTATCTTGACAATAAGCATCAATGTCTGAAGAAAATACACATTCTGGTATTAAGTCGTTTTCGACACAAGCCTGATCCATTGCGGTTCTAAAGCCTCCAATCCCACAAAATAAATCTATAAATTTTATTTTTTCCAATGCTGAATTAATTATTACTCAAATGTAATATATTGGTCATTAAAATAATATCACTTTATATAAAAGTTATACAGTTTATTTGTTAATGCTGTGGTTGATTGCAATTATGCATAACAATCCTAAATAAACATCTTAACTAAAAATCAATAGGCTTAACTGTTGTGGAGGTAAATGCAGATGGAAAAGCTGCAAAATAGCCAACAGCATTGTTATTAATGTTAGTTCGAACATTGGCTGGTGGCCCACTGAACATAGGGTCGTGAGGTTGCAACTCAAGCTGAAGGTCTGTCATATAGTTTGCATATTCTTCAGTAATATTTGATAAGATAAGAGTAAACGTATCTCCCAACTCAAGCTCATCTTTGTATAATACCAGCACAACTGCACCTGAAGTGTAATTTCCATTAAATAATCTATCGTCACTGATATTTATGCGAGAAACAGTGTCAGTAATCATGTTGCCATTCCTCATCCCGTTAAACATATAGAAATCAGTTGATGGGGGCTCCCAGGCATAAAGTCGTACCATCCATCTTTCATATTGTTCGTTATACTCAACTACAACTGAATCAATATTATCAGAGAGTTTAGGCATTTCTTCATGAGCTTTGTAATTGACATTACCGTTTATTGATTCTGAAAGCGTTATATCAAGGTGATATGTAGTACCGGAAATTCCAAAATAATCTTCAGGTGCCAGGTAATACCCCGGATTATTAAAATCCTCAGAAAATTCCACAGTTGACGAATCATCCGAAATTGTAACAACTGCACCTGATACGGTAGGAGCAGGCTTATTAGAGAAATAATTAGATGTTTTTGTTAAGCGAACATATTGATCGCCTTTTTGTGGCGTAATAAAACCTGCAACTGCGAGCCTCTCATAAGTCGAGTCCAGTTTGATATCAATCCTTTTAGTACAAGAATTCAAGATCACTGTTCCAAATAAGAGTATGATTATTAAGGACGCTAAAGTCCTAAGACCGAAGACCGTAGATTGAAGTAAATCGTATTTTACAGACTTCTGTCTTTTTTCTGCTAGCTTGCAACTTCCAACTATTTCTTGTTTTCTCATATTAAAATTTAAAATTGTACGTAAATGATGGGATAATTCCAAACAAATATGTCATTTCAGCATAGGTAACATCCGGGTTATCCGGGTCGTTCTGAAAGTTAATCATATACGGGTTATGGTGGTTATAGGCATTATAAACCGAAAGTACGAATTCGTTATGCCACTTTTTATCCGGTTTGTTTTTACCTTTGTATGCTACCGAAAGGTCTAAACGATGATAATCCATCATCCTGTAGCTATTCCGTTCGGAATATACTGGTATTATAGCATTACCGTATTCAAATCGTCCAACAGGAAACGTTATGGGTTGTCCTGTTGCATATACCCAAGTAGCACTAAAACTTAGGCGTTTATTCAGAAGATAATTTGCAACGATTGATATATCGTTAGGTCTGTCATATGGCGCCGGATACGGGTTATTGTTGTTAATACCATTGATCTTATGAATTGCTTTCGATAAAGTGTAACTTACCCAACCTGTTAGCTTTCCGCTATTTTTTCTAACCATCAATTCAAGTCCATAACTCCAACCTTTACCAAGCAATATTTCTCCTTCTAAATATTTATTCAAGAGCAAATCGGCATGATCTACAAAATCGACAGCATTGTTTGTGATTTTGTAATATGCTTCCGCAGATGTTTCAATCGCACCATTACTGAAATTACGGAAATATCCCAAGGCAAATTGATGTCCTGTTTGTGGACGAATATTTGGGCTCGCCGGGAACCAGATATGTAGTGGCGAACCAGCTGTAGAGTTTTGAGCTTGCTGCATGTACTGGATATTTCTGGAATAGCTTGCCTTAATAGATGAAACTTCATTTAAAATAAACACAATGCCCAACCTTGGCTCAAGTCCAGTATATGTATTAAAAAAATCACCATTAACATAGGTTGTTGAATCAACAGCATTACCCTCATCGTCGTAATCGAATATAGTTGCAGGACCAATATTGTTAAACATACTTAGCCGTAATCCATATTTTAATACAAAAATTGAACTGAGTTTTTGTTCGTTACCAATATAAATTGCACTTTCAAGCGCATAGTTGTTTGGAAGTGCATATCTCGTAATAAACGACTCTTCACCAGTACTTTCTATTGTCCCTGGAAAAAAGGTATGATGTAACAAGGATATTCCGAAGGTAAAAGTATTGTTTGAGTTAAAATACCAGTTAAAATCACTCTTTAAGTTGTAATCGGTTAACGAGGATCCCCAGTTAAATGCTCTTTCATTTCCTTCAGGAATACCAAGATTATAGCTAAATCTACTCGCTATAAAAGTAAAATTTGAGAAAAGTTTTTCATGAAATACATGATTCCATCTTACAGTTCCTGTTGTATTTCCCCATTTCATACCAAACCCTGTGTTTTTAAAAACATCCTTTCCTCTATAGGCTGATAAAAACACACGATTATTCTTGTTGATATTGTAATTTACTTTTGCATTTAAATCGAAAAAATAAAGTATGTTGTCACGCATATCTTCGTTGCTTGAAAGACGTAAAAATATATCTGCATACGACCTCCTACCAGCAACCATAAATGATGCTTTATCTTTAACAATGGGTCCTTCAAGCATTAACCTGCTTGATATTAAACCAATTCCTCCATTTCCATGAAACTCTTTTGTGTTACCATCTTTCATTCTAATATCTATGAGAGAGGCTAGCCGACCACCATATTTTGAAGGTAAATCTCCTTTAAAAAGTTCTACACTCTTAACAGCATCATTGTTAAAAACTGAGAAAAACCCCATTAAATGACCTGCATTATATACAGTTGCCTCATCAAGTAGAATTAGATTTTGGTCTGGACTGCCACCACGAATACTAAGTCCTGATGAACCTTCTGCTACAAATTTCACCCCAGGCAATAGTTGTAAAGCTTTTACTAAATCTACCTCACCTAGTAGAGCCGGAATCGATTGAATTGTTTTGCTGCTTATTTTGTTTACACTCATCTGAGTGTTAGTAATATTGGCATTAGTTAGCTCACCTACTACTACTACTTCATTAAGCAGTTGGCTTGAGCTGATTAACTCAATATTTAGAGTTGTGTCAATCAGTAAATTTATGTCTACAACTTTATCTGTATATCCAAGATATGAAAAAACAATTGTCTGTCTGCTGGCAGTAATAGTAATTGAATAATAGCCATAATTATTTGATACAGTACCAGCTTTTAAACTTTTAATAAATATTGTAGCACCCGGCAGCGTTTCGCCATTTTTACTATCTGTGATGTATCCGCTTAAAGTTACCAATTTCTCTGGTTCAGCACTTAATTTTGTGAATACAAACAGGAAGAGAATAATTAAGATTATTAATGTTCTTGGATTCAAAGATTAGATTAATTAATTGTGCATATGTTTGTATTAACGACAAGACAATTATTTTACAGTTGCAATTTTGCTGTAATATAATTTCATTTATAATCAATTAGAGTGAAACGATATTTGAGTAAAAGTAGTATTTTTTATATTAATCTTTTCAAACTCTAAATGTGTGAATAATAAGATAAGAAAATGACAAATTTTTTATATTCATTAACTCATTACTGGTTAATTTTGAGAGAGAGCTACATATTTGTGTCGCTAATAAAATAAAGGCACGTTATTTGAAGATGCAATTTTACGTTGCAAGAGTTTTATTTAAGTTCTGTTTATGTCTAAGGAGAAAAGAAAGTTTATTTATTCATTATTGATACCTATCGGTTTGTTGTTTATAATGTGGATGGTAAAAATAATTGAATATAGTTTCAATATTAGCTTTGTAAACTTTGGTAATTACCCTCTTGATATTAAAGGAGTTAAGGGAATCTTCCTAATGCCATTTATACACGGTGACTGGGATCACCTGATAGCGAACTCTGTTCCATTTTTAATATTATCATCAGCACTTTTTTACTTCTATAGTAGCATATCGGTTCGGGTTCTGGTTGGAATTTGGTTCTTATCAGGAATATGGGTTTGGTTTGGAGGTAGACCATCATGGCATATTGGCGCAAGCGGATTAATTTATGGTCTTTCTAGTTTTTTATTTGTGAGTGGACTGATAAGAAAAGATACAAGGCTTGCCGCTTTAGCATTGATTGTCACATTTTTGTACGGAAGTTTAATTTGGGGAGCCTTTCCGGATTTCTTTCCCAAGGAAAAAAATATTAGCTGGGAAGGACATCTTGGCGGAGCCATAGCAGGTTTAGTTCTAGCCTTATATTATCGTAACTCCGGACCAAAACGAAAACAATATTCCTGGGAACTGGAAGAAGAAACTGATGAAGAAAATGATGATAAAGCTTATTGGAAAATAAAGCAATAAAAAAGCGCTACCAGATTTACTGATAGCGCTAATATCTCTTTCGGAATTATTATTTACTTAAGCGTGATTGTAATTCATCAAATATAGTTCCATATTTTCTCAGTACTCTATCCTATTCACGATAAAGTTCATCACTCTTAACACTTGTTCCTGGTCTCCTTGATTCTTCACTAACCAGCTTTATTTTATATGTTAGGGGGTCAGTATCCCCAAGCTTAACAATCAAACGAGTACGAATAGTATTTTGTTTAAATGTTTGTATTACCCATGATGTTCTAAGATACCCAGTTTCTCTATCGGTTACTTCAATTACATCAAAATAGGATGTAACAATCATACTAATTAGTTTCCAAGCATCCACTTCGGTTTTTGTTGTCCTTAACTCAATATCGATATTTGCAATATCTGTTTGAATTGACGCGTCGAATGCATCATCACGCAACATCTCAAGATAATAGGTTTTTGGTGGTGCAGCACTATTTTTCTTATTGCAGAACGTAATGGTTTCATCCAGAAATCCTATTTTCTCTATTCTAACAGTAACACAACTGTTACTTAATATAAGTACTTCTGTGTTTCCTTTCCCCATTAGTTTTCCATCAATATATATTTCTGCATCAGTTTCTGAAACACTGAATTGTACCTTTTTCTTCCCGGCAAATGCATCCACAGAAAACGATGTACTAAGAACAAAAATTAGCAGTAGGCTGAGTAATGTGTAGGTTTTTTTCATGATAATTAGTTGTTAGATTTTTGAAGTTACCCCATAATTTATCAGTTACTTCTTTCAATCCCTTTTAAATAAAGGCACACAAGATTTTGCCAAGTGGAAAAGCACATTTTTTAAA
>NYYH01000029.1 GCA_002686705.1 Bacteroidota bacterium
ATGAGAACAAAAACAAAAGAGTGGGAAGAATACTTTAATACCAGAGGGGGTGTTGAACATGTCCGCAATTTTACAATTGAAATACTAAGATCTTATTAGAACAAAATTTTACTCCTCAAATACTAAATATATTAAGATAAATACTTGTTTATTTAAATAAATATAATATTTTTGGTATTTTATTATATTACAAATTAACCGAAGTGATTGAAAAAGTGAACCCGAACAAATCTTCATTTTGTAACAAACGTGAATTTACCTGAATAATTCAGGTCCCCTTATTCGTTTAAATAAACTCTTTATTTATAAAGATATGAACAAGGGAAATACCCAAATTAGAATTATCACAATTTTTAACATTTAAATATATTATTTATGAAAAAAGTATCTATTATTTTACTAGTATTTTTTAGCACTCTAGCTTACTCACAAAACGCATTTAAAGTTTATGAATTTGAAGCAAAAAGAGGTTGTCAAGATGCCATTCTAGAATTGGCTGATGGCTTCTGGGGCGAGGCTAATTTTAAATCAGGGGGAATCAATATTGAAAGAATGTCAATTGGTGGAGAACCTTCTACTCATAGGATTGTAATATATGGTGATCCTGCGAACTGGGGCAGAAGTGATACCACTGTAACAAATGCTCAATGGGAAGCATTTATTGAGAAATTCCAAAATTTTGTTGAAGAATGGACATTTAGTACTTCAGGAGAAGTTTTAAGCTGGGTTGGTGGTGACGATGATGATGCATACCAATACGGACAAATATATGACTTCAAGGCTGAAGATGAGCAGGCATTTAAAGCTGCTCACGATAAAATAGTTGGAGAGTTATCCTCTGTGATGGATGGTAGAGATCTAGGTTTTGGAAGCATTCTTATCAATGGGTATGAAGGATCCACTCACTGGGTTTATGTTGGTGCTAAGAATTGGACAGATTTAGTTCAGAACAGANGAGANATGANNNCAAAAACAAAAGAGTNNGAAGAATANTATAATACCAGAGGGGGTGTTGAANATNTNCGNANTTTTACAATTGAAANNCTAAGANNATATTAAGAATATCAATGTGAAAAGAAAAAAGAGGGTACTNNNAGTACCCTCTTTTTTTGGTTATAACTATACTAACCTCTAATCCAGTTTTGCATTTTTAAACAAAATTAAAGCAGTAATTAGAGATATTGTACCAAAGGTATAAACCGATATACCTATTAAATAGTCCCTTAAAGCACTTCCCGTTATCTCGTGGATATTTCCTCCAATTAAAATGCATCCAACCACAACCATAATTTTTTGAGTAATATTCAAATCCTTATAAAAGTATATTAAGTAAAGTATTATGGGTAATTCAAATATAAATAGATTATAAGTAGTAAATGCCAACAAAGGTATTATGCTTATTAGAAGTATCATTTGATATACAACATCACTATTGTGGTTCTTCTTTCTAAACTCAATAAATAATCCAGCACCAATTATTAATAATACAAAAGCTTGATAAACCTTTTCAATTAATTGGTTTGCTAGTATATATTTCATTTATAAGGGTAATAAGCGTTCAATTTTTGCAAAAGCTGAGAACCTGAATATGACAGGGAGCATAAAAGACAGAATGGCTTTCCATATATTGGAGCAGGGCTATTCGAGAGGTATTCTAAAACCTGGCAATCTTATTATTGAAGCAACAAGCGGTAATACAGGCATAGCGTTTTCTGCTATCGGGCGAGCTCTAGGCCATCCTGTTACCATTTTTATGCCTGATTGGATGAGTGCGGAACGCATCAATCTTATCCGTAGCCTTGGTGCAGAGATCGTTCTAGTAAGCCATGAGGAAGGTGGATTTTTAGGTAGTATCCGGCGAGCAGAAGAATTAGCTGAAGCCACAGAAGGCGCATTCTTACCAAGGCAGTTTTCAAACGAAGACAATTGTAGTGCTCATTACAAAACAACAGGACCAGAAATTTGGTGGCAATTGAAGTTTAATTCTCTTCATCCAAAAGCCTTTATCGCTGGGGTAGGAACCGGGGGTACAATTATGGGGACTGGACGATTCCTTAAAGAACAGGATTCTACTATACAAATTCGCCCATTGGAACCAGCTAACTCTCCAACAATATCAACAGGATATAAGGTAGGAAAGCATCGTATACAAGGAATTTCTGATGAGTTTATTCCACCAATTTTGGATGTAAAGTATTTGGACGAGATAGTTAGTGTTGATGACGGTGATGCAATTTTGATGGCGCAAAAGCTTGCTAGTGAACTAGGGATGGGTGTTGGAATTTCATCTGGGGCAAATTTCATAGGAGCCCTGATGGTTCAGGAGGAGCTAGGTATGGATGAAGTAGTGGTTACTGTTTTTGCCGATAGTAACAAGAAGTATCTTAGCACGGATTTGCTTGGTAAAGAAACAGTTAAAGATCATTATCTTGCACCCCACATAAAACTCACAGGCATCCGATCGATTAAACAGGCATGCCACACTTGTTGCGACCCTCAGGAATGTAAGGAAGCAGTGTTTAGAGAGGTTTGCAATGATAGTTCGGTACCCCCATGTCCCATTAAGGTCTGATTAAAAATTTTATGAGTAGTTGACTAACCCAACTATGTTCTGAATTATCTTTTTATCTAGTTGTGCTAGAAAAATATGTTTAAGAACCTGGTGCTCGAAACAACTTAAAATAATTACTACACCTATTATGTATATTTGCATTATTATAACTGGTTTGTAGTTAATCAAACTTAAGAAATGTCTAAAAGGAAACACCATCAAGTAGATTCAGCGTTAAATGTACAAAAGGGGATTGATCAGCCTGCGAAAGTTAATCCTAACGTATCAGAAGAATTTGATCGTTTTAAAAAAGACAGATTAACCTCAGATATTATTTATGACGGCATAATAAGTGGAGATAGGACGTTACTGAGTCGTGGTATCACTTTAATAGAAAGCTCATTGCTTAGTGAAAAAACGGATTCCAGGACATTAATTCAGCGATGTATGCCACACTCCGGAAAGTCATTGCGCATTGGGGTTTCAGGAGTTCCGGGTGTCGGCAAAAGCACATTCATCGAAACATTTGGTTTAAATCTTATTAACAAAGGCCATAAAGTTGCAGTGTTAGCAATTGATCCTAGCAGTACACGTACCAAAGGGAGTATACTTGGAGATAAAACCAGGATGGAAGTGCTGAGTAATAATTCAAGTGCATTTATAAGGCCTTCAGCAACCAAGGGCGCACTAGGAGGTGTAACAAGAGCTAGTCATGAGGCTATCATACTATGTGAAGCAGCAGGGTTTGATATAATAATAATTGAAACTGTTGGGGTGGGACAGTCGGAAACAGAAGTTTCACAGATGGTCGACTTTTTTCTACTCCTAATGCTTGCAGGTGCGGGAGATGAACTTCAGGGTATTAAACGTGGGATTATGGAAATTGCCGACTTGATAGTTATTAATAAAGCCGATGGAGATAATATTACGAAAGCAGAATTAGCTGCTTCTGTTTATAAAAATGCATTGCATTTGTTTCCCTCTCTACCTAACGGATGGAAACCTGAGGTTCTTACTGCTTCTGCAATTGGAAATGACGGAATAAAAGAAGTTTGGGAGAAGATTAATGAGTTTACTTTACAAACAAAAGCCAATGGCTTTTTTGACAATAATAGACGAAAACAAGCTCTCAATATTTTGAATAATAGTATTGAAGAAAGTCTGAAAAGCCACTTTTATAGTAATCCTGAAATTAGCGAATTAATGGATGGTTATCAAAAAAAAAATACTTAATGATGAAGTAAATCCATATGAGGCTGCACAACAATTATTGGATAAATATTTTTCACTGGACCAAAGGGAATAGGGTATATGGGAATAAGTGCCTTGTCCCAAACCTAGTTTTTAACAAAACCCTCTACATAGCTTGTATTACTGACAATTCTTACATTTAGTAAAGTTAATGAACATAGCTATCATGAACGGATAACCCCTATATCCATATTATCCTATACCTTATTGCCATATTCCAATACAACTTACTTTTTCTTTAGTGCTATTCCCTTTTTCTCAAGCATCTTTTTAATTTCAGGCAAAGATTCCTTAGCAGCGACCAATCCCAGTTTGTACATTTTTTCATTGTCTTTGCCACTCATTAACGGAATACCAACTAAATTGGGTGAAATAATAACATCCGCACCCTTTTCAATATCGGCTGAAAGTCGATGCATCGCAACATGATATGCACGTAGTACAACACTTTTATAGTTTTTTAAATCAAGGGTTGTGTCAAACGACATAATACTAACAGCGATTATAAATTTTGGATTATATTCTTTTGCAATATCAACAGCTATATTATCAATAATTCCGCCGTCAACGAAAGTTGTTCCATACATCTTTACCGGTTCAAATATTCCCGGAATTGCACATGAAGCATTTACTGATGGTGCAATAGGTCCAGCTTTGAAAGCAACTGAAACGCCCTTTTCAATATCTGTAGAAACTGCAACATATGGTATTTTTGTGTCTTCTATATTTGAAACAGTTAGTTGCTTATTAAGATACTGCTGCAGTCTGCTACCTGAAACAAACCCCATTTTTGATCGAAATAGTGAAAAATTAAAAACATCTTTTGCAGTCGTAGAATTTATTAAAGGGATAAGCGAATCGATATGTGGTCTGTCTGCATATAATGCTCCAACCATACTTCCTGCACTAGTGCCTACAATTAAATCTATTGGAATTCCAGCATCTTCGAGGATCTTAATTACCCCAACATGTGCCATCCCATGAAAGGCACCACCTCCCAAAACGAGAGCAACGTCAGGTTGTTTTTTCAAGATCCTTGCTGCCGGTTGCTTCTCGGGTGAGCTTATAACCATAAACTTTTTTGAACATGAAGATCCTGCTATAATAATCAAACCAGTTAATACAAAGTGTTGGAACAATTTTATCATAATTTTAATTTTTTTGATTAGGCAAACAAAGTTATGGTAAAATTATAACTTTGGCTGAGCGTTTGAATTTTTTACAATATCTTTTGTTATATGAATCTAAATATTAACATTAACGTATTTGAAAAATCTATCAGATGAAAATAATTATACTATCACTATTCATTTTTGCAACACAAACTCTACCTGCACAAGACACCTTAAAAATCCTGCAATACAACCTTCTTAATTATGGAAATTACACTTCCTATTGTACAACCAGTAATAATAATATTAATGATAAAGATGAGTATATAAGAACAATAATTGAATATGCAAAGCCTGATATTTTTACCGTAAATGAGATTTCATCTTCGGATTCCATACATCAAAGGTTATTGGATAACGACCTGAACGTAAACGGCATAAACTATTACAGAAAAGCTAATTTCATTAAAATAGCTGATTCATATCTTGTGAATATGCTGTATTATAATTGGCAAAAACTTGAGTTGCATTCACATACAATTGCCCAAAGCTATATTCGCGACATTGATGTTTATAAACTTTATTATCGATCTGATGATTTAGTTATTGGTGATACTACGTTTGTGATATGCATTGTAGCTCATCTAAAATCAAGTGGTGGAGCTAATAACGAGAATAAACGAAGAGATATGGTTTATAATGCTATGAATTATCTCAATGATTATGATGATAGCAATAATTATCTATTTATGGGTGATTTTAATGTTTACAGTAGTAGCGAACCAGCATATCAATTACTTACAAACTATACAAATCCTGAACTTAATTTTTACGATCCGATTGACACTCCTGGAGATTGGAACAATAATTATACTTTCCGATTTGTTCATACACAGTCAACTCATGATACACAAAATGGTTGTGCCTCATATAGTGGGATGGATGATCGATTTGATTTCATATTACTATCAGATAATATTATGCAAGGATTTATGGATGTTGAATATATAGAAGGATCATATACTACCATTGGACAGGATGGCCTTCATTTTGATAATGCTATTAACAGCAACCCCGAAAACATAAGTGCACCATCAAATGTAATTGAAGCTTTATTTGGTAATTCTGATCATCTTCCAATATCGATTATGTTAAAGGTAAATAAGACATTAGGTATCAGCAACCATGAATATTCATTATTTTCGGAAATAACATTTAAAAATCCTGTTTCCGAAACTTTAGGATTAAGTATTCAGGCAAAGACTAATTCTAATGTAAATATAAAACTCATGGACATAAGAGGCAAATGTGTATTTTCAGATGAAGTGAAAGTTTCAGCCGGACAAAATCATTTTAATTACAACTTATCCAAATTAACTGCTGGCATTTATTTTGGGATATTTACTGATGGTAACAATAACAGCATCGTTAAAAAGATTGTGAAAAGGTAGTAGCCCCTGCTTTTAAAATCTACAGGTGAGTGTGGTTAGTAAATATCCCCAAACTACAACTTTATAGTTTTCCGTTTTTTATTATAATGTTTAATTCCTTTATCAGTAGCAATACTCATTACGAAGCTATCAAACATTTGCATAAACAATGTAGTAAAGGAAAAATCTTTAGGGGGAAAATTCTCTGGATCATGTAAATCTAACAACCGACTTATATATCGGCGAGCTACGAGCTCAATGCTCACATCATCACGATACATTCCTTCGCTTATACCCTTTTGGAGGTTTACCTGAATCTTTCCATGGATAAAATCAATCCTTTTCTGGAGGTGATCTTCATAAATTTCCGGATATTGGTCTTTATAACTATATGTTACCGATGGGCTGAGGTTATAGAATTTCGATGCCATCTCTTTACTCACTGTAAATATTATGTCAATAGCATCATAATAACCATCAAAATCATGATCAACAAAAATTACTTCGAATTTGTTTCTCTCACTTTCAAGAATATACTCAACTAATGTATCGTCGTTTTCAAAGTATTTTTCAAGTAACTCGTTAGAAAAATCGGGATTTTCATATAATTTTTCCAGAGTGATAGCCCCAATTCCCTTTTCATTGGCAAGGGCTCTAATACTATCGATAAATGAGTTAAGTTCTTTTGTCATAAAAGAAAACGAAATGAAAGAATAGTTCACAAAAGTAGAAAAATACAAATTAAAAGATAATTTTCTTTTGATTTTTGTTAATCTACTAAAATCATTTTCTGTTTTTCAACAGTATTCCCAATTTGTAAAGTAAAATAATATACTCCTGAGGAAATATTATAATCTACCGCATTGAATTGTTCAATATATTTTCCGGCCTCCATATTTTTATTATTAACCAAGATAGCAACCTGTCTCCCAAATAAATCATACACTGAAAGCGAAACTAATGATGGTCTGCGAAGTTTGTAAGAAATATAAGTTGATTCCCGAAACGGATTTGGGTAGTTTTGTTCAAGGCTAGTTGGCATTCTTTCCTGAGATTCTGCCAAATCTGTGGATATATCAACAATAGCAATCCAAATTGACATTGCCGTTCCATCGGCTCGAGCCCAAATTGGTCTTATTTTTCCATCATGAGCAGTAATATTTGTGTAATCACCGAAAAACACACTACTGCTTGGCATAAAAGGTGATTCACTTATTTTAATATTTTCAAAAGTTTCACCACCATCTGATGATCGTGCAATAAAAACATCTGTATTAGTATTATCATAATCTCGTCTATCATAAAAAACAATAATGATTTCACCGGTAGTTTGATCAATAGTCATCCAGGTAAAAAACTGCTGTTTTCCGGGCCCATCATCATTTACTCTTATTGCATCCGACCATGTATCGCCACCATCGGTTGATTTTGATAACCACACATCAGTGTCATCAACTCCATTACGCTGATCTGACCAATTAACATATATTGTTCCTTGGTTTTCAGAGTTGCTTATGTCGCAGCAAGTAATTGGTAGGCCGTTGGCTCTGTATATACCTGGTATATCATAATCCCAACCACCAGGTTGAGCGTTAATAAAAATATCTTCATCTAACCATGTATCACCACCATTAAATGAACGATCGAATACAATTCCTGCAGGACCAGACCATGCAACATAAATTTCACCATTTGGTCCTAATGTTGGTACTGCTCCTTCGGTAGTTTCATCACTATCTACACAATTTCCGGAAATCTCATTTATCCTGAGTGCTTCCGACCATGTTTCCCCAGCATCAGTAGATTTACTGAAATGGATATTGCTGAATTTTGTTGGGTCTGAAGTGCCATATTGGTCAAATTGCGTCCAGGTAACATAGATAGTATTGGTTACGCTATCAACTACAGCCCATTCTTTATCTTGTGCCTTCGTTCCGTTTAACCCCATATAACTCCCATCAGTCCATGTGTAAGCTTCAAAGTCAAATTTCTGAGATACAATACGATCGATCCAATTCCCGCTGGACGGATTTGCCAAATGAAGAAAATAAAAATCACCAGCTGTATCAACAATAATACATGGATCACCCCAAACTCCGTATTGAGGAGATGTTAATATCCCTTGCAACCAGGTAAACCCGCCGTCATCAGAAGTGTAAAATTTATTTAAGTTAGAACCAGCAACTAGTTGATCAGTATTTCTGGGGTTCATGCAAATTGATGGCTCGCTTACTGAAGCACCGAACTCAGAGATCTTAATATTTTGATACTGTGAAAAACTGCAAAAAGTAATTGATAGGGCAATAATAAGATGTAATAGTTTTTTCATACAGAGCGATTTTAGAAACCAGACAATCAAAGTATTACTACAAGTACAATTAATTTAAGATCAGTTATTTTAATCAAAATCGACCAGTAATTTGCGTAATATTATTTTTGTATTTTTGATTGTTTCACAAAGATAGTAGATTTATGAGAAAATTTGCACTGCATTGGCAGATATTAATAGCATTATTATTAGCCATAGGTTATGGATTATATTTCTCTACTAATTATTTAATTACCGCGGAATCTTTTGAAGTACTAAGTAAAAAAAATGTTTCAGGTGAGGTACTAACAAAGATAAGAACGCTTGAAGGGAACGAATATTCAACATTATTAGATTTTGATGATGCTTTGGAAGAACATCTAGGTGTTGTTCAATATGAAAAATATAAGGTACTAATAGTTCATTCTGCATATTCAAACCCTGCCATTGAATACGTTAGCTGGATGGGTGATCTTTTTATGCGGGCATTAAGAATGCTTATCATACCCTTAATTTTATCTTCATTAATATCAGGAATTACAAATATCGGATCTGGGGCAAACTTAGGACGTATTGGAGGCAAAACGTTACTCTATTATCTCAGTACAAGTATGTTAGCAATTTTCACAGGACAGATATTGGTGAATATTATAAAACCTGGTGTAGGAGCACAAATTAATTTTGTTCAGGAAGTAGAAGGCTTGGTTGAAAAACAACGCTCCTTCAAGGAGATAATAATAGAGATTGTACCCGATAATGTGTTAACAGCAATGGTTGAAAATGATATGTTGTCAGTCATTTTCTTTGCTATACTATTTGGATTTTTCATTATGAAAGTTGGTAAAAAGCACAGTGAATTATTGCAGCATTTTTTCACATCTATTTTTGAAGTAATGATGAAGATCACACTTTTTGTAATCAAATTTACACCTTTTGGAGTATTTGGTTTGGTGGCAAAAACAGTAGCTGATCAGGATGATTTTGGTGGACTTGTAAACAGCATGGGGCTTTATATGCTCACTGTAATCATAGCNCTATCCATCCATGGTTCAATCACTTTACCGCTAATTGTAAAGTTTATTGGAAAAGCCAAACCATTGCAACATCTTAAAAATATGACAACCCCCTTGCTTACTGCTTTTTCAACCTCCTCGTCAGCGGCAACTTTACCTTTAACAATAAATGCTGTGGAGGAAAAATCGGGTGTATCAAATAAGATCAGTAGTTTTACTCTACCACTCGGAGCAACTGTAAATATGGACGGAACCGCACTCTACGAATGTATTGCTGCCATATTTATCGCACAAGCATATGGTATTGACCTCACATTTTTACAACAATTAATTATTGTGCTAACGGCTTTATTGGCTTCAATTGGTGCAGCTGCTATACCAATGGCAGGGCTAGTTATGATGACTGTAATATTAACTGCTATCGGGCTACCACTAGAAGGAGTAGGATTAATAATTGCTGTTGACAGGATATTGGATATGTTTCGCACAGCCACCAATGTATGGAGTGATAGTTGTGGTGCAGTGGTAATCGCAAAAACTGAAGGTGAGAAATTGATGGTTTAATCTATGAAGTATAGGGAATGAGTAAACATAAAAAAATAGCCATACTTACAGCAGGCGGTGATTGCCCTGGCTTAAATGCCGCGATTCGCGGAGTTGGAAAAACAGCAATTGTTAAATATGGTATGGAAGTTATAGGCATATCCTCTGGATTTTTAGGTTTGCTCGACAAGGAATATTTCCCACTTGAGGAGAATATGTTGTCAGGTTTACTTACCGAAGGGGGAACTATACTTGGCACTTCACGTGAAAAGCCTTTTAAGAAATCTAAGCGTCATAATATTGACAAACCAAACCGTATAAAGGAAACCTATAACGAACTTGGACTTGATTGTTTGGTGTGTATTGGTGGAAACGGTACACAAAAAACTGCCGCCCTTCTTGTTGAAGAAGGACTTAATATAATTGGGATACCCAAGACAATAGATAATGATGTGTGGGGAACAGATCAAACATTTGGATTTGATTCTGCTTTGGGTATATGCACAGATGCCATAGATAGGTTACATTCAACTGCAAACTCACATAAGCGCATTATGGTAATTGAAATTATGGGACATCGAGCCGGATGGTTGGCATTGTATTCAGGATTAGCAGGGGGGGGGTGACGTTATTTTAATTCCCGAGCTTAATTATAGTATGGAAGTTGTAAATAACTATCTTCTTAAACGTGCCAGAAAGAAAAAGCCATATTCAATTGTTGTTGTTGCTGAAGGCATCAAAAAACCGAGTAAAGATCAATCGGCGGCTTCATACATTGCCGAACGAATTGAAGCTGGAACTGGTATGGAAACCCGTAAAACAATACTAGGTTATATTCAACGCGGAGGTAGTCCATCACCGATGGATCGAATTCTGGCAACCCGATTTGGAGCATATACTGTTGATTTAATTGCTAATGAGAATTATGGTAGGATGGTTATTAAGAAAGGTGAAAAAATCAAAGACATTAAACTTAGCGATGTTGGAAGTAAGCTTAGATTAGTTCCTAAAAATCATAAATTAATAGTAAAAGCAAGAGGACTTGATATTTGCTTTGGTGGATGATTTGTAAGTAATTGGTTATGAGAGAAAATGCTATTCATCTTCAAAACCCATCAAGCTGCATTGTAACTGTTGGTATAAGCAATAACCACCCAAGGATAATAAGAACAAGCATAAATGGAGCAATCCATTTTACCCAACTATCGTACGGAATTTTTGCTACTCCGAGTACTCCAATCAATACGCCTGATGTTGGCGTTATCATATTTGTAAAACCATCGCCAAACTGAAATGCCATTATCGTTGCTTGACGTGATAAATTTACCAAATCGGAAAATGGAGCCATTACAGGCATTGTTAGTGCCGCTTTTGCAGAGCCAGATGGTATTATAATGTTTATCATATTCTGAATTACATACATCACGCTAACAGTTCCCAACTTACCCATGCCTTCCATTGAAGTTGAGACCCTATATAATATTGTATCAATAATTTTTCCATCTTCAAGAACTACAAGTATACCACCGGCAAGGCCTACAATCAAAGCTGCCGACATTATATCTTTTGCTCCCTCAAGAAATTGTTTTGTTATATCATTGGCACTGTAATTAAAAGCAATTCCGGAAAATAAACCCAAGGCGAGAAATAAGCTGGCAATTTCTTCAATATACCATGCATATCCCATTACTCCTACAACCAGAAATACTATTGTGAAAAGTAATAAGTTGAGTATAAAAAAATGTATTGATTTCCGAAGGCTTATAATACCAATAATTATAAAAAGAACTGTTGATACAGGAACGGCTGAAATTATATTTGTTGAATTCCCGATCTTCATTTCTGTTAGCGGGTATATCCATGAAAATATTACCAGTCCAAAGGAAATAAATAGAAATACAAACCAGGCAATACGTGGAGTATCATAATCAATTTCCTCAATTTTGCTTGTATTGCGGTTACGCCAATAAGAATCGGTTTCATAAACAGGTGATCGTTTTGGGTTTTTTTGAATTTTGGATGCGTAGCGTAATATCCATGTAATGCCTACAAGATTAATCACAAACCAGCAAAATAATCGATACCCAAAACCTGAAAACAATGGTAAATCTGAAATGCCTTGTGCAATACCTATAGTAAAAGGATTAAGTACTGCCCCTGCAAAACCCAAGCCTGCAGCTACAAAACTCATGCTTACACCAATAATTGAATCGTAACCCATTGAAATGGACAATGGTACAAGTATTATAATGAAGGCAATTGTTTCTTCACTCATTCCAAAAACGGCACCAAAAACACTAAAAACCAGCATTATCAAGGTTAGAATTATATTATTCACTCCTATCCTGGCAAGCAGTTTATTCTTTTCTAGTTTTTTAGTGAATTGTAGAAATGAGAATATTCCAATATCAATGGCTTTCGAACTATTTACAATCCAAAAAGCGCCACCGATCATTAGTATAAAAACGATGATACCAGATTGGTTAACAAATCCCTGAAAGAAAGCTTCAAAAATTTGCCATGTTTGTGGCTGACTATCTACATAATGAAATGAACCTTTCTCAATAACAGTTCTTTCAATACCGTTTACATTAATAGTTTTCCTGCTGTATTCTCCCCCTGGGATAAACCAAGTAAGTATTGCAGCCAGAACTATTATACTGAAAATAATAACGTAAGTATGCGGTATTTTTTTTAGCATTTATAAGTATTTTACAATTAGATAATAGATATAAATTGTCCGTGCAAATATATATTAGTTTCTAAAGTAAAATATTAATAGTTATTGGAATGAGATTGCGGAATTTTATAGCAATCCAAGGATTAAATTAGAACTGAATCTATCAAATGAAGTTAAACCTACTTCCGATGAGTCAGGTAATAATTCTTTGGCACTATGTAAACGAAAAACTACTAACTTCTAGATCAGCTTATAGTTAATCTTGTAGCAAATTTGCATACCTGCGTACCTTGCAAGTTCTTTGCGGCTTATCTTTTCAATAGCTTTGGTAACATGTGCCTTCATTATTGGGCTCGTACAATTAATACAATCAACTTTAAATGTACCATCTTTATTAATTGTTAATCTAACCAGTACACAGCACTCAAACTTACTATCCTTAGCGAATTTAGGGTATTTAAGTTCTTGCTTTAATAATGTAGACACCTCTTTCGAAGCATTATTAGTTTTTGTTACTGGGTTAGCAGCAAAAGCTGTTCCGGTAAGGAACATGCTCACTGCTATCAAAAAGGTTGCGATTCTTGATTTCATGGCAGTAAAATTTAGAAATGTTTCAACCTATAAAACACCAATAGTATACCGCAATTTATAATTAAAAGAGGATCCGCAACTTATCGTCTTAATTTGTATTGTGAGTTCAAAAAAATGTTCGCACTCAAACACAAAGTGTCTAAGTTCGTACACTTTTATGGTTCGTAATGTTTATTGAAAAATTGTGAAATAGAGAATTGAGATTGCTGAGACATTCATAATTAGAGATATATGGAGTTTAAATGTTCAATTCACCATTATGGTATAAAGGTTGTACAACAACTCAAATAGGAGTAATTGAACAATAGATATTCTTGTTAATTTCAATTTTATAATTTTGCAAAAAAATATTTAATGAGTAAAAAAAATAATAAAATTCAGATATACCTTCCTTTTGCATTTTCAATTGTCCTTATCGCTGGTATGTGGCTTGGCTCGCTAATGGTTGGAAATCAAAACGTAAGTAACACTATTCTACCAATTGGTCATAATTCGTACAACAAGCTTGATGATGTTCTCGATTATATTGTACAAGATTATGTTGATTCAGTTGCATTAAACGGTCTTGAAACGGATGCGATTAGAGGTATGCTTAAGAAACTGGATCCACATTCAATGTATATAACTAATGAAGAATTTCACCATGTAAACGATCCTTTAATGGGCAGTTTCGAAGGAATTGGAATTTCGTTTCGGATCGAAAAAGATACAATAACGGTTATTAATCCAATCCCTGGAGGACCATCTGAAAAAGTTGGCCTTATGGCAGGCGACAGAATTGTAAATATTGATGATACACTTGTTGCAGGTATTGGGATTACTAATAATGGTGCTATAAAAAAACTCAAGGGAAAAAAGGGGACGAAAGTAACAGTTAGTAATTACCGCCGGGGTGTACCAAAATTAATTGATTTTACGATAACACGTGATGTGATACCTACTTATAGCATTGATATTGCATATATGGTTGATGATAGCATTGGTTACATAAAGCTGAATAAGTTCTCTGCAACAACTTATGATGAATTTAAAGAAGCTGCTGGACAACTTAAGGAACAGGGAATGACCAAATTAATCCTTGACTTGAGGAGTAATCCGGGAGGCTTTCTACAGGCGGCCATCGATATTAGTGATGAATTTATCATTGATGGTCAACTAATAGTATATACTGAAGGCAATAACCGTCAGAGACAACACGCTTTTGCTACTGAAGTTGGTGATTTTGAACAAACTGATGTAGTAGTTCTTATCGATGAAAATTCGGCATCAGCAAGTGAAATCGTTGCTGGTGCATTACAGGATAACGATAAAGGTTTAATAATTGGACGACGCTCTTTTGGTAAAGGATTGGTTCAGGAGCAAATTAATCTTCCAGATGGTTCTGCCGTTAGGCTTACTGTGTCGAGATATTATACACCTACAGGACGTTGCATTCAAAAACCTTATGAAAATGGTAATAAAGAGGGCTATTATGAAGATCATATTCAGCGTTATCTAAATGGGGAACTGCAAAGTCAGGATAGTATTCATTTTGATGATTCTCTACAATTTACAACTCCTGCCGGAAAAACTGTTTATGGCGGTGGCGGTATAATGCCAGACATTTTTGTTCCTATCGTAACTGACACAATACATACATCCTATAATATACTTGCCAACAAAGGTTTAATTTTCCAATTTGCTTTTGATTATACGGACAGGCACAGAGCCAACTTAAATAAATATAAAGACTTTGATGCCTTCAACCGTGAGTTTAATATGGACAACAGAACCTTTAATGAGCTTATTGCTTACGCAGATGGAAAAGGGATAAAACTGACAGATAATAAAATAGATATATCAAAAGAAAAAATAGAAACCCTATTTAAGGCATTTGTAGGTAGGAATGTACTTAACGAAAAAGGTTTTTACCCTATTTATCATAATATTGATACTACTTTTTTAAGGGCTGTAGATGAAATTAGGAATTTTAATTAATAAGTAGCCTCTTCAGCATACGCTGAAAATTATCAACATCATTATTGCTCTGATACTTTTACCCTTAGCCCTGATGAATGTGCTGAAAATTCAGGAGCATACATGCTTTGTATGGTAGCAATACCAACTGTAAAATCACCAATTTGCGTAACATATAACGGATATTCAAGTACATAGGTTCCTTTATTTAAATAGCGTATAAAAAAGTCGGTGCTAACATCCGTGATATTCTTGTAATACCATAGTCCACCATTATATGTATACCCTGACAAAGGTGATACTGGCTCGAAAGCAGTAGCCCTCATATCATTCAGATGAATATATTCCATATTTCTGTCGGTACTGATAATTAAGTGTGAAATTATTTTATCTCCTGGATTTAACTCCAGATTTGTGTCAACAGGTATGAGTATAGGTCCTGATGGAGTAAGCTTTTCAATGAACAACTTTTTGTTAATTGACAGGGGTGAAATATTAGTCTTTATTTTATCCAGATCTTCAAAATATTGCCAGTAAGCTGCCCCCCAGGCGATATGATTGTTAGGGTTAGTTATTGATATTTGCGAAAGCTCAGGGGTAATCTCACTTCCCGACCAGGACGTACTGAAATAACCAGTACCAGATTCTGCTGTGATGTCACTATTGCCATTAATATCAATAATCTGGTTGCCTACGGTGATATCAACAAGATTGTTATTATCAAGAGCATTATTTCCAAACATCAACAAGGTGTAAACAGCTTCAGCTGTTGCTGATGAAGTATTCCAATGTTGGGTTTGCTTTTGTTTTAGTAACCATATTTTTAACTGTTCAATTATTGTAGGATTGTTTTCTAATTCCGAAAACGTTTCAATCATCATTGTTTGTGTTTCTATAGGTGCTTGATACCAGTTCCATCCTGCTTTTTGACGCCAGTACATACCCATTTCTTTATTGTATAGAGATCTTTCTTTTAACGACCTAATAATTGCTTCCGAATCATTACGATAGCCAAATTTATTGAGGGTTATAGCCATCATTCCTTGTAAATAATTAGATTGTTTTAGCCAGTATTTTTTTGTCTGATCAATATAATATTGAAAAGCTTCTTTTGATTTTTCAGGTATGGGCATTATATCTACAAGTAAGGCCCTGATATACAAATATTGAGTTTGTGAACTTCTTATTTGATAGTTATTTAATGATTTACCACTTTTCTTTTTAAGGGTTACATAATCATTAGCAATTTTAGCATCTAACCATGAAACAGCTTTCTTAACCATGTGAAAGCGTTTCTTATCACTATCCAGATCTATTACACCTTTGTGGTTCAGCTTTGCCATTCCAAGTACAATTGTTTGCGTTGTATGCCGATCCTCACGCATTCCTTTAAACCATGGCCAGGCACCACTTGATAACTGAGCTTCCAACAACTTTCTGGTTAGGTTTTCTTTTTCGTTAGCCATACGATTAACATCAAATAGTATACTTATTCTGCGTTTTTGTTCTGTTTCATCTTCGGCATCAAGAACCCAAGGTGTTGAAGTAATAATTATATTTTTGAGATCCTGATTTTTTTCAAGATTTGACAGAAATGCATCCGGAGTTTTATATTTCCAACTTTCAAAAACAGCCTTTATTTTTGGATTACTATTTACAATGTACGATGATAACGCATTTGCAAAATAATTATTAAAAAGAGACATGTTGTTCTTACTGCCAGGAGAACTTAAATAAGGCAATGCTTGAATAGCATACCATGCCGGGTTTGAAGTAAATTCAAGAGTGTACCTATAGTTCCTTATTGACGATTCCTTTTTGTTAAATTCGGACAGACCCTTGAAACTGAAATTAGCTGTGCTTAAAACGCTAACATTCATCGGCATTGTATTAGTGACCAACATCCTGTTTGTGAGCACCGGAAACATTCTTTCTTCTCCATCTATGAAAGTTCCGGTTGAAGCCGTTATCCTGAAACCTAACATATTAATATTTTCAGGAATGCTAATACCCCAGCTAACTGAAATACTTTGTTTTGGATCAATGTTTTGCGAAATTGTTTTGTGATTATTCGCTATGAATATAGACAATGGTTCCATGGTAATGGCATCAAAAAATTCAATATTAGTCTTAGCCAATATTTCATTTTCAGTAAAGTTAATTACCTTGGCAGAGAATATTAATGTGTCTCCTTGCCTTACAAACCTTGGAACATTTGGAATTATCATCAACTCTTTTTGCGATTTTATTTTTCTTTCAAGCGTCCCTACCTTAAGATCATTAGTGTAGGCTAGCATCATTACCTTCCATTCAGTAAGTGCATCGGGTGTGGTGAATTTAAACACTGCATTTCCCAAACTATCAGTTTTTAAGTTTGCATAAAAGAATGCAGTTTCGCTAAAATTTTTTCGTAAAGGAATGATTACTTGTTCTTCATTTTCTTCTTCTGCAATAGACTCGTTATCCTTTTCTATTTTTACTCCATCAACCTCACCAAAAGTATCCTGATTAACCGACTTACGAACTGCCGAGGTCTCTAGAAAAACACCATCCATTGTGCTTTGTATACCATACCTGTTTCCTATAAATTGATAGCCAAACCAATTAACTGCTGGATATTCAATGCGATGAACTTTAAAATATTTTAGCTTTTTAGCAACTAATGTTGACGATAACGAACTGACAAACTGATTTGATTCCCATTTTGATGACTGCCTTTTATCATAATATAGTTTCATTTGCCAGCTATTTGGCCTAAAAATATCTAGTGATGCATCATACATCCCTGCTAACAATTCAGCAGCAAACTTTTGTCCTTTATTGCCACTGATTGTAACACTCCATTCTTCATTAATTCCCGGGATTAGATGATTGCGGAACGTGCTAAGTTTTATATCCAGTTTTTTATTCGAATAAGGTACGATAACCTTGAGATTGTTAGAATATAAACTGTTGAATCGTACCATAGTTAGATTAACAGAAAAATTTCCCCGATATGCTTCAGTAACCGGAATACTAATTGTTTTCTGACCCCTATTTAAATTAATCCATTTTCTTTCAACAATATTGTTGTCGTTAACAATTTCATATAAAATTCGTGATTTTCGAGCTGCAGAACCAACAACGAGCTTTATAGTTTCTCCTGGTTCTGCTTCTTTTGATGAAAGGGCTGACCAATAAATCATATTTCCAGGTAGCTTTTTTCCTAAAGAAGAAAACAAAGTAAAGAAATGAGTATTCTCAACCGTTTCACCATCATTGTCTTCACCACTTGCAACAATCATATATTCTCCTGGTGCTAATTCGTTTAGGTAGTTTTCGGGAAACTGTGACTTTCCTTTTATAGTAATTTGTTGATGGGATATTTTCTCTTTCTTCCACATACTACGATCATCTTCATTTTTATAGATAGCATGTGGGAAGTTCTTCTTAAATTCTGTTTCAGGAATTATATAAAAATCTGGATGTGCCCATTGTCTTTTATTCATTAATCGTGAAGGAGGAGTAAGTTTATAGAGGGAGAGTGATACATCAAATGAAATTAATGATCCATTTAAATTTGCAGCTTCTATTCCAGGATTCTGAATATTATCTCGATCAACAACTTCAGGAAGATCAAATGTAAGTACTACTGCTTTTTGACCAATATTAACAGTTGTTTGTGCAGTTTGGACTTCGTTTGTAATATCGGTTACCTCAACGTTAATTTTATATGTAAAAACAGGTTCTGCTTTTCTTGGGATACGATAATCTGGAATAGCATCAAATTGTAGTTCAAAAGTACCATTTGAGGAAGTTATAAGATCGCCATGCGTAATTTCAACTTCCCGGCCTAAATTAATTGGGTATAAATGCTTATCCCTGAAATATGGTCTGGGGAAAACGGCTTTACGCGTAACTCTATAACGTACAGCTGCCCCATCAACTGAACTACCGGAATAACTCATCGCTTTACCTGTTATTGTAATTGTTTCGTTTAGCTTAATTTGACTTACAATGCTGTCAAAATTCACTTCAAAAGTTGGCAGTTTATAATTTTCAACAATAAATGAAACCCTTCCTGTTTTACTTTTAATTGTCATTTGACCATTAAGCCCACCTGTAGGTATGATAAATTCTCCGTTAAACGAACCATTATTGTTAGTGGTAAAACTAGTAGTTTGTATATTTTTTCTACTTGCATTAATAAACTTTAGATCGGTAGTATAATCTGTTAAAAGTTTTACATCGTTCCCTAATTCTTCTATTACAATTCCTTTAAAATAAATCGTTTGCCCCGGACGGTAAACAGCCCTGTCGGTAAACAAATAAGTCTTAATTTTAGGCTTTGAATTTTCTTTTGGCCGATAAAAATTGATGTAGTTTTCAGAGAAAAGTTGATTCCCGTCTTTTTCAAACATAAACAAATATGTTCCGAAATTGTTTCCTGTAATTGACTCAATTTTTGCATAGCCATTTTTATCGGAAGTAAGTTTACTTGCTTCTTTAACTGCATAGGTTCTACTACGATTATCATATTGACGCTTATAAATAGTGATGTTCACTTTTCCTATACTAATACCCGTTTCACGATTCAAAGTATACATATCGGTATAACCACCTGATTTATTAGCACTTGTTATATAACTTATGTTGGTTATCCAAATAGGTTTAAACTTTATATTTTCAGTCGTGCGAAATAACGAGTCGTTAGACGCAAATATTACGTAGTATCCGGGCGTAAGTTCTGGAATTTGAACCTCAACTCTATGCATCCTGTGATCCTTAGTTATTGGAAGCTTTTGTTCCCATGACATTAACGCCTTCTGTTCTAATTCCTTAAGAATCTGCTTTTTTCGATTGTTCTTATTTGCATCTGCTTTCGGATCACCTATTACAATTTTAAAATAAAGCTTGTTAATATTTTTAAACTGAACTAGTGACAATATTGGTTTATCTGGCATTTCTGCGACAGGTATATCAAATCCAAAGCTAATCTGGTTAATTATTTCAACCAAGTTGCGGCAATTGTTTGATCCGTTTACGTTAGGAAATTCGCTGATCGCAACCTTACAAATGCTGTCAGCTTTTACCAAATCATATCTGTTATTTTCATTAAACCCTGGAACATAACTTTTGCCTGTGATAAAGTATTGATTTGCAAGTTGAAACGCGATCGAAGCATATACGGAGTGTTTAATATATTTATCTGCTAGCAACGTCAATGACCTCAGATAAGTAGCCTCACTATTTTCGTCCTGTAGAGAGTTCTCATACACGTATTTAAGTCGTTTTAAATCAAGATCAACTAGTGCTTCAGTATTGTTTTGCTTTATCTGTAAGGCTAATAATCTTTGAAATAGAATTAATACTTCTGTTTGTGATGATTCATTAGGGTTTATATACAGAGAGACAAATTCTGCCGAAAGTTGAAAATAACCATTATAACTTGTTTTGAATGTGGAGACAATCTGTGTAAACTCTGCATCAGTAGATATAAAGTACTGTAATGCTCGGTTGGCAAGCATGTCAAATAGTGAAGGCCACAAAGTGAAATTTGAAGAATCTCCCTGCAGAAGTATAATTTCGTATTTATCAAGATCAATTTCTGCAAGAACGGTTTCATCTTCAAGAGATGCTTTATAATATTTTTTAATTATTTTATTTATCCTAATTGCGTCCCAGGTGTTTATATCCTCATTATCGTCCTCTGATAAAGCTTGACGTTTATTTATTTTCCATCTGTTTGCGTTGTAATAGGCGAAATAAAGTTCGGCGATCAGCGATTGCAAAATCTGTTTTTCAGGAACCGCTGCATTTGAAAGTTCATTTTCAAAAACAGCGATCGATTTTAGCAAATGGTCTTCTTCATAGCTGCTTTGTAGGCTTATGCGGTAAATTAAAGATTTAATTATCTGAGGTGTATTATCATTCTCTTTAGAAGTTTTATATATGTGGTCAATAATCTTTATAGCCGATTTGGGTTGCCCACTTTTAGTAAGAGAATCTACTTTTCGCCATTTCTCATAATGACTTTCATCGTCAGTTGTTATTTGAAAACTACTGATGATAAGAATAGTAGTAATTAATAACAAATAGGTTGTTATATCTTTAAATATGCTCATTTGAGATTCATTTGTTTATATCTAGATGCTGAATTTGCAAATATAATGCCATATTCGGGGGGTGCAATAAAATCATTAGCTCACCTGAAATTTATCAGGAATTTTGAATCTCTATAAGGTCAATTTTTCAATATCCAAATAACAATGATTGAACCAACTACTACTAATTAAGTATATTCTCCTCCTTAATTCGTATGGGTACATATTTACCTTGTGTACTATTAAAATTGAATTGGTAGTAGGTAACAATATCGAGTTCAGAAGTTGACCAATCTCCGGGATATATTATCAAAAATGTTCTTGATGGATAAGCGCCAGTACAGGCATCATTAATCCATGTACCTGAGTTTCCATAAATCGAATTAAAATTGGATCCTTTAGGATAAACTTCGAGGGTTGCTTGATGGGTATGTCCAAAAGCTACTATTTTATACTGGATAGGGCTACTTTCTTCCATATACTCTTTCGCCGCAACAGTATAAAGGTCATGTAAACTAATTGATGCTTCAAGAGCCTCAGAAACAGACAAATTCACTGGTACTTGATTTTGTACTTGTGTGCTATCCCAACTATCCTCAATGTTTTTACCAAACATTTTTTTTACGCCGTTATATGAAAAAGTTTCTGTATAATTATCAATGCCACCCATAAGGATGATGTCTGCACTTAAATCAGTTTTCATCGAAAAATATTTGTTATCTAATTCATATAGTGCAATATCCCAGGCTAGATCAAATTCTATACTTGTTTTTGTTTGTGAACTACTTTTATTAGGTGGTCCCTGTGTCATATAACCTTGTGCATATAGGCGGCTGATAAAAAAACCAGGAGGAAGAATATGACCGTCATTAACGAAAGGTTCCGGGCAATTCATAAAATCATACCTATGGCCATGCTCTAGTATTATCTCATCTGTTGGGGAATATTTACCAAGTCCAACAACATCACCCTTCTACTGGCTTCCTGGTATAATTGATGTAAATATTTCTTCAGTTAGTTGCATATCATGATTTCCCGGTATATATGCTAATAGTATGTCAGGATTTAAAGCAATTGTTTTCAGCTTATCAATAATTAAAGTATTGTCTTCAGCATTAGCAATCGACTCAAAATATTCACGTGTATTTGTAACTCCATATGCTGAATCAAAAGGCGAAATTGAATATGGAATAATCCATTCATCAAATAGATCACCCATAATTACAAGCTCCTTAAACAAAGGTTTTTCGATAATCATATCCAGAAACTGTTCCATCGCCACTTTATTATCACTAAACCAACAATAACCGCTGTTAATAGCTTTTTGCTGACCCATATGCAAGTCGCTTATACATGCTATTAATTTTCGTTGCGATGTAGTTTTCCCTTCTAAAATCAAATCAGATAGATGTTTTGATTTTGTCCTGAATTCAATAATAGTATCTTTCGGAAAATCATCATCCTGTGTTGATTTAAACCCTTGAGATATCTTAAGCAAATACCTCCATCCAGAATTTAGATGAAAATCAGAATCAAACCGAACGTACATTTTTTGTCCCGCCACTTCAATAAAAATAGAATCATTAAGTACTCCTGACATATCAGAGAATGTAATGTTTCCAGCAACGGAATTAACATCAATTTCTTTATTAAATACAAAATCAATATGACCCGCATTATCCTCAATACTATAATAAGTGTTATGCTTGTACTCGAGACCTGGTAATTTAAAAGTTAAATCATGAACTGCAACCGGAGGATTCGAATTATACTTTTTACACGATTGTGAAACGAAAATACTGGCTGAAATAATTGCTGCAAACGAAATTACAAATACTAATTTTTTCATAATAAATGAGATTTTGAATAAAATTGAGAAGGCTGTACATGTCAAATATACAATTTTATTCTATATTTGCCAAGTAATTCAGTTCCTCTCACTGTTATAACTGCATTGTTAAAGCATACCTGAGGCTTCTTGATTTATAAAGAAGGGTGGAGAGATTAGGCTCTATGAAACCCTGGCAACCTTCCGCATGAGGTGGAAAAGGTGCCAATACCTAACTTCCGCTATAGCGGGGGAAATGATAAATTAAAGTGCAATGTCAATTAGATTCATTATTTTAAATACCTGTATTTTTTTTTGACATTCAACATGTACAATTAATGCTACATAATTATGAAGTCTGAAATAGAAAAAGAACTAAAGCAAAGAATTCTTGTGCTGGATGGTGCAATGGGTACTATGATCCAGCGATTTGGATTAGTTGAAGAGGATTATCGTGGAGAGAAATTTAAAAATATTCATTCCCTCCAAAAAGGTAATAACGAACTATTAAATCTTACCCAACCTAAAATTATTACTGATATTCATGAGGAATTTTTAAGTGCTGGTGCAGATATTATCGGAACAAATACTTTTAATGGAACTCGAATATCGCAAGGCGATTACGGTTTGGAGGAATTGGTTTATGATATTAACTTCAAGTCGGCTAAAATAGCCAAACAAGCTGCTGATAAGTTTACAAACCTTACTCCAGGTAAACCAAGATATGTGGCCGGAGCCATGGGCCCAACAAATAAAACTGCGTCCATGTCCCCTAAAGTTGATGACCCTGGTTTTCGAAATGTTACATTTGATGAGCTTAGAGATAATTATTATGAACAAGCATCAGCCCTGATTGACGGAGGTATAGATATACTTTTGGTTGAAACGATCTTTGATACACTTAATGCTAAAGCAGCTTTGTTCGGCATAAACAAGCTAATGGAAGAAACGGGTAAACAAATACCAGTTATGGTGTCGGGTACCGTGGCAGATGCCAGTGGACGTACGTTGTCAGGGCAAACTATTGATGCGTTTTTTAATTCAGTTTCACATATTGATATGCTTAGTGTTGGGCTGAACTGTTCACTTGGTGCCGAGCAAATACGTCCTCACCTTGCTGAATTATCGAAAATTGCACCTTTCAACGTTAGTGTTCATCCAAATGCTGGTATGCCCAATCAGTTTGGTGAGTACGATGAAACCCCGGAACAAATGGGTGTTCATATCAAAGATTTTATTGAAAACAACTTTGTGAATATTGTTGGTGGTTGTTGTGGAACTACACCTGATCATATTAGGGTAATTGCTGATATTGCAGAAAAGTACAACCGAAGAAATATACCTGAAAAAGAAAACTTTACTGAAGTTAGCGGACTAGAACCTCTTAAGATAGCTCGCCAGAATAATTTTGTAAACATTGGAGAAAGGACTAATGTAAGTGGATCAAGAAAATTTGCCAGACTAATACGCGAAAAGAAGTACGAAGAAGCTCTAACTGTCGCTCGACATCAGGTAGAAGGTGGAGCCCAGGTTCTTGATGTTAACATGGATGATGGTATGCTGGATGCAGAGAAAGAGATAGTTACATTTTTAAATAATCTGGCATCTGATCCAGATGTGTCCAGATTGCCAATTATGATCGATTCATCTAAGTGGGAAGTTATTGAGGCCGGATTAAAATGTATTCAGGGAAAAGGAATTGTGAACTCTATTAGTTTAAAAAATGGGGAAGAAGAGTTTCTACATCATGCTAAATTAATAAAAAACTATGGCGCAGCTGTTATAGTAATGGCCTTTGATGAAGATGGCCAGGCAGCTGATTTGGAAAGGAAGATATCCATCTGCCAGCGAGCATACAATCTGTTAATAAATAATGGATTCCCTCCAGAAGACATTATTTTCGATCCTAATATTCTTGCAATTGGAACAGGTATTTCTGAGCATGCTAATTATGCTGTTGATTATATAAATGCAGTTAGATGGATAAAAGATAATCTTCCATATGCAAAAGTAAGTGGCGGAGTAAGTAATCTTTCGTTTTCTTTTAGGGGCAATAATGCTGTACGTGAAGCAATTCATTCGGTTTTCCTTTTTCATGCAATAGAAGCTGGAATGGATATGGGGATTGTCAACCCTGGGATGCTTCAGATTTATGATGAGATCCCCGATGATCTTCGTACTCTTGTTACAGATGTTGTGTTGAACAGGAGAAAAGATTCTACTGAGAGACTGCTCACATTCGCAGAGAAGATAGTTGATGATGGAAAAACTAAAAATATTAAGTCTCAAGAATGGCGTGAATTATCTGTTAATAAACGCATTGAACATGCGTTAATTAAAGGTATTACTGAATTTATTGAGGAGGATGTTGAGGAAGCTCGTAAACATATGTCAAGCGCGATAGATGTTATCGAAATTCCTTTAATGAATGGTATGAACACCGTGGGTGATCTTTTTGGCTCAGGCAAAATGTTTTTACCACAAGTAGTGAAAAGTGCAAGGGTTATGAAAAAAGCAGTTGCTGTTCTTACTCCATTTATCGAGAAAGAAAAAACAGCAAGTAGCAAAGCGGGAAAAATACTTTTAGCCAATTATGATTGATGATATTATCTAACATTTTGTTGGAATCATCCAATAACTGCTTTGCCTGCTCTCCAAAT
>NYYH01000030.1 GCA_002686705.1 Bacteroidota bacterium
TTTTCTTTACTTTTTAAGATTAATAAAATTATAAAATATATATCTTAAATTTGACTCGTGAAAAGTTCACTTTTTGCTGAAACTATACAATTCATGCTGAAGCAAACATCCTTCTTGGGGATGCTTACTTTGCCAATTCTGATTATTCAAAAGCTATTATTCAATATAAGTTAGCCTTCGACTTGATAGAGGACAGTATTTCTAATACAAGAGGTAAACTTTTTCTAAAACTTGGTAAGGCTTATAGTATTGCAAATAGGCCATCCGAGGCAATTGCATTACTTTATTCGGGTTTGGATTTTTATAAAGAGAAAGAAGATATTGAAGGACAAATTAACAGCCTGATTATAATTGGAGAATATTATCGAAAAATTGGAAGATATACTGATGCTGAAAGATACTTGCAGATGGCTAATGAATTATTTGATGAAGCAAATTCATATCCCGAGTTGGTTATTCAACTATTCAACCGTATTGCTGCTGTAGAAAGTGAATCGGGTAATAGTGAATTTGCGATGGATTATTCAAATAAAGCTTTAAAAATCTCTAAGGAGATTAACCATATTCATTTTCAGGCAGTTTCATTAAACGAGATGGGATTCCTACTTGAAAAGAAACTGGATAAAAAGGCAACGCAACATTATGAAATGGCAAAGCAAATCTGGAAAAAAATTGGATATAAACGTTATTATGCAAGTGTGTTAGCAAACCTGTCAAGGTATTATTATATGAATAATAATCTTGAAAAATCCATGCTATACTTAGATACCTTAGAAACAACTATTAAAGGGAAGAATTGGGAAACGCTTGAACATAATTTATATTTTCGGAGAGCTGACATTTATAGACTTTATGGAGATTTTGAGGAAGCCTATTATTACCAGGGATTGTATTTTGATAAAGTTTTCAAAATATACATGAAAGAAAATGATGAAAAGATTCAGGAAATACAGAGCAGGCATGAAATAAAGGAAAATGAATGGTTGATTGAAAAACAAGGGAAACAGTTGGAAATAGAAAAAGCTAAAATTGTTACAAAAGAAAAAAGAGAACGATGGATAATAATAGGAGGAAGCATAACAAGTTTATTATCCATAATGTTAGCTATGGCCTATTATGCACTTAGGAAGGAGCGTAAGAAGCTAGATGTTGCAAATATGGAACTTGAGGCTTTGAACAAACAATTAACCACTACTCTTGAACAAAAAGAGGTTGTTGTAAAAGAAATATATCATAGAGTAAAAAACAACTTAAATATGCTTACCGGGCTGATCCACCTTCAACTTGAAGGAACTACGAATAGAAATATCAAAGAAGCCATAGCAGACCTTCTCACACGTGCTGAAACTATCTCTTTTGTTCATCAACAATTAACTGATCTTGTTGAAAAGCCAAGGATTAAAATCGGAGACTTTTTTGACAAATTTATATCAAATGTTACTGAACCTGTAACTAATAGCAATGCCTCAGTAAAAAAAGAAATATTTTGCCCTGAGTTATACATTCCATTAAAAAAAGCTATTCCAATTGTTTTGATTACTAACGAGTTGGTAACAAATTCAATAAAGTATGCTTATCATGGTCAAGATGACTTTGTTCTTGGAGTAAAAATTGAATGTATTTCAGATAAAATCAATTTTTGTATTTTCGATAATGGTAATGGTATTGACGATATTGGAATTATAGATCATCCAAAAACTGTTGGTTTTAAATTAGTAAAATTGTTAACCGAACAGTTGGATGCTGAATTTCATTACAGCAAAAATAGATTCTCTCAATTCGATATTTCGTTTAAATTGGATTAATTGTGGCAAAAGTTAAAGTACTTATAATAGAAGATGAGCGCATTATTTCCGAGTCCATAGCATTGATGCTAGTTGATCTTGGTTACGAAGTTGTTGGACAGAAAAAAACAGAGAAGGAAGCAATGAATGCCATTGCCAACATGGAATTTGATCTAGCCCTGGTCGATATTAATCTTGAAGGAGGTGAAGAGGGAATAAAAATTGGTGCTGAACTGAAAAGATATATAAAACCTTTTATTTATCTTACTTCTTATTCTGATGAGCAGACACTAGAAAAAGTAAAACCAACTATGCCTGGTTCATTTATTGTAAAACCTTTTACAAAGCGCGATATATACTCAAATATTGAGATTGTACTTGCAAGAGAGAGAAATAAAAGCGACAAAGTTAAAAAGCATAAAATTAAATTGCATGATGGCTACAAAACGTTAATAATTTTCGCAGAAGATATACTTTGGATAAGATCGGATGGTGTTTACCTTGAAGTACAAACGGTTGAAAAGAAGATACTTGAGCGTACTTCTTTTCTTGAATTTATTCCTTCACTACCAGAAGAGTTTATTTGCAGGGTTCACCGATCCTGGGCTGTTAATCTCAATTTCGTTCAAGAAATCTCTTCGAAAAGTGTAGTGATTAATAACCAAAAGATCCCAATTTCTGATAGCTATCGAAAAGCAGTTCATGAGAACCTGGCAAATATTAATTTGATTGATTAACCTATAAAATCCAGACTAAAAAGCTATCTGAAATCTCATTTGAAAGATATTTGCTTTTCCGAGATTTTTCACATCTGAGTAAACATAATTGATAGCCACTTTAACCGCAGGGTTTAAGTACCAGTTAATACCTCCCGTTATATCACTCATTATGCCTCCTTTTAAGTCAGCGTTGTTGAGGTTAAAATATGAATACCGTAGTGATAATTCAATAGCGCCAAACCCACTATCTTTTCCAAAGTTTCTTTTAGGTGTTACTCTGTCGAATGTTGTTTTAGACAAAACATAGTTTTTGTGTTCACCGGTTATAAACCAGCTTAAAGTTCCGTAGTAGGCAAAAAATTTATATGATGATTTGCTTAGAGTCGAGGATGAAGAGGGTTTAACATAGGATACTGTATATTCACTTTCAAGTGAAAAAGTATTAAATATTAATAGAAACTCTCCATTTATTTCATTGATATCTGCAACATTTGGAATTTTAAGGTTCAAATATCTAGGTGCTAAATGGGCCTCAGGACGAATGTTGTAGGATACTTCTGAATTATCGTGATATTGATGTGCAAAAGATGCCCCTAGATGTAATACCTTATACTCATAATCAACATTATATACCGGAAGTCCCACAAACCTGAAGACTAGATCGTATTGGTTACCTTTATATATTCCTACATTACCTGAAGGGTAAAAATAACCTGCAAACCAAGACAAACGTTTTTTAAAATGTTGGTTGAAAAGCATTAGTCCAAGGTTTCTGTCATTATCAAAAGCATTTGCTGTTGGGCGTTCCATCTCAGTTATATATTTTGAACTTGTAAGCATATTCAAACCAAAGGGTTCCTTAAAATTTCCTACCCTTATATTACCAACAGCTGGTATTTTAGTAAGTTGGATATAGGCATCTTTAATAACAACAATGCCACCGGCAAAGTCCACTTGAAATTTGAATTTAATATTGTTATAGATTGTACCGGAAGTATAAATTCTGGCTCTTCTGAATTCGGCTCCGTTTTGCGCATCAAAATGTTTTTGTAGCGAGTCGTCCTCTTGTATCCACATTACATCATATTGGATACGGCCACCCATTTTTATTTTAGTATTACCTTTTCTGCTGTCTATCTTCACACCGTTATCCCAATAAACTTTAAAGTCTTTGTCAGTTTGGCTAAAAAGTTGAGAACTAACGAATAGTAATGCAATAATGAAATATAGTTTCCTCATTTTTTTAGTTTCTTGTTTATTGCGGCAAAAATGAAAAATATTCTTTTGTGTAATTCGTCATTTTACAAAGTTAACTTAAACTTAATATGGATCTGTTTTAGAATGGCTATGCATGATAATCCTAATGTCTTCTTAATTATAGATAATCGAGGCTATGATTATGGTTTTAATCGAGCCTTTAAATAAATTGGATTATGGTCACTATCTTCAAATTTCAGGTCTATTACTTCAACATCAATAATGTCAATATTCGGGGAAACCAAATAATAATCCAGACATGTAGTTCCATTCTCACCAATTTTAAATGGTTTATCATTTTGTCTGTTGGTAGGTGCTACATCATCATAAGCCCATTGCCAACCATCGGGCATAAAATCAGAATTCATTTTAACTTGTGATGCGAAGAAATTATGCATATTATAATCACCACTTGGTTTATAGCCGGGTGGATTCTGATTCCAGTCACCTCCTGCTATTACATAATTTCCCTTTTTATATTCATCAAGCATTACTTCTTTAAGGATTTGCATCTCCTCAACTCGTAGCACGCTATCATACACATATGCAGAGTTATGTGTGTTAAGAATAACGAGATCCTTCCCACTATCAAGAGGGTATCTGTTTAGCACAAAACATCTGTCTAATAAAAACAATTTATCCGGCCAGGAAGCAATTAGCGGGTATGCGTATCTGATTGCTTCTACAGGAGGATAATTGGAAAACATTAATATTCCGGATTGAACATATCCCATAGGATTAGTAACAGGAACCGGCACAAATGGCACTGAGTAGTTCTTTGCAAAAACACTATTGCTGCCACTTTTCGCGGTAGTAAGTAGCTCAACTTCATTTATATAATAACTTCTTTTCGATCTTACATCAACTTCCTGTAATAACCAAAAATCGACGGTATCATTACTCACTACAAAATCAATAATATTAACCAGATGCTTATTTGCCATCTCTTCTGTAGGGCGAACTCCTGTACCACCATCGTAAAAAAAGTCTGTTTCCTGCCCGTGTCCTGCATAACCAATATTCCAGTTCATTAGTGAAAATGTATCTTGCTGTAATTCAGTGATACTAACATCTGTTTGTTTCGCCACAATAACCTCAACTTGTTGTGGCTGAAAATCAGTAATAGTAATATATACAATGAATCCTCCTACTAAAAGAAAAATAGTCAGTAGCAACCATCCTATAATTTTGAAAATCAATTTTATGAATTTCATACTATATTTATTTTTTTGGAAAGGTATAAAAAATTATTTTCTCAACACTAAATTTGTAGTTACAAAGTTTATAAAGTTAATAATATCCAAATTGTTATGAAAAGAGTTGCCGTATTATTATTCCTTTTTTGCTTGTTAGTGATGGCCGCTTCTGCTCAGATTGAAAGTCCCCAGATTGATTCATTGCAAAAGGTCTGGCAACTTAAATTTGATAGTATTGCGGCTATAAAACGTGTTGAATTTTTGAAGAGGCTGGATGTGTTCCCCGTTGACAGTACCAAATCAATAAACATGAGAGGACTGCAACTTGATCAACTACCGGATCTTACACGATTTAACCGTGTTAAGCGCATAAATGGTTCGGGAAACAAGTTATCGAAGGTTCGGTGTAAACTGCTTAAAATGGACAGTTTGACAAATCTGAATTTAAGTAACAATGAAATCAAGCGAATATGCTTTCCTAAAAAAACTTCAATAAAAAGCCTTGACCTTTCACAGAATAACTTAAAAAGAATACCACGTTCAATTAGAAGACTAAAGGAATTAAGATACCTAGTTATTAGTGACAATGAGATTAGAAGGATTCCACGTTTCCTAAAAAAAATGAACAAGCTTAATGATTTGGAAATCAATTTTAATCAAATTGAATTTACAAAAGCCGAAGTTACGAGATTAAAGAATATTAAAGTGTTAGTTATGGCTGGAAACAATATTACAGAGCTGCCGGATAATATTAACGAACTCGAAAATATCAAGAATTTAAACTTTGCAAAAAATAGTTTGTCTAGTCTTCCACCATCATTTGCTTTACTCGATAGTTTGAAAATATTGATATTTTACCAAAACGAATTCGATCATATTCCAATTGAAATTACTTCTATCCATTCCCTGAAAACAATTGATTTTTATTACAATAATATTAATGAAATTCCTGATGAGATTGGAAACCTTCAAAATCTGACTATGCTTTTTTTGGCTTATAATAATATCGAAGTACTGCCTGACACATTAAAATCGTTGAAAAAGTTAAAAGCTTTTTATATTCACGATAATTCATTGCGATATGTTCCAGAGTGGATTACTGATTTCCCAGATCTTGAAATAATCGATTTAAGTTTTAACAAACTTTTTTCTATACCCGATATGTCTGAAATGCCTTCTCTTTATGAAGTCGATATACAAGAAAACAATATTNATTACATACCTTGNAAACTCCTTGATAAACCAAATCTGAGATTACTTTTAATAAGAGGCAATCCCTTTTTGCTGGATGAAGATGATAAAGAGGAATTAACCAATAAAATTGACGAAAAGCGGGCTGCAGGCATTGTGATTGTTGATTGAAGAAGATGGAAGTCGGTAGCTTGAAGTCAGGAGGAAGGAAGAATCTCATTGGGTTTTTATATTTTCAGTTAACACATCTACCTCATCTTCAAACCTTATCATTGCATTTACCAATCTAACCTTTTGGAAGTTGTGCAAATCATTCGGACGAATATCCGCAACTTGTATTTTTTCTTGCTCCAACAGCTTTGCTCTTTGCGTTCCTTTGAGTAAAGGAAATGTGGGGCTTAGCCATTGTTCGCCATTATAAAATAGCAAGTTAGCCATAGAAGAGTCAGTTATAAGCCCATTTTTTACAATTATAATATCATCAGCTTCGCCTTTATTTGCTAATAGATTGTTAATCTGCTCGCGGTCGAGATATTTATGATTGTAATCTATTTCATCACACGGGACCAATTTTAAACTTTTGATTTCCGGAATATTATAAGGGATGAATTCAATTTTCTTTACTTCAGACTTATATATGATACGACATTTGTACAGTTTGCTATCAGAAATTTTATTGGATAAATTCTGAAGCTTTGAGATTAAATTAATATCATTCTTGCAGTTAAAAAGTATTTGTCTTGAATAATTCATCCGATTTTGATGAAAAATTATGTTCGAAAACTCACCTTGTTCAAAACGTATGGTTTCGAGTATCTGCATAATAGTTATTTAAATAGGTATATATATTTTGTCGATCAGCTCCTGATATTCTTCATCAACATTACTTTGAGCCGTAATACCTCCACCACTTTTATAGATCATACCTTCGGGAGTTTGCTCAATATATCGTATCATAACCCCGCTATCAATGTTATAACCATCAAAAATGCCAACTATGCCTGTATAAAAGCCACGTTTATATTGTTCAGCTTCTTCTATTACTTCAAGGGTTTTCCTTTTGGGAGCACCGGAAATTGAACCTGCAGGTAATATTTTAAATAAAATGTTTCCAATACACTCGTTATAATTTGCAGGCAATTCACCGCTAATTTCAGAACTCATTTGTAGCAAACCTCCACGATTTGTTTTTACGTGATCAATATATCTGAATTTCTCTACTTTCACATTCTTTGCAACCATGCTTAGGTCGTTGCGTATTAAATCTACTATTGTATAATGTTCTGCAAGTTCTTTTTTACTGTTTAGAAGCTTGTTTTTAGCATCAGGTAATGAAGCATCAATTGTCCCTTTCATAGGGAAAGAAGTGATTTTTCTTTCTCTGGTCTGTACAAATATTTCTGGTGAGAACACCACAAATTTGTTCCTTAACCACAATTTGTACTTTGCATCACTACGAAGAAATATTTCTTTTAAGCTCAAATTAGTTTCAATTAGACTAGGCAAAGTAAGGTTCAGTAAGAAAGAATCACCATGACTTATGTGATTTTGCACATGATTAAATGCTTTGATATAACGTTCTTTTTGAACAGGATAAATCTTTAACTCTAATTCATTTGTGATTTGTGATGGTATTTCAGGCACATTGTTAATTCCTGAAATTGAGAATAGAATATTATTGGGATCAACTTCAGTTAAAGGTAGAATAACAGGATTCTCCAAATCAAAATCTATAATAAAGAGAAATGGGACTCTATCTTTACCAAGTTGATTAATTCTATTTATAACATTCTTCAAAAGCTTAAAATAATTTGCTGTAAAATTACCCAAATAGCAAAAGCATCTGTTTGAACTCTGATAATATTATTCAGTAACTTCATAATTGTTTCTAAAATAAATAATGAGTTACTTTTGCAAACAAAGGTTTTGAGACTATTAATCATTGATAATTACGATTCGTTTACCTATAACCTG
>NYYH01000031.1 GCA_002686705.1 Bacteroidota bacterium
CAACCGACTCAACTTTCGATTCTCGTAATCCGATCGACTCCACTCGATGACCATAATCCAGCAACTTTCTAATTGCTTTATTCGAATATCGTTCGCGTTTAACACTTCCACCAATTACTAATGTTTTCTTATTTATGAATTTCTTTCGCATTTCACAAAGTAAATCACTTTAACTAAAATTAAAAAAACAATTTCATATTAAACGGATAGTAATGACTTTTATTTTTATCTTTAATCGATATAACTTAAGATGAAAATCTCACAAACATTCCAAATAAATTATTATTGCCCTAACAATCTAAATATCAAGCCATTTTGACAGTTAGCCTTGAAATATTATGACAAATTTTCCTGTTTACAATACACTTGTTTATTTGGTAAGTCTTTTGCTATTGCTCTAGTTAAAAATAAATAATATGAACTTAAATCATTTTACAATAAAATCACAAGAAGCCATACAAAAGGCTCAGGAAATAGCATCTTCAAATAATAATCAGTCAATAGAAAGTATTCACTTATTAAAAGCTATTATTAATGTTGATGAGAATGTTACCCCTTTCTTACTTAAAAAGCTAAACGTTAACTTTATAGTCTTTTCTAAGGCTATTGATAATATAATCGAATCTTTACCAAAGGTTAGCGGAGGGGAAGGTTATTTTTCAAGAGAAGCAACAGATGTATTACAAAAGGCAAGGACTTATCTAAAAGAGTTTAAGGATGAATTTGTTTCTATCGAACATTTGCTTATTGCAATACTTGAAGTAAAGAGCACAGCCTCAATCCTAATGAAAGATAATGATATTAAGAAAAAAGAACTTACTGAAGCTATTAAACAATTGCGAAAAGGAGCTTCAGCAACTAATCAAAGTGCAGAAGATCAATATAATGCATTGAGTCGGTACGCTCGCAATTTAAATGACTTGGCAGGTTCTGGTAAACTTGATCCGGTAATTGGACGAGATGAAGAAATAAGACGAGTACTTCAAATATTGTCAAGAAGGACAAAAAATAATCCGATACTTATCGGGGAACCTGGAGTAGGTAAAACGGCTATTGCAGAAGGTCTTGCACACAGGATTGTGAATGGTGATGTTCCGGAAAATCTTAAATCTAATTTGATATACTCTTTAGATATGGGAGCTTTGGTTGCAGGAGCAAAATATAAAGGCGAATTTGAAGAACGATTAAAAAGTGTGGTCAAAGAAGTCCTTTCATCCGATGGCGAAATAATTCTGTTTATTGATGAAATTCACACCTTAGTTGGTGCAGGTAAAGGAGAAGGAGCCATGGACGCTGCAAACATCCTAAAACCAGCCCTCGCTCGAGGCGAGTTAAAGGCCATAGGAGCAACAACGCTTAAAGAATATCAGAAGTTTTTTGAGCAAGACAAAGCCCTGGAAAGACGATTTCAGCAGGTACTTATCAATGAACCCGATACTATGTCGGCAATATCAATTTTGCGCGGACTTAAAGATAGGTACGAAACCCACCATAAGGTTCGTATTAAAGATGAAGCAATTATTTCAGCAGTTGAATTATCACAGCGTTATATTACTGACAGGTTTCTACCGGATAAAGCCATCGACCTAATGGATGAAGCTGCATCAAAACTAAAACTCGAAATAAATTCACTACCCGAAGAACTTGAAATTGTAGAACGCAAAGTTCGTCAACTTGAAATTGAACGGGAGGCTATTAAACGTGAAAAGGATAAACTAAAGTTAGAGGCTATCAAAGAAAACCTTGCCAACCTTAACGAAGAAAGAACCAGCCTTAGAGCAGCATGGCAAGCTGAGAAAGATTTGGTAGATAAAATACAACAAAAAAAACAGGAGCAGGAAGAATACAAAGTTCATGCGGAGCAAGCCGAACGTGATGGTGATTTTGGCAAGGTAGCAGAAATACGATATGGTAAACTACAAGATAATCAAGCTGATATTGAAGCATATAAAGTTCAACTTGAAGATCTTCAGGGTGATAGTCCTATGATTAACGAAGAAGTAGGCGCAGAAGATATCGCAGACGTTGTTTCAAAATGGACAGGTATACCAGTGAACAGAATGCTACAAAGCGAAAGAGAGAAACTCCTGACTCTGGAAACCGAATTACACGAAAGAGTAATTGGGCAAGATGATGCTATAACAGCCATCTCAGATGCAATCCGGAGAAGTCGGGCTGGCTTACAAGATGAAAAAAGGCCTATTGGATCGTTTATCTTTATTGGTACAACCGGAGTTGGTAAAACAGAACTTGCTAAAGCATTGGCCGATTTCCTTTTTAATAATGAAAATGCTATGGTGCGAATAGATATGTCAGAGTATCAAGAACGTCACTCAGTATCAAGGCTTATTGGTGCACCTCCTGGTTATGTTGGTTATGATGAAAGCGGTCAGTTAACTGAAGCTGTTCGACGTAAACCATATTCTGTTGTTTTGCTTGACGAAATTGAAAAAGCACATCCTGATGTATTTAACATATTACTTCAAGTACTAGATGATGGAAGGTTAACGGATAATAAAGGTAGAGTGGTAGATTTTAAAAATACTATAATCATCATGACATCAAACATTGGTTCACACATTATTCAAGAGAACTTTTCAGGAATAGATGAGCAAAATCAGGATAAGATAGTTGAAAAAACTAAGGTTGAAGTATTGGATCTCCTCAAAAAAACTATACGCCCGGAGTTTTTAAACAGGGTTGATGAAATAATAATGTTTAAACCGCTAACAAGAAATGAAACTAATGATATCGTACGACTTCAGTTTAATGGCGTGAAAAAGATGCTACAAAAAAACAACATCGAAATTAACATTACTGAAAATGCAATTAACAAATTAGCCGACATTGGATACGATCCATTATATGGAGCCCGACCTCTTAAGAGGGTAATTCAACGAGAGGTGCTAAATCAATTATCAAAGATGATATTATCGGGTAAACTTGTGCCAAACGAGAAAATAATGGTGGATGTTGAAAATGGAGAGTTTGTATTTAGGAATGAGTAAAAGAATTTATATTCAACCGTCTGGTCGAAAAAGACCAGAAAGGTTGGCAATTATTACTACACATTAAATCTTATGTGCATAACATCACCATCTTCAACCACATAGTTTTTTCCTTCCACATGAAATTTACCAGCATCTTTAACAGCTTGTTCAGATCCATACGAAATATAATCATCAAATTTAATAACCTCAGCACGGATAAATCCACGTTCCAAATCGCTATGAATAACTCCCGAAGCTTCAGGTGCTTTCATCCCTTTTTTTATGGTCCAGGCTCTAATCTCCTTTGGCCCGGCAGTAAAAAAGGAACTAAGATTTAGGGCGTCGTAAGCAGTCCGAATAAGTCGATTTACTCCTGGCTCTTCTAATCCGGCATCAGATAAAAATTCATTTCGATCATTTTCGTCTTCAAGTTCTGAAATCTCGGCTTCAAGTTCTCCAGCAACAATTATTACTTTTTCATTTTCACCTAAATGATCAACTACCGCCTTTACATACTCGTTGCCAACAGTTGCTGATGCATCGTCAACATTACATACAAATAGAACTGTTTTATCAGTTAGCAATTGCATATCCTCAATATATTTTTCATCACCATCCACTATGGGAGCTGTTCGCACATTACCAAAATTTTCAAGATGATTCTTATATTTAGTAAGTACGGCAATAGCTCTTACAGCATCTTTATCACCTGACTTAGTAAGCTTATCGAGCCTTTGTATCTTTCTTTCAACAAGGTCAAGGTCACGAATTTGTAGCTCAAAATCAACAATTTCAAGATCTCTCACTGGGTCTACCGAACCTTCTATATGAGGCAAATTATCATCATCAAAACAGCGTAACACATGGATTAACGCATGAGTTTGTTGGATATCAGCTAAAAACTTATTACCAACTCCTTCGCCCTCACTTGCACCTTTTGCCAAACCAGGAACGTCAACTATCTCAACAGTAGCATGCACAACTTTATCCGAATGTACAATATCATTAAGTTTGCTTAATCTGGGATCTGGGACGTTTACAATCCCTTTATTTGATTTGGTAGCACTAAATGCATAGTTGGAGCTTTGAGCTTTTGTATTCGACATACAATTAAAAATTGCTGTTTTGCCAGTATTGGTTAAGCCGATTATCCCACAGTTTAAGGACATAAAATAATTATATTAAGTATTTGTGTATCTGATGTTTGCTAACTATAATATGTGAAATTAACGCGGCAAAGGTAGTACAATTATTTCCGGTAAAATTAGTTTTGAATAAATTTTTGTATTTCAATTAATATAAGTACTTTTGCACCCCGATTTTAAGGTGTCCGGAATTTAGGTAGTATGTTATTACCCAAATTCTTAAAATAATTAACTTAAGTATAATCGGTTTCAAATCACAAGTACCGGACGGTTGATTTAGAAACACAATTAATTATTAATGTCAGAATTAGAAAAAACCATCCCTGAACCTGCTGACGACACGAAACTAACAGCTCAAACTCCTGAAGAAAATAAACAACCTGAAGAAGAGGTAGTAGTTGAAGAAACTATTGATATACCTGTTGATAAAACAGATGAAGCTATTCCTACAGAGACTAGTGAAGAGACAGTTACAGAAACAAAAGATATTGTAGCTGAAGATATTGCTGAAGTACCAGATTCTAAAATAGAAGAAGTTGTAGGTGAGGAAATTAGCGAAACTCCTGTTGATGAAGAGCCTGTTACTGAGCCCGAAGATGTTATTGAAGAACCTGTTGCAGAAACAAAGGAAGTAGCAGTTGAAGATACTGTTGAGGCTACTGTTGATGAACCTGAAAAAGCTAAAGATGAACCTGTTGCTGAAAACGAAGATGTTGAAGTAGAAAATATTGTTGAACCTTCTTCAGATGAACCTGTTGCTGAAACAGAAGAAGTTGTAGCTGATAAACTCGAAGATGAGGAAAAAGAAGCGATAGCAAATATACCCGAAGAATTTGACTGGGATGCTCTTGAGAAAAAACAAGATAATTATTCAACTGCAGAAAGAACCAAACTTGAGGATATTTATTCAAATTCATTAAGTTCGATTATTGAGCATGAAGTAATTGATGGTACCATTGTTGGGATTAGCGACCGTGAAGTTGTAATCAATATTGGTTATAAATCTGATGGAATTATCCCCTTTAATGAGTTTAGGTATAATCCTGATATCAAAGTTGGAGATAAAGTTGATATTTATGTTGAAAATCAGGAAGACCCTAATGGTCAGATGATACTATCTCATAAAAAAGCTCGTATCCTAAAATCATGGGACAGAATTAATGAAGCCTTTGATAATGATGAGATAATAAATGGATATGTTAAATGTCGTACTAAAGGTGGACTTATTGTTGATGTTTTTGGAATTGAAGCATTTCTACCTGGTTCACAAATCGATGTTAAACCTATTAGAGATTATGATATTTATGTGGATAAAACCATGGAATTTAAAGTGGTTAAGATCAATCATGAATACAAAAATGTTGTCGTTTCTCACAAAGCACTGATTGAAGACGAGCTTGAACAACAAAGAGCCGAAATTATTGCCAAACTTGAAAAAGGACAAGTACTCGAGGGTATTGCAAAAAATATTACTACTTATGGTGTATTTATTGATCTTGGTGGTGTTGATGGTTTAATTCATATTACCGACCTATCTTGGGGTCGTATTAAACATCCTGAAGAAATTGTTGAACTTGATCAAAAACTGAAAGTTGTAATTCTTGACTTTGATGAAAACAAAAAGCGTATTGCACTTGGTTTAAAACAACTTACACCTCACCCTTGGGACTCGTTAAGTGCTGAATTGAAAGTTGGTGATAAAATTAAAGGAAAAGTTGTTGTTCTTGCCGACTATGGAGCATTTATTGAAATTGCGCCTGGTGTTGAAGGACTTACTCATGTGAGTGAAATGTCATGGTCACAGCATCTACGTACTGCTCAGGACTTCCTTGCCGTTGGAGATGAAGTTGAGGCAGTAATACTTACGTTGGATCGTGAGGAAAGAAGGATGTCTCTAGGAATGAAACAACTACTGCCAGACCCATGGAGTGCAATTCGTGATAAATATCAGGTAAATTCCAAGCATAAGGCAACTATTAGAAATTTCACAAACTTTGGAATTTTTGTTGAAATCGAAGAAGGTGTTGATGGATTAATTCATATCAGCGATTTAAGTTGGTCGAAAAAGATTAAACATCCTGCAGAATTCACAAAAATAGGCGAAGAGATTGAAGTTGTAGTTCTTGATGTAGATGAAGAAAACCGACGATTAAGCCTTGGGCATAAACAACTTGAAGAAAATCCATGGGATGTATTTGAAACAGTGTTTACACTTGATTCAGTTCACCAGGGAACTATTATAAACCTTCATGATAAAGGTGCTTTAGTTTCACTTCCATACGGCGTTGAAGGTTTCGCTCCTATGCGTCATTTAAAGAAAGAAGATGGAAGTAATGTGAAAGCTGAAGAAACTTTGGACTTTAAGGTAATTGAGTTTTCTAAAGAGAATAAAAAGATAATTCTTTCACATACACGTCTTTTCGAAGAAGACCCAAGAACTGCTAAATCTAAGAAAACTGAGAAAGCCACTTCTGAAGCTCAAAAATCGAAACGTGCTGTTAAAAAGGTAAACGAAAAAGTGGAGAAAACTACATTTGGAGACCTTGATGTTCTTGCTTCTTTAAAAAGTGAAATTGAAAAAGAAGAAAAGGCCGGAAAAAAGTAATTAAGGAGACTTAAATATATTTATGGCATATTAATAAATCCTCTCAATAATGGGAGGATTTTTTTTGCTACTAACTTAGAAGAAGAATCAATATTAAATTGATTTCCGTATATTTGAAATTATGAAATATCCCTCCAGATTCTTCGTAACAATACTCGGTAACTCTTCTGCTGTACCATCTCAAAATCATCATCCGATTAGTCAATTATTAGTATATGAAAACAAATATTTTCTGATTGATTGTGGTGAAGGAACTCAAATGCAATTAATTAAGTACAAAATTAAATATCACAAAATTGATAACATCTTTATTAGCCACATGCATGGAGATCATTTTTTTGGGTTAATTGGCTTAATATCAACATACCATCTTCTGGGTAGAGAAAAAGATTTGCATATCTATGGACCTGAGACATTAAAAGATATAATCGAAAACCTTCTGGAGTCAGCTTATACAAAACCAAAGTATAAGCTCTTGTTTCATAGTTTAAGTAACGATATTGGAACTATTTGGGAGGATGAACAATTCTCGGTTTTTTCATTTCCACTTAATCACCGAATACCTACTTGGGGATTTAAATTCAAAGAGAAAACAAGGAAGCTCCTCATAAAGAAAAGTTTTGTTAAAGAGTTTAAACCATCGGTAGAAGAAATACTAAATATAAAAAATGGAGAGGATTATATAGATACCGAAGGGAAGCGAATTATTAATGAAACAATAACACATTCTCCTCCAAAACTATTATCCTACGCATATTGTTCTGATACTAAGTATGACGAGTCAATCATTGAGCATATTAAAGATGTTACATTACTTTATCATGAGGCCACGTTTGATAATAGTATGCAAGATATTGCTGATGAAAAGTTTCATTCAACTGCTCAGGATGCAGCAAATATTGCAAAGAAAGCAAATGTTGGGAAATTAATTCTAGGACATTTTTCGGCAAGATATAATGATCTAGAAAAGTTGCGTGAGGAAGCAGTTAGCATTTTCAAGTCCACTTTTATCACGAAAGAGGGAAAGCAATATATTATTTCTTAATTAAAATCTATAAGTGTTTACAGGTTACTCTCCGCTAGAAAAATCAATTTTTCTTACGTCTAAACTTTGTATCGAAGAACCCAATAAAAAAACCCACCCGAGACCAGGCGGTCCATTGGGTGGGCCCAATTATGAAAAACAAACAAAACAAGCACTGCAAATATAATACAATATTTTAATTTGTCAAATTATAGTTAATTTTAAATTAGACATCCAAGAATCTATTTTAATCGCTTTCTCTAAGCATTAGATTTACTCTAAATATCAAGCGATGGAATTTATTTTGACAAGAGTGATCTTATCCTGTTTATTCCCTTAAGATCAAAAAAGTTCCATCATCTTCAAGTTTGATAATAGTAGATGCTTTTATTGAACTTACACGATCCTGAAAAACAGATACAACATGATCAACACCTTTAATTATCCCATCATCAATTTGCCTAAATGTCAGTGCGGAAGGTTGGTTTGTAAAGTTCGCTGAAGTTGAAACAATAGGTTTCTCAAACCTACTTATAACTTGTGTACAATATTCATCTTTAACTATTCTAATTGCAATAGTACCATCATTAGCTATTATTTTTTTAGTCAAATTTTTTGGTCCAGAATAAACAATTGTTAGCGGTGACTTTGAGTTTTCAATTAGATCATAAGCTAATGGAGGTACTTTTTTCAAATAATTTTTAAGTTTTTCGGTAGAATCCAAGAGCACTATCATCCCTTTATTCTCACTTTTACCTTTTAACTTATAAATCTTCTGTATCGCTTTTGAATTTGTAGCATCACAACCTATTCCCCATATTGTGTCGGTTGGATAGAGTATCAATTTTCCTTTCTTCAATAATTCTACCGACTTGTTTATTTCTTCTTCTAAATTCATATAACTCAATATTGACATGAAAATACTATCTTACAAAATATTCTTAATTAAGTAAGTTTATTAATTGTTCGTTTTTAATAGTTATTGCACATTTGAAATGTTCCTTCGGGCATTCTTTTAGCCCATGTAATCCGCATGGCTTGCACCCTAATTGCTCTTTTGTTTGAATAACATGAGCATTATCCGACAATGGTCCGAACCCATATTCAGGAACCGTAGAACAGTATATAGCAGCAACTTGCGCATTCATAGCTGAGGCCATATGCATTGGAGCCGAATCATTTACATAATTCATTACCGCATCACGCATAAGAGCGGATGATTGCAGAAAAGTTAGTTTTCCAGCCATATTAAGGCTTAGCTGGTGATGTGATTTATCAATTATTCTCTCGCACAAATCTCTTTCTTTTGGCGATCCAAGCAAATAAACCGTTATATCTTTTTCAATTAATGATAAAAATTCAACCCATTGCTGTTCAGGGAACTGTTTTGTAAACCATAATGAGCCTGGAGAAATTGTGATGTATTTCTTCGTTTTATATTGAGAGACCAAAGCCATATCTTGGTTTGAGGGATACAATTTTACAGAAAATGAATCGCTATCCGTTAGATGCTCAATTAATTTCAAGTTACGTTCAGTTTCATGTGGGCTGTTGGCAGATGTATTAATTGTATGTACAATCCTATTTGTAAAGAATATTGAGAGTGGATTTTTTGCAAACCCCACTTTCATTTCTGCACCCGAGAATGTTGTAATTAAACCTGAAGAAAAAAAACGTTGTACGTTCACAACCAAATCATACTTTTTGTTTCTGACAATTTTAATTAGCTCTTTTAAGTGTTTGTACTTTTTTTCTGTCTTATCCCAAACAATCACATGTCGTAATTTTGGATGCTTTAGGAGTATCCCTTCATAACCATATTTTAACAAAAAATCTATATGTGCATTAGGGTAAAAATGATGTAGTTTTTCGATAAGTGGGGTGCTTAGAATGACATCTCCAAGTGAGGCAGTTTGTATAATGAGTATTTTTTTCACTTATACGGTTATATTTTCAAAATAATCATTTTTTGCAAATATACATACACACGATGAAAGATTACGATTAAGGTTCTGCTTTCTTCAGTTTGTTTGAATAATAATAGTCCTGAATTATATCGAAACATACTTTTACAAAATTCGATGCCTTATTTAGACAAATTTTTAATTTTCATTATTTAATTATTATTAGACATAAGTTGCTATTTTTACAACAATCTATTTACAATAAAATTAATTATTAAGATAAATGGCAAATCTTGAAACAACTTACATGGGTTTAAAGCTCAAAAACCCAATAATTGTTGGCAGTTCGGGTTTAACAAACTCCATTGAGAATGTTATTGAAATCACAAAAGAAGGAGCAGGTGCAGTTGTTTTGAAATCACTGTTTGAAGAACAGATAATACAAACCGCGAATCGTATTTTTGAGCAGGATGAATTGAACAACTATTATCCAGAGGCTTTAGATTATATTCAGAATTATAGTGCTGAAAATGATATAGCCACTTACTTGAATTTAATTACTGAATGCAAAGCAAAAGTTGATATACCTATAATTGCTTCAATAAATTGTATGACTAGTAATGAATGGGTGAACTTTGCAAAAAGCATTGAAGATGCGGGTGCTGATGGCCTTGAATTGAATATTTTCATATTACCATCAAACCCTAATAAGAGTAGTACTGACAATGAAAAAATATATTTCGATATTGTTGAAAAAGTAACGAAGATTGTAAATATTCCAGTTGCGTTGAAATTAAGCTACTACTTTTCGGGATTAGCAAAAACAATGGAAATGCTTTCGTGGACGGGAATTAAGAGCCTTGTTTTGTTCAACCGTTTCTTCTCTCCCGATATTGATATCAACAGTTTTGAGATAAAGTCAACAAATGTTTTCAGTTCACCTACAGAACTGTCACAGTCACTCAGGTGGGTGGCAATGTTAAGTGAAAATGTGAAGTGTGACATTGCCGCTTCAACCGGTGTTCATGATGGAAAAGCTGCTATTAAACAAATCTTGGCTGGCGCTAAAGCTGTTCAGATAGCTTCTGTACTATACAAAAAGGGATTTAAAGAAATACAATTCATGGTGAATGCAATTAACGATTGGATGGACAAAAAGAATTTTAATTCAATTGAAGAGTTCAGAGGAAAAATGAGCATCAAACAATCAAATAATCCTGCAGCTTATGAACGCGTTCAATTCATGAAATATTATTCCGGTATTGAATAACCCATTGTTTAATTAAGAGTTATTATTAGAAATTGATACTTCAGGTTTTTACTAAATTTATTTACTTTAGTAAAAAATTACTACTTATGAGAAAGTATTCAAGACAATTACGCCTGGTTATTCTTTTGTCAGGATTAATCATAAGTACTCTTTCACATGGCCAGTTAATGAACCACTATTGGTCGTTTAATTTCAATTCACAATCATCATTACTTTCAGGAGCTGTTGTTGCAGGTGATGGAGGTAATACATCAATTTTCTTTAATCCTGCAACCATATCCGAAATAAAAAATGGGTCTAACCTGTCGTTTGCTGCTTCATTACTAACTTGGGGAGTATATTATTTTAAAGATGCGCTAGGTACCGATATAGATATTACAAATCTCTATTTTAATGTTCAACCCCAGTTTATATCATACAGTTATCGACCAAAAGATAGCAAGTTTGCTTTGGCATTTACTTTTTTAACACGGATGAAGGAACGTTTTGATATAAATTATTACAACTCACGGGAAATAGATTTAATTAGTAGTAGCCCAGGTCTCGAAAACTATAATGTAGCCTACAGATATTTTCTGGAATATTCAGATAATTGGTTTGGTGTCGCAGGCTCATATGATATCTCTGAGAAATTCAAAATCGGAGCAAGCTTATTTATTTCAGCTGCTTATTTTTCATATCGAACTTCAACAACTACAATTGCTTTCTCTACTACTGACACTTTGTGGGTAGATGGAGTTCCTAATCCAGCACTTGTTTCTGATGCAGCGGACATAGAAACATTCAGATTTATTGATTACAGATTAATTGCCAAACTTGGGTTTACTTACGTATTAGATAAATGGAGATTCGGGCTAAACTTTACAACGCAATCGTTCTCGTTATTTTCAACTAAGAAGGAAGCGTATCGTGAGCAAAGGATGAGTAATATTACAAACCAAGATACAGGCGAATTCATGCCCGGTTATGTTATCGTAAATGGCCAAACTAAAAGAAACCTTGACGCAAGAATAAAATTTCCTTTTTCAGTTTCTTTTGGATTTATTTATGAAATCAATAGTGCTAACAACCGGTTATATTTTACAATGGAATACTTTTCTCACATTAAGCCATACAAAATGATAGATACACCTGTAAGAGAAGATATTACATCAGACATTATTTATGACAAGCTCGATAATAAGGATTGGTTATCTATAGTAGATGTTGCCAGACCTGTATTAAATGTTGCTGTTGGATACAGATGGGAATTAAATAAGGATTTAATGTTTTTAAGTGGAATTCGTACCGATTTCAATAATATTATCAATGCAAATTACAAAGAGTACTCAGATTATAATACGGTTAATACTGCTGATATAAATATATATCACCTCACAGGTGGTGTTCAATTTTATTTTTTAAAGAGATATCAATTGGTGGCTGGTGGAGAGTTCTCATTTGGATATGACAAAAACCAAAGACAGATTGCAAATTTCTCAGATCCTGTTGAATACAATGCTGAAGATAACAGAGTGCTTCAAGGTCCACTTGAAGACAAAATGGATGTATATTTTTTTGGGGTTAACATATATATCTCGGCAACATTTAGGTTTGGTGGAAATAAATAATTGATATTTTTAACTAAAATAGTATATAACAAAAAAGATATAAATTTGTACTATAAAACAAATCATTTAATAACCTTTTCAAAAAAATAGTTATGTTGAGAAAAATTTCATCTATTAAATTACTGCTGGTAATAATTTTACCATCAGCTATTCTAATGTTATCATCATGTTATCCTGATGACAGCATTAGCCCAACGGAAACAGATATAGTTGTAACAAACTACTACGATTCCGTCACCTTTAGTAATTATAGTAATTATTATATGCCTGACACCATTCTACCACTTGATACAGCCTCAATCCCTAAAGACCAACCCAAAGCTTTGATTTTGGGGACAATTGCTACGAATATGGAAAGCATGGGGTACACTCGGATTGACGGATCTGACACAACCATTACTCCTCATCTGGTTGTAATTGCTTCAAGTATTATTACAAAAAATATTAGTGTATATTATTGGTATCCATATTACGGTCCCGGTTGGGGATGGGGAGGTTGGGGTTACCCAGGATGGGGCTACCCAGGATATTATCCACCCGTTCCTTATGTAACCTCATATACAACGGGGACTCTTCGAATTGAAATGTTTAATCCTTCAGATATCAGAGTGATAGATAATGATACTATCCACCCTGTGTATTGGATGGCAGGAATAAACGGAGTGCTTCAGGGATCAAACATTGACTCAAGAATAAAAAGCACAATCGATCAGGCCTTTAAGCAATCACCTGAACTAAAAACTGGAAATTAATTTTAATCCTTAAGCAAACTAACTCATGAAAAAAAATAAGATATTTTTAACAGGAATTTTTGTAGTACTTATTAGCTTTTCTTCGATGGCACAAGGTGGTGGAATTTGGAGTTTCAACTGGAATATGGGTTTCCCAATGGGGACTACCAAAGATTTTATTGGTAATCCATCATTTAGGGGTTTCTCAATTGAAGGACGCGGTTTTGTTACCGATCAGATAACCGTTGGCGGTATTGGCGCCTGGAGCGTTTTTTATGAAAATCTCGATTGGACACTTCAAGAACAAAATACTACTAAAACATATGGTTACAAAAGGAGATATTTGAATGTGATGCCTCTGATGGTTACAGCACATTACTATTTCTCTCAAGGACAAATACAACCCTATATCGGAACTGGTATTGGTCCTTATTATATAGAATCACGTGATTTTATGGGCATGTATTATGTTCAAGGAAAAGAATGGCATTTTGGCGTAGCTCCTGAAGTTGGAGTTATAATGCCATTTGGCAGCAGCAATGCTGGCGTGAATGTAAATTTTAAATACAATCTCGCTGCTAAAACAAAAAACCAACCTTCATATTCATGGCTAGGAATTAATATTGGCATTTCTTACATATTCTAAAAGTTATTCTTCATAAAATGATCAGCCGGGGAGATTGCCATATACAGTTTTCCCGGTTTTTTATTACATTTACCTCCAATATCACTATAGAGAGTGAAATGAAGAAGACAATTTTCATGATATCTATACTAATTTTAGCGATTACCTACTCTGTACAAGGTCAACTAGAAAATAATATGCAATGCCTTGAGGGCAAAGAATTTCTAGGCCAAACGAAGGTCAAAAAACAAGAGTCCACTAACCTGGTTCTTAAAAGAAATATCCTTAAGTGGAATATTACTCCAATGATCTGGAATTATAGGAACATTAATATTTCTTACGAAAGAGTTACTTCAAATCATCGTTCATTCTCTGTAAATGCTGGATTCTTTGTACTTCCTTCAATCAGTTTGGCCGACAGTTTCAATATTCAAAAAAACAAAAAAAATTGGGGATTCACAAATCTGGTGATAAACGATTCTATTTTAAAAAGCGAAATCCAAGTTTAGCACCGGATGGCTTATACTGGGGTATTTTCGGTTCTGTTCATTACTATGAATTTGAGAGTAGTTTCAAAATAGTGAATAGTACAATCGCAAAAGGGGATCTGATCTTAAACGGAAACATAGGTATAATAAGTGCCGGAGTTGAGCTTGGATATCAATTTGTTCTTAAAAATAATTTAACAATCGATTTGATCTTTATTGGTCCTGCATTAGCCACATATTCAGCCAAATTGGGGATAAGTGGTAATTTACAGGTAGATAAAGATAGTGAGTATATTCAAGCTATTTACGATGTGCTGGTGGCAAGATTCCCAGGAATTGATAAACTTCTTGAAGAAAAATCAATAAAAGACAATGGTTCTTTGTTTACTTTCGGTCCGGGATTAAGATATATGATCCAAATAGGTTACAGGTTCTAACATTTAATTATTATAAATATGAAAACTTTTATAACATCATTATTTTCGCTAATAATATTAATTAGCACACTTGCTGCTCAACAACAAATGCAAAATCCCGGATTTGAACAATGGGAAGATGTTGAAGTTGGCACAGATGAACCAAAACACTGGAGTTCGATAAAAACATCAGACGATCCAGGCCTTAATGGTTTTGCCCCTGTTGTATGGGGAAGAAGTACCGATGCTCATTCTGGTAATTATTCTCTAAGCCTATTTAATTTTTATGTGGCTTTAATTAATGATGTAGCTACAGGAATGATAACAAATGGACGCGTTCATGCAAATTTGAATACTGATTCGAGTTATGTATTTACAGATGTGAATAATAAACAATGGCACGGAGTGCTAACTGACAGACCAGATAGTATTGCAGGCTGGTTTAAATGCAATCCTGCTATAGGCGATTTTGGTACTGTTAAATTTCTGTTGCACACAGGAGAAGCCCATATACCTGGTTATTTAAACAATTCCATAGCTGAAGCTAATTATGAACTACCCACACAAGAAGTAACTCAATGGACTAGATTTTTAGCACCTTTTATTTACACTTCTAGTAGCAACCCTGAGTATTTTCTTGCCGTTATAACTTCAGGCAATGGTACTGATGCATTAGAAGGAAGTACTGCTCTTTTCGATGATTTTGAGTTCATCTATAACGGAAATTCAGTAAATGAGTTATCTGAAAACCATTTCGAAGTAATTGTGAAAAACCAACAATTAATTTTCCTTATTGGAGATAACAACAAGCAGTTATATGAGTTAAGATTAGTTGATATTAATGGACAAACCGTGCTAAAAAGTCAAATTACATCTGGTGAAAACAGCACAGTTAATATTGGGGAACTACCTATGGGTTTATATATAGTAATTGCCAATAATTCGCAAAAAGCATTTACAAGAAAAGTAATAATCAATTGATGCTAATCATCTCTACTAACCAAAACATAAACAACTTTTGTTGATCTGCATGAAAACAAGAATATACGGCAAAACCACCTTGTTCAATTTTTTGTTGTTCTTGTTTTGTATTTCTCCTTTATGTAGCGTACTTGGTCAAAATAATGGGATTTTCTCGGGGAGAGTATTAGATCAAATAACTTCCGAATCGCTCATTGGAGCAAACATCTATCTTAAAAAAGACATGTCGGTGGGAACTGTTAGTGATTTTAACGGTTATTTTTCACTTTCACTACCAATTGGTAATCATATTTTCATAATTTCATATACCGGCATGAAATCTCAAACCGTACAAATCAACATTACTTCAGATAGTACTATTCATATTAATTTTGAGATGGTTCCATTCAGCACTAATTTTGATGAGATTATTGTTCGGGCTGGGAAATTCGACAAAAGTATTGAAACCCAAACAGTTTCTATAGAAATAATGACACCCAGGCTTATTGATGCAAGGAATACCGAATCTGTGGAAACAATTCTTGACATGATTCCAGGATTAACAATTTTGGATGAAGAACCTCAAATAAGAGGTGGTAGTGGATTTACTTTTGGCGTTGGAAGCAAAGTTGCAGTTTTTATCGACAATCTTCCTGTAACATCTGGAGATGCCGGCAAAACTAATTGGTCTCTGATTCCAGTGGAAAACATAAAACAAATTGAGGTTGTTAAAGGAGCTTCATCAGTACTTTCGGGTGCATCAGCGTTAAGTGGAGCTATATATATTCGAACCAATTACCCCGGAATTCAACCATATACTAAAGTAAAAGTTTCCACAGGTTTTTATTCATCTCCAAGATCGCCAGCAGTTGCATGGTGGAAAGGAATTAATTATAAAGCATCAGCAAGTTTTCTACATTCACAGCAACTTGGTAACGGGCATACTGATCTTGTTATTGGTGGGATGTTCTCAGCAAACGAGAGTTATCTAGGCGCACCGGTTCCTGGTCCTTTGGTAATAGATACAGTACCTATTAGTGATGATGAAATGGCTAACCGAAAAGTAAGGTTAAATTTTAACTTAAGACATCGTTCGAAAAAAATTAAAGGATTGGATTATGGTCTAAATGGTAATATAATGTACCATAAGTCTAGTACTGTGTTTGCATGGTTAGATGACACAACTAATTTCTACAGAGCATATCCAGGTGCAGTATTACTTTCAAAAAACACTACATTCTATTTAGATCCGTTTGTAAATTTTTACTCAAGCATGGGTTTCAAGCATGAGTTCACTTCAAGGGTTATGTATTCAAATAATGAAGCTAACAACAATCAATCTACAAAATCACTCTTTGTTTATAATAATTATCAATTTGGCAAAAGTTTTAAAAATCTTGGTGGATTAGATTTTATCATTGGTGTTACAAATCAGTATACATATTCATATGCACATCTCTATGAGGCTTCTGGTTCGCCCTCAAATTATTTGTGGAACACTTCTGTTTTTATGGAGATCGAAAAAAAGATTGGCAATTTGCTGAATTTCTCTGCAGGTGTAAGGTTTGAAAACTATCAAATTAATGATACGATACGCGACAATAAGCCAATATTAAGAATAGGAACATCGTTTAAATTAGGGCAGGAGACATATTTGAGGGCTTCTGTGGGTCAAGGTTATAGATTTCCCACAATTACTGAAAGATACATCAAAACAACTGTTGGTAGTTTTGGAGTTTTTGACAATCCTGATCTGATACCTGAAACCAGTTGGAATTCAGAAATTGGTGTAAAGCAAGGCTTCAAGTTTGCAAAATATTATGGCTATTTAGACATTGCGCTGTTTTATCAGGAGTATAATAACACAATCGAATATTTGTTTGGTTTTTGGGATTCAACTTATTCATTTGCCATTGCCGGATTTAAATTTGTTAACACAGGAAGATCGAAAGTTACAGGTATTGATATATCGCTTACAGGACAACTTAAAATTTCTGACGATTTTACATTCAATACTTTGTTTGGTTATACATATATATTACCTGTAACCTTGCAACCTAACTATGTATTTGCTAAAGATTATAGCCCTGGTGGAAGCAAAGATTTCTCATACGAAACAACAAGTGTTAACCCAAGCCACCATATACTGAAATATCGTTTCTTACATACTATTAAAATGGACGTGGAGTTAAATTGTAAAAGATTTTCCGCTGGGTTCAGTCTCAAATATTTTAGTAAAATTGAGAATCTTGACAAAGCAATATTTGACTTTGAAGATGCAACTGTTGCTTCTGGTGGGACTACTCAACCAATATTATATAGGAAGTATTACGAAACCCATAATAATGGCAATGTAGTTATCGATAATAGGATAAGCTATGAATTAGGATTAAGGCATAAAGTTTCATTAATTACATCAAACCTGCTGAACAGGATGTATTCACTTAGGCCTCTAAAAGCTGAGCCTATGCGAAACATATCACTTCAATACATTCTGAATTTATAGTCCATATTCTATTAAGGATTTTTTATTCTCAGTATTTTCTTTTTAACCTTTCTATTTTCACTTTATTATTTTCTATCTTTGCACTTATTTTAATTTAATCTAAATAAAAATGCCGCATTATCAAATACGTGGTGAAGTACCAAAAAAAAGACACATTGTATTCGAAAAACCTAATGGCGACCTCTATTCTGAAGAAGTTGTCTCAGCTGAAGGGTTTTCAGATATTTATTCAATAGTATACCATAATCATGCACCTACAAAAGTTTTAAAGATTGACAAACCTTTAGATGTAATCCCTGAAATCGCTGTGAGTAATAATCTTCAAAATCGTTCTTTTAATGGATTTAGTATTCAACCTGAAGATGACTATCTTAAAAGCAGAAGAATTGTTCTTACTAACGATGATGTAAATTTAATATTAGCAGCACCAAAAAAGTCTATGATAGAATACTTTTTTAAAAATGCTCAATCGGATGAGATGATATTTATCCATCAGGGAAGTGGGATTTTAAAAACAGTATATGGTGAATTGGAATATAAAGAAGGTGACCATCTCATTATCCCAAGAGGAACCAACTATCAATTTGCTTTCGAAAATACAATAAATAGAATGTTTATCGTAGAGTCGAAACAACCTTTAAGATTTCCGAGAAGATATATGAATAAATCAGGCCAGTTGTTAGAGCACTCTCCATACTATGAACGCGATATCCGCTCGCCACAAAATCTTATCACTAATGATAGCACTGGTGATTTTTTGATTAAGATCAAAAGGGATGATATGATATTCCCATATCATTACCAAACACATCCTTTTGATGCAATTGGCTGGGATGGATACCTTTATCCATTTGCTATTTCAATACATGATTTTGAACCCATTACAGGACGCATTCACCAGCCGCCACCAGTTCATCAAACTTTTGAGACAAGCGCTATGGTTACTTGTGCTTTTGTTCCACGACTATATGATTACCATCCAAAGGCTATTCCGGCACCATACAATCATAGTAATATTGATTCTGATGAAGTACTATATTATGTTGACGGCGATTTCATGAGCAGAAATAATATTGAGCAAGGTCAAATTACTTTACACCCTATGGGGATACCTCATGGACCACATCCAGGAGCAGTTAATCGGAGCATTGGCCAAAAGGAAACTCAAGAATATGCTATAATGGTTGATACTTTTAAACCTTTAAAATTAACAACTGCTGCTTTAGAGATTGAAGATCCAGACTATTATAAAAGCTGGCTTCAATGACACTCTCATTAACTAATTATAATTTTGACATTTATTCATTTAAGTATTTAAACATTATCTATAAAGATGGAAAGTAAATCTAGTAGCCTACCAATAAATGGAACTGATTATATAGAGTTTTATGTAGGAAATGCGAAACAAGCAGCTCATTATTACCAATCTGCTTTCGGATTTCAACCTGTGGCATATGCCGGTCTAGAGACAGGTCTCACAGACAGAACATCATATGTGGTACGGCAAGATAAAATAACTTTTGTCCTAACAGCAGCCTTAACACCTAATTCTGATGTAGCTCACCATCATAAATTACATGGCGATGGAGTAAAGGTAATAGCACTTTGGGTTGATGATGCCAGAAAATCTTTTAAAGAAACAACTGAAAAAGGCGCCGAGCCATATTTTGAACCAAAAATTGAGTTCGATGAAAAAGGTGAAGTTGTACTGTCGGGGATTAAAACCTATGGAGACACTGTGCATATATTTGTTGAAAGGCAGAATTATAATGGATCTTTTTTACCTGGTTTTACAGACTGGGAACCTGAGTTTCAACCAAAAGAAACAGGACTTATGTATGTTGATCATATTGTTGGAAACGTTGGCTGGAATGAAATGGACAAGGTTGCAGCATATTATAGTGATGTTATGGGATTCAAACAACTTATCTCATTCGATGATAAGGACATTTCAACAGAATTTACTGCCCTTAAAAGCAAAGTAATGGCTAACGATAATATGAGAGTTAAGTTTCCTATTAACGAACCAGCAAAGGGTCTTAGAAAATCACAAGTTGAAGAATATCTTGATTTTTATAAGGGTCCGGGATCTCAACATGTCGCCCTTGCTACCAATGATATTGTTTCGACAATTCAAGAATTGCGAGCAAGAGGTGTAGATTTTTTACATGTACCTGATACATATTATGATAGTATTCTTGATAGAGTTGGGGAAATTGAAGAAGATATAGAGGTACTAAGAAATCATCATATATTAATCGATCGTGATGATAAAGGTTATTTACTCCAGCTGTTTACAAAACCAGTTGAAGATCGTCCCACTTTCTTTTTTGAAATTATTCAAAGAAAAAATGCAATATCGTTTGGAAAAGGAAATTTTCAGGCATTATTTGAGGCTATTGAATTAGAACAACAAAGTCGTGGAACATTATAACATATTTAATTAACTTTCGGCACTCTAAGGTCTCAATACGTCTGCAACCTTATTAAAAATACTTTTTAATCTATTGATATTTAACAGGATAAATGATAAAAGCCAATAACCCTAAATTGAAAACTTGGATTCACGTTCCAGAAAATAGTGACTTTCCAATTCAAAATATTCCATTTGGGATTATCAAACCTAATGGTAAAACCCCTCGCCCTGCAACAAGAATAGGTGATACAGTAATCGACCTTTCAGGATTAACGGATTTTGGGTATTTTGACATTCTTGAAATTGATAATTTCGGTGTTTTTTATTCGCCAGTATTAAACGATTTTATGGAGCTTGGTCCTGATATTTTGTCTGCAGTCAGGCAACAACTTTCTGACCTCTTCAATATTAACAATAATGAACTTAGGGAAAATGAAAAAGCAAGAAAAGTTTGCTTACATAAACTTGAAGATGTTGAAATGATTATGCCTGTTGATGTTGGCGATTATACAGATTTTTATTCTAGCTATGAACATGCCACAAATATAGGTATGATGTTCCGTGATCCTGATAATGCATTGTTACCAAATTGGAGGCATATACCGGTTGGTTATCATGGACGAAGCTCTTCAATAGTTGTTTCTGGAACAAATATTCACAGGCCAATGGGGCAAACCAAATCTGATGATTCGGAAGTACCTGAATTCGGTCCATCGAAGTTGGTAGATTTTGAACTGGAAATAGCATTTATTACAGGAAGAAGTTCAAAATTGGGGCAACACATAACAGTTGATGAAGCGAGTGAATATATATTTGGGCTCGTACTATTTAACGACCTATCTGCTCGTGATATACAAAAATGGGAATATGTACCACTTGGACCATTTCTGAGTAAAAATTTTGGTTCGGTGATATCGCCGTGGATTATAACTTTGGAGGCATTACAACCATTTTTTGTTGAAGGCCCGAAACAAGATCCTCCTGTCCTTCCATATCTAAAAACAAAAGGCAAAAAAAACATTGATGTCAAGCTGGAAGTATCATTAATGCCCGAAAATAGTACTGAAACTGTGATTACTAGTTCGAATTTTAAGTATATGTACTGGAATATGAATCAGCAATTGGCACATCATACTGTTAATGGTTGCAATATTAATGTTGGTGATATGTATGGTTCAGGTACAATATCAGGTCCCTCTAGAGAGTCATATGGTTCGATGTTGGAACTTAGCTGGCGAGGAACTAAACCCATAAAACTTAATGATGGCTCATACAGGAAATTCATTTCGGATAATGATACAATAATTATGCGTGGTTATGCTTATAATGATGATTATCGAATAGGTTTTGGAGAATGTGTAACGAAAATATTACCACCAAAATAATCACAATGTTAAAAATTAATCCAATTGAATACGGTAATCAAAAATTGGCCAAGCTATTGCTTGGCAGTGTGGCACCTCGACCAATAGCATTTGCATCAACTGTTGATAAAGAAGGAAACCATAACCTAGCTCCGTTTAGTTTTTATAATGCTTTTGGTGTCAACCCTTCGACACTTATCTTTTCTCCTTCACGACGAAGCCGTGATAATACTACTAAGCACACATTTGAAAATCTGAAAGAAATTCCGGAAGTGGTAATAAATGCTGTAACCTATGATATGGTTTATCAGATGAGTCTGACGAGCACTGAGTACGAGAAAGGTGTAAATGAGTTTGTTAAGTCGGGGTTAACACCAGTAGAATCGAGTATGGTTACACCCTTAAGAGTAGCTGAATCACCAATTCAATTTGAATGCAAAGTACGCGAACTAATTGAAATAAGTGGAAACCCTGGTTCTGGCAATTTAGTCATTTGTGAGATTGTTTGCATACACATTGATGAAAAGATATTAGATATAAATGGAACAATCAACCCAGACGAACTTGATCTTGTAGGGCGACTAGGTGAAGATTACTATGTAAGAACATCTGGAAGTGCAAAATTTAGAGTACCTAAACCAAGTTCATCACATGGAATAGGTGTTGATGCCTTGCCAGAACACATAAGGTTAAGTCGTTATCTTACGGGTAACGAACTAGGAAAGTTTGGAAATCTTGATAAGCTCCCTACTGAAGATGAAATTGAAATCTTTAGAAAAGACAGTAAAATAATAAATCTTAAAGATGACGCCAAGAAGCTTCATGAATATGCCCAGACTTTAATATCTCTAGATAAAATTAAAGAAGCCTTAACAGTTCTTATGGTATAATCTGTTTAGTTTGCTTTTTTAACATTCGTTTCAGAGGTGCTCATCATAGTAGCAGGAATTTTAACATCTCCCCTTTCAAGATCCAACGCAATTTCCGTGTCGATTGTTGATTGAATTAGCATTCCTGTTTTTCTATCAACTATCATTTCTCCGGTGGTTGTCCCTGACAAATTAATTTCTTGTCCTTCAACCTCATTTCCAGACAGAACCCCTTCAACTCCAATTACAGCCTGCTTTCGAGTCATCTTCAAGAGAGTATATACTACATGTACTTTCATTTCGCTCTTTTCTAAAGGTTTTATATCTGTTTCCCAACTATCCCCAACCTTTACTTTCTTTTCAGGGTAAACGGCATAGGAATTGCCTGATCCAAAATTATCAATCAAATCACTATTATCAGTTATACTACCAAAATCTACTTCTTTATAATTGCCATGATTGTCCATTATAATCATTACAGTTGCACCAATAATTTTATTCATTTGTTCGCCTATTTGGGCTCCCATACCGGAAGTGAAAGTTGAGGAATCCCCTGAGTCATAGTTTAGCTCCATCCCAAATATTTGCTGATTCATCTTTATTCTATCAATTGTAATTTCCTGAGTAATTTCTTTACCGTCAATATTATTAATAAGAGAAGTCATTTGAATTCCCATCACCGAATTCATAGTTGTAGTAGTTCCCCTAGCATCGAAGGTCATGTCCATATCTATGTCTGTTATAAAAAGGTACTTATCTCCTTTGTTAAGATTATATTGTAACTCAACACTTTTTTGAGCAAATACTCCTGAAATGCTAAACAGAAACAGACCAATCAAAGTCCATAGCGAAATTCTAATTTTAGTTTTCATACTTTCAGTTTTTTTTAATTATGGTTAATACCGTGCTTTTCCTTTTTTGGATTATAACCCGATTTTATTTTAGTATTAATTTTATTATTTTGATGCAAATAATATCTATAAGAGCATTAGGTTTAAAACGGAGTAGATTCATCATCAGTCATAGAATTCATTTTCGATGGGAAATTTTTAATTCCTGAACTAACATCTTCTACAGAATATCTTTGTCCGATGTGTGAGTAGTCTTCAAATCTGGCAAAGTCAGCAATAAATCTCAATTTCACTTCTCCTACAGCACCATTACGATGTTTTGAAATTATGATTTCTGATACCCCCTGAGTTGGTGACCCATCTTCGAACTCGTCAATTTTATAATATTCTGCCCGATAAATAAACAGAACCAGGTCAGCATCTTGTTCAATAGCTCCTGACTCTCGTAGGTCAGATAGTATAGGTCGTTTAGTTTGACCAGGTCTGGTTTCAACAGCACGACTTAATTGAGACAGAGCCATTACCGGTATATCAAGTTCCTTTGCTAAGGCTTTCAGTGATCTTGAAATATGGCTAATCTCTTGTTCACGGTTACCCCTATTATCAGTTCCACCACTCATTAGCTGTAGATAATCAACAAAAACCATCTGAATATCATGTTGTTGCTTTAACCTTCTGCATTTTGCCCTTAATTCAAAAATCGATAGTGCTGGTGTATCATCGATAAACATTTTAGCATCAACCAAATTAGAAACCTTATCTGTTAATTGTTGCCATTCATGACCTGCCAGGTCACCCCTTTTAAGTTTATCAGATTTCAATTCAGTTTCGCTGGATATTAACCTTGTAACAAGCTGAACTGATGACATTTCAAGTGAGAAGAAAGCAATTGGTTTTTTAAATTCAACTGCTATATTCCGCGCCATATTCAGAGCAAAAGCTGTTTTACCCATTGATGGGCGTGCGGCAAGTATGATAAGGTCTGATTTCTGCCATCCTGAAGTTATTCTGTCCAAATCAACATATCCCGAAGGTACGCCACGCATATGCTCATCTGAGTCTTTAGCACTTTCAATATCCACGATTGCCTGCTTAATCAATGATGGCATATCTTCAAAATTTCGTCTCAGGTTTGATTCCGAAACAGCAAATAGATTGCTCTCAGCCTTATCAAGCAAATCAAAAACATCTGTCGTATCCTCAAAGGCATCTTTAATAATTACAGAAGATATACGGATTAACTCCCGCTGAATATGTTTTTGAAGGATTATTCTTGCATGATACTCAACATTTGCAGTTGAGGCAATCCGACTTGTAAGCATTGTAATATAGTAAGGGCCACCTACCATCTCAAGTTCACCTGTGCTTTTTAGTTCGTTGGTAACAGTGAGTATGTCGACTGGTTCAGATTTTGTAAACAAACTTGCAATGGCTCCCATAATCTTTTTATGGCTATCCTTATAAAAAACAGCAGGAGAAAGAATGTCGATAACCGCACTCACAGCATCTTTTTCGAGCATCATAGCTCCAAGAACGGCCTCTTCAAGATCAATGGCCTGAGGCTGTACTTTTCCATGTTCAGCAAGCAGCTGTGTAGAAATGCTTGGGCTTTTTTTTAAACTCGGTTTTCTGGTATCTTTTTTAGCATCTTCCATACGATCAAAAATACAAATATTGGAAGAAAGTTAATAAAGTGTTGATAACTATTCTGATATTTTTTTAACCACTTCAACACCTGAATATTAACTTATATAATAACAAAAGATTTCGTCTAACTTACAACGATATCCGCCTCAGAAATCATTGGTAGGCCAAGATATCTTCTTAATAGTTGAGCTACTGTTATAACATCTTTTTGACAATATTTTACAATCCGATCCAAATCTTTCTCTACCCAATAAACATTGCCCACCATCGACCCATCAATATCATCTTTAGGTGTAGGAATATTGAATAATGCAGCGAGAAGCTCTAAGGAAGTATAGTGCTTATAATCCCCAAATTTCCAAAGCTCCATTGTATCTAAATGCCTAACTTCCCAAGGCTTTTTCCCTGCAAGATTTATTATGTCAGGAAGCTTTATCCCATTAACAAGCATACGACGCGCTATATATGGGAAGTCGAATTCTTTTCCATTGTGTGCGCATAGCAGATTATAATTGTCATTAAAGTGTTTGTAAAGAAGATCGGCAAAATCTTCAAGCAATACTTTCTCATTATCACCATAATAGGACTTAATCCTAAAGGTCTTACCATTCATAAAACCACATGATATGCATACAATTTTTCCAAATTCAGCATAAATACCTGCACTTGAATAAAGCTTGTCAGCTGTTGCATCAGGGTTATTCCGCATAAGTAATACTGCTTTCTTTTCCCAAAGGAGTTTAAATTTATCGTCGAGATTATTAAAATCAGGCACCTGCGGAACAGTCTCAATGTCAATAAATAACACATTATCGAGTTTCAAATCTTTAAGCATATATTTTAGTATTTATTTGATGAGAAATATACAGATAAAAAGCTTACATTCGACAAGGAATATTGAATCGGAAATACATGAAACTTATCTTAAAAACAATGTTCTTGATATTAATTATCTGGGTGTTAGATTCATGCTCAAAAGATACTAAGATCAACGAACCAATCGTCGAAATATTTAGTCCTGAAAACAACCAACAATATTTACTTCCTGACACAATCTTTGTTAGTTTTCGAGTTGAACATGACGAACCAATTGAATATATTAGGGTAAGTATAGATGATAAAAATATGATACCTGTTTCAGATCAAGATTTTGTGTATCCTAGCGGGAAGAACTATGAAGGTGACATTTATTTGCCATTAAGTGCATTGTCTGAAGATAATAGCTTCCCGCCTTATTATTTACACGTTGTTGTAAGCGACTTATTACAGATTACTCACACTTATCGTGAGATAAGCTTGTTAAATAAAGAAATGAAGTACAAAGGTTGTTTCTTAATTAGCAGATCCGGAATCAATATGCTTGAAATAAATTACTTTGACAACAATTATCAATTAGGGTTAAATACCTCAATAAGTGGTGATTACTCGGGATCGGATATTTCTTCTAAAGCCAATATGCTATATCTTATCACTAGTTTACCCGATTTGGCAAGGGCTATTAATTGTACTAATGGAGAGTTAATATGGTCAAAAGATCCTCAACTTCCATATCCTGAATTCAACAGTATTCTTGTAGGTAACAATATAGTTTATTTCAGCACAGCAATCGGGCGCATTATTGGACTCACAATTAATGAAGGCGTTCAAATATTTACAACTCCAGTTCTCCCTGATTCAATTCCAAATAATATGTGCTCTACTGCTAATTACTTGCTTTCAGATTTGAAATCACGAAACTCTGACGATAAGATTTGGGTTTCTTTTTATAAAAATACTGGCAATAAATTCCTGTCTTTTCCAACTAGCTATGAAACAGTTTCAATGTATGGGAGAAAGAGTAATAATATTGCGACTATATTTTGTAACAAAAATTCTATTGGAAGTATAATCCAATTTAATGTTGAAGATAATAACATTGCAAGTCAGATGGAATTAAATAATATTGAAATACATCATACTTGCGAAGTTGATGAAAACAATTTTCTCTATTCCAGCGACAATATGCTATTTCATTTTAACATGCAAAACCAATCATATGTAAAAATTACAGATGCAGATGAAATTATTATTGATATAAAGTTTGATGATTTGGATAATCGCATGTTTATCCTTCACCCAAATAAAGTAGATATTTTTTCGTACCCCGGTTTTAATAAAATAACAACTATTGAATCAACAAATTTGTTAGTAGGAGTTGAGCTAAAGTTCGGATTTTAGTTTAGATTGTTGATTTATTCTTTAAAATATTGTAGGGATCTTTTTGGACAAACAGCTCCTAGTCACAATAATTTTTAATTTTACCGCACAAAGTTAAGATTCAACAATTATCGAGACTTTTGCAAAACCTCTTTTATTCATCCTCGTGCAAAGGGAAGTCTCTGTTAGACAAATAATAAACATTATAGATTCTTTACTATGCTCAGGATAATAAGATATTATAATTTTTGCAAAAGTCTCCGTTATTGTGTCTTTTTATGGCTACTATAAATACCAAGCACACTAAAGTTAAGCGTGAATGAACAAACTAGAAAAACATTTTTCAAAATTCAAACAAAATACTATTGGTGATCAACTGGAGTTTGAAACTCCTTTTGGTATAAAAAAAATGATTTATGCTGACTGGATTGCCAGCGGTCGTTTGTACAGACCTATAGAGGATAAAATGACCAACATCATTGGCTGCAATGTTGGCAACACTCATACCGAAAGTACCGAAACTGGAACTTTAATGACCAATGCTTATCATGCTGCACAGAAAATAATAAAAGACCATGTTGGTGCAGATGAAAATGATGTTATTATTACTGCTGGACCTGGCATGACAGCCGTTATCAATAAACTACAACGAATTCTTGGTTTGCGTAACTGTACTCATATTTCAGAAGATAAAAAATATACTCCTAAAGATGAAAGAACGGTTATATTCATAACTCATATGGAGCACCATTCCAATCATACTTCATGGATTGAAACCAATGCCAAAGTTGTAATACTTGACCCTGATGATGAAAATTTGGTAAACAAAGATGAGTTAATTAAGCAACTAGAAATACACAAAGACTACGATTTAAAGATAGGATCGTTTATTGGCGGATCCAATGTAACAGGAGTTATACCTCCAATTTATGAAATGGCAGAAATTATGCACACCTACGGTGGTGTTGCTATGGTTGATTTTGCCGGATCAGCGCCTTATATTGATATTAATATGCACCCTGTTAACCCTCTGCAGTGCCTTGATGCAATATTTTTCTCACCTCATAAATTTCTTGGTGGACCTGGTAGTTCAGGCGTTATGATATTTAATAGTAACCTATACAAAATAGAAGTGCCGGACAAGCCAGGGGGAGGTACTGTAGAATGGACAGATCCTTGGGGAGGACATAAATATTTTGATGACATTGAACTACGAGAAGATGGTGGTACTCCCGGTTTTTTGCAAGCAATACGAGCAGCTCTTGCAATTAAACTAAAAGACCAAATGAATACTGGTTTAATCGCTCAAAGGAAGGAAGAGCTAATTGAAATAGCATTTGAAGGATTAACAAAAGTAAAAGGTATTCATATACTCGCAGAAAATGTAAAAAAACGTCTCGGAATAATGACATTTTGGTTCGAACATATCCATTATAACCTAATTGTGAAGCTATTGAATGATCGGTACGGCGTTCAGGTAAGAGGTGGCTGTGCATGTGCCGGAACATACAGTCATTTTTTACTAAATCTTTCACCAGAAGAGTCACAACGAATTTTTGAACGAATTAAAAATGGAGATTTATCCATTAAGCCCGGGTTTGTGAGAATTTCACTTCATCCTACTATGACCAATAAAGAACTCGAATATATTATATCAGGAGTAAATGATATTGTTGACAATCATGAAGAGTGGGGAAATAACTACGACTACGATCAACACACAAATGAGTTTACACACAAAAATGTATTACCAAATATTCATCAAAAGATTGATGAATGGTTTAAGATATAATCTTTCTTTTATTATTAATGCTCGCTAAGATACTTTGCAACACCATCTGCATCAGCAACCATGGCATCTTCTCCAGGTTTCCAATCTGCCGGACAGACTTCACCATTTTCCTCAAAAAATTGCAATGCATCAACCATGCGTAGAGCTTCATTAATGCTACGCCCTAAAGGAAGGTCATTCACAACCTGGTGACGAACGACACCGTGTTTGTCAATTAAAAATAAACCACGATAAGCTACAGGTTCTCCATTAAAAATACCTTCACCGTCTTCATTATAATCATAGGTTCCGGCAAGTACGTCAAAATTTTCGGATATGGTTTTCGATAAATCAGAGACTAAGGGAAATTTCACTCCTTTAATACCACCATCATTTTTTTCTGTGTTCAGCCATGCCCAGTGCGAAAATTGAGAATCTACAGAACATCCCACAACAGCAACATTACGCTTCTCAAATTCATCTATTTTGTCCTGAAATGCAATAATCTCGGTAGGACAAACAAAAGTAAAATCCAATGGATAGAAAAAGAAGACAACATGTTTCTTTCCAATAAATTGCTCAAGTGAGAATTTCTCAACAAATTCACCCCCGTTAACTACGGCATTCGCTTCGAATAAAGGTGCTTTTTTACCAACTAATACTGACATAATATTTATTTAATAATGATTAACTATTTTAAATTATTTATATAATTGGATTTTGAATCCAGTTTGCAAAATTACTAATTATTTTAAATAAGAATAATTATAAATAAGAAAAATAAAAACATAATTGTTAGTAAGTTAGGTAAATTACTATACTAGCAGTGATAATTACCCAACTTCCCAAATTAAATAATTATTCACCTAAATTTTTTTCATTCAATAAGGTCGTCAATACTAATAGTAATAGGCATGTTTCTACGGAAATCATATAATGTTAACATTCTTATTTCATAATAACTTTTCCAATATGTCATAAGCGAACGGTAATACCCCATTCTTGCGTTATCGTTGTCAATTTGAGCATTTTGAAGTTCCAATACATCATTAACCTTACCAATCATATAACGCTTTTGAGTAACCTCAAATCGTTTCTGTGCAACAGTATCCGACTTGGCAGCAATCAGCAGTTGTTTTTCCTGCATATTAAATTCCATCACATTCAGAAAGATATTATGATCAAAGTCTATTCTCTCTTGTTCAACAGATGTTTCAACCAAGGCTAAATTTGATTCAGCAATTTTTATATCCCCACGAGTACGACCCCAATCAAGTATTGGCATCGAAATACGGAACGACACAAATTCTTCATCCAAAGGCTGAGTATAAGCATCCCTGATATCACCATTACTAATTTGGCCCAGTCCAAATCCGGCATATAGGTTAGCATCAAACCTGCCGCTTCTTGCCTCTTTTACAACACGTTCAGCTTCAAGTGTCCGCCGTTGGAGTTCTAATCCTATTGATGTATTAAACTTTGCCTGTTCAACAGCAGTTTGCAAAGCCACGCCAAAATGATTTGTCTCCGTAGGGGGAATCAACTCAATCATTGTTTCTTCTTTTATCCTTAAGAATGACTTAAAAATAAAAAGTCTGTTATTGTAGTTCAAATCGGCGTCCTCTACAGCTGATTCTGCCTTTAGCAGATTTAACTCAAGTTGCAACAAATCGTTCTCCGCAATTTTACCAAGGGTATACCTACCTTGTGCGATTCGATATAGAGTATCATAATTAGAATAATTTTTCTTTGCAATACTCACGTTTATTTGAGCCAGTAAAAGCGAGAAAAAGTAATCAATAACGGTTACAGCAATTTTTTCGTTGGTCTCGACGTAAATACGTTTTGCTTCTTCATACCTAAGTGGTTCTATTCTTCTTTCCCACCTATCTGGATTATACATTGAAATGGGCTGTGTTAACCCTAAATTTATAACGTTAGTTGTATACTGATGCCAGCTCGTATCGCTTTTGAAGTTATCTGTACGTAGCAAGCCGGAGCTTACTTCAACCGTTCCTCCCGTAAATCCTATTTTTTGCTCCAAAAATAAATCAAGGCTATAGCGGTTCACATTTTCAAAAACCGAAGTAGTAACGCCGCCAACAAACTGATCTTTAAATCCGGTACTTATTGAGGGGAGTGTTGAAGCAAAACTAAGGCTAGGCAAGTAATTTGCCTTATAGTTTCTATAAACCCAATAACTACTAATAAACCTGTGCTTTGCCATAAGAGCATCGGGTGATTGTTTTTGAGCAATTTCAATTACATCGTTAAGTGAATATCTAACCTGCTGTTGTGCCTTGCTTGTAATTGAAATAATAGATACTAGTACAGCTATTACTGTTAATCTAAACCTAGTGAAGAATATCATTGTATATATGGATAATTGGTTAAGAAATTAATCGAAAAAATTATAAATACAAAACTAATACTTTGGTAGATTAGTTTCATGTGCAATAAGAATATTTTTAGGTATCAGAAAAGAATTAGGTATTCCAACCTTGTGGGCAATTGATGGTTGGCTTCAACTAAGGAAGTATATGGCCCGCTTTATATAAGAAGAGCCGTTAATCCAATGGATTAACGGCTCTTTATAACTAAATTCTTTATTGCTAGGACACCAATACACGAATAATTCGCCTACTGGTTAATAGAATTAATGAACAAATAGCTTTTTGGTTACTACCTCACCTTCTATCATAACATTCACAATATAAACACCTGCTTCATAATTTGAAACATCTATGTTGGTTTTTGTGGCTTCAATATTGTTGCTGTACAATATTTGACCAAGTAGATTCCTTTTTATATTAGTTGTAATTGTATTTATTAGTGGAGCGCTCTGGATTTACATTCCAACAAAATATGTAATGCAAAAGCAACTAATTGAAAATTTAAGAAAAGAATAAGATGTATTTGTAGTTCTAAGCACCCAAGTTCGAAACAAAGTTATTACTAACTTGCACGCTGATTTATCACTGAATTTGAAAAATAAATTATGGAAGGGAAGGAATTATTATCACCGGTCTGGACACATTTAACAGAGATAGAAGTAGTAAAAGGAAAAGGTATATATCTGTTCGATAAAGATGGAAATGAATATATTGATTTTACATCAGGTATTGGGGTCGTTAATACTGGTCATTGTCATCCAAATATTGTTAAAAGAATTAAGGAACAATCTTCAGAATTGCTTTTCGGTCAGATGAACTGTGTAATTTCTTCAACTGCGATAGAACTAGTTGAAAAATTAAACAAAGTCACACCGGATTATATCAATAGTTTTTTCCTCTCAAACAGTGGCGCTGAAGCAACAGAAGCAAGTGTTAAACTTGCCAAACATGCAACAGGAAGACCTAACCTTATTGTTATGCAAGGGTCGTTTCATGGCAGAACTCATTTAACAATGGCAATGACTACCTCTAAAACGGTGTACCGACATCGGTATCATCCGCACACTACTGGTATATTTGTTACTCCTACACCATACTCCTATTTTTATGGCTGGGACGAAAAAACCACAGTCGATTTCTGCATAAAACAATTGGATTTGTTACTAAAAGGACAAACTGCACCTGATGAAACTGCTGCAATAATAATTGAACCTGTATTAGGAGAAGGAGGTTATGTGCCAATTCCAAAACTCTATCTGGAGCACCTAAGAGAAGTATGCGATAAATATGGAATATTACTAATTATGGATGAGATTCAGAGCGGTTTTGGACGCACAGGTAAACTTTTCTGCTTCGAACATTCAAATGTTCAGCCTGATATTATCATTATGGCAAAAGGTCTGGGTAGTGGCTTACCAATATCTGCTATAGCTTCAACTAAAGAAATAATGTCTAGCTGGACTCCGGGCACACACGGTGGAACTTATGGTGGTGGTTCAGCAATTCCCAATGCAGCTGCATGTGCAACTATCGATACTATATTTGAAGAAAACCTACTGGAAAATTGTACTCAGAGAGGAAAACAATTAATGACCCTATTGAAGATACTACAATCCAAATTTCCTGTTATGGGAGATGTTAGGGGTTTAGGACTCATGATAGCAGTAGAATTTACAGATGAAAATGGGAAGCCAGATAGTGATACCTGTGGAAAAGTTTTGCAAAAATGTCTAAAAAGGAATATGCTATTGTTAAGTTGTGGTACATATAAAAATGTTATTCGCTGGATACCACCATTGATTGTCACAGAATCCCAAATAGTAGAAGCTGTTAAAATATTTGAACAATCGCTTAGTTCTGTTATTGTATAATTTCCAATTAGAGTATATTAATTGCGGTAATATTTGACTTGATTCTCTATTATTTAGAGCAAAACCACCTCAGTTAACCCTATCTGACACACGCATTCATCGATTAAAAATGCTTGTTGGTAGTATAACAAGTATTGTATGTTGAAAAAACAAAAGTCATAACATCTTTTTACTATTTTTATGACCAATTTTTGAACAATGAAAGTAATGCTCATTTTGATGAGAAGTTTGCTCTCAAAAGATTAAAAAACCAAGTACAATAAGGAAATACGAAAACACTAGAGATGATGTAAAAGCGTATTTTATTAATGAAAAAAACTAATTATGAATAGTAAAATACTTTATATGTGGTTGATTACATTATTGATAATCAGCCAAACAGCAACAATATACTCACAGGATAATAATTCTGAAGGGTGGACACAATTTCGAGGCCCAAATCGAAATGGGATTTCAACTGAGAATTTATCACCATATGAGTGGTCAGAACAAAAGCCCGAACTCATTTGGAAAAAAGAAATTGGTTCCGGTTTTTCGGAATTAATTATTTCCGATAACATTGTTTATACCATGATTAGTGAACAAATTGATAGCGTGTCGGGATCTGAATATATTGCAGCGTTTGATGAAAGTAATGCAGACGAAATTTGGAGATCAAAAGTTGATTCAATTTTCATTGATTTAGATAACTGGGGTAACGGTCCCAGTTCAACTCCTACAATAGATGAAGAATATATTTACAGCTTTAGTAGCTTTGGAAAGCTGACTGCTAATTCAAAAAAAGATGGAAGATTAATTTGGCAAGTTGATTTTGTTAAAGAATTCGGAAGCGTTCCAGCACGATGGGGTGATGCATCTTCTCCAATACTTGTTGATGAGATGCTAATTATGGAAGCAGGGGGCACAGATTCTAGAGCATTTATTGCTTTTAACAAAAAAAATGGAACTGTTGATTGGGCATTTGGAAATGGGGATGCATATTACAATTCACCATTATTAGTTACGATTGATGGTCAGAGGCAAGTTATTTTTACGAATGGAAGGACTTTATACTCGTTTAATACAGAAGGTGATACTTTGTGGACCTATCAAATGCCATTCAGTAACATTAAGGCAATGCCTGTTCTGATAGGGCAAGACAAGATATTTATTTCTGGAGTTCGAAATCCAGGTTTCATAATTGTACAAATCAATAACAACAAAGTTAATAAGGTAATTGACGGAAACAGTATGAAAAATGATTATAGTTCAAGTTGTTATCTGGATGGATATATTTTTGGATTTCATGTAGCTGCATTACGGTGCATAAGTGCCGAAACCGGAGAAGTGAAATGGACAAAAAGAGGCATGGGAAAAGGAAGCCTGATAATGGTAGATGATAAGCTACTTGTGCTCTCCGATCAGGGAAAATTAACTATTGTTGATGCAATTCCTGATGCATATAAAGAAGAATCAATAATTCAGGCCCTTAATGGAAAATCATGGACTGCTCCTTCATTTTCTAACGGAAAAGTATACCTCCAGGAACCTAACCGAAATGGCATGTTACAAGTTAAAATAGTTATTAATATTTAAACCGGATTATCATGAAATTAATAGTTTATTACTTTTTCCTTGTAAGCTTTTTAATATGTAATTTTTCAATTATACAGGCTCAGGATGTAGATGAAATAATTGCAAAGCATATTAAAGCTCATGGAGATACAGATAAGTGGGATAATATTAGGTCGATGAAAATTACTGGCAGCTTTACAGCATTTAGCGTTGAAAAAGATTTTTTTGCCATAAAAACAGATAACGGTACTTACTATAGTGAACTTTATCTTGGACAACATAAAGTGATTGAATCGTTTGATGGAAAATCAGGATGGACTATTGATCCCTGGCAAGATTTTATTTTTCCCAGAGAGCTAAATAAATCAGAGATTAATGTGTTTAATCAGAAGGCCGATTTTTTTACACCTTTCTATAAATATAAAGAAAAGGGCTACAAAGTAGAACTGATTGGCGAACAAAATGTTGATGGCATTAACACATATGTTATTAAACTTACAAGACCCAATGGCCATTCCGAAACATGGTATCTTGATACTAATACATATCTAGAATATAAGTGCGAATCTGATTGGGTTGATTTTGCGTATGATAGTCCTGCTGAGTCATATTTCGACGATTTCAGAAATGTAGATGGCATCGTTATTCCTTTCTTTATAGAAAGAACATTTAGTCAACGTGACAGAATCTTACAGATTAAAGATATTGAGTTTAATGTTGATATTGATGAAAGTATTTTTGAGATGCCTCGGAGTGCTGAAATAAAAAAGCTTGCATTTCTGATTGGAGAATGGAATGTAAAAGTTGATGTTTGGACTAGGAGTGGCTCATGGTATAATATTGATAGTACTATCTCTACTATTAGCTACATAGCAACTAATATGATAGAAGAAAAAATACAGTACGATAGAATTTTTGTTCAGTCAAATATTGTAGATTACACATATAACTCTTCGACAGAAAAATATAGGATAACTGTGTTTAATAATTTTTCATCAGATATAGAAATTTTTGAAGGTAACTTTACTGACAGCACATTTGTCGTGGAAAATACTTTCATTAGTTACGGAGATTCAACGCAAAATAATAATCCTTTTCAGGTCGTATTTAGCGATATTGAAAAAGACAGTTTTATTGTTGGGGTAAATTATTCCCGCGACAAAGGAGCAACCTGGAATCCAAGGGATAAATTTACATATACCCGAGGAAAAGATTAAAGATCAAATTTAGTTTCGTTAAAAATTTAATCGTGCCTTAGTGATTCTACAGGATCTTGTTCAGCAGCTTTTTTTGCAGGCAGCCAGCCAAACATAATCCCTACTGATGCTGCTACACCAAAGGATAACATTATAGAGGCAAATGACACTATTGTAAGAATATCTGTAGTGGCCGTAATGATTTTCGCCATGATCACTCCAACCAATATTCCAATTAATCCTCCTGTAATACTTATCAAAGTTGCCTCGGACAGAAATTGAAAGACAATATCTTTTTTTGTTGCACCGATAGCCCTTCTCACTCCAATCTCACGAATCCTTTCCATAACAGATGCCAACATAATATTCATTATCCCAATGCCACCAACAATTAAGGAAATACCAGCTATTGCTCCTAGAACTATATTGAAAATATCTTTAGTTTTTTGTTCTTGCTTTAGCAATAACTCAGGTATAGTAATCTCAAAATCATCAACATCATGGTGTCTACGTTTTAGTATTTGCTCAATAGCTGAAGTTGTTGATGATAACTGACTACTTTTTTTAACCTGTACAACAATTTTATTTAACTGGTTTTCTCCCTTACCAGCATCACCTCCTGATGAAGTAATCATAACATTGTTTCCAGAAAAGAATATTGCAGAACCACCTGCTAATCCTGATTGAGCTATCAGAGAGCGATCCTTATATCTGAGTAAGATTGTTTTAATAGGCACGTAAACATTTCTACTATATCCACTTACCCCTATTTCTTCTGCTTTTTCACTAACTGTAACCCCCTTTAATACGCCAATCACCTTTAACCAAATTGTACCACACTTCAATTGCTTTCCTATTGGATCTTCCTTTGGAAAAAGCTTTGCCACCACTTCAGTACCAATTACACAAACAGGTGCGCCTAGTTCCATCTGCTTTGCATTGAAAACTGTTCCCTTTTTCAACTCCTGATTAAACAATGTAAAATAATCAGAAGTGACACCGCTAAGGTTTACTTTTAAATATTTTCCCTCACGCATTGATGGTGTTGAATAAACTATCTCGGGGCTTACCTTTTCAACAGTTGGTAATGTTGCCATAATATTCTCGGCATCTTTTAAAGTAAGTCCTGGGGAGAATTTTTTGCTCAAGGCTTTAGTTTCATCCTCTTCCTCAGCGGCTTCATCTTCCCCTGTACTTGTATCTTTCGGTGTGATTATTATATTGTTTAGACCTACAAGCTTTATCTGTTCAAGGATTTCCTGCTGGGCACCATTTCCAATAGCCAGCATCGCTATAACAGCTGCAACTCCAAAAATAATTCCAAGGGCAGTTAATACTGATCTGACTTTATTAGTAAATACAGCTTCGAGAGAAATAGATAGTATTAAGAAATATCGTTCCAAAGTGTTTGATTAAATTGAATAATTTATATTTGCTTGTTAGAATTAATTATTGTTTAGACACCTTACGATTTTCTTTGCGACCTCTTCTTTTCTTCATATTTGATTTGTCAACATCATCAGTCTTTTTCTCTTCTTCGCTTTTTCTCTGCTGAACATTATACTTATTAATAATTGCTTCATCCAATAGCTCAAGACTCCATTCATCTGCTCCTTCAGGTGGAATGAGATAAACCTCATCACCTTCTTCTAATCCTTCGTGTATAATAATACTTGTTTCGTTTGTTTTACCAGGTATTACTTGCTTCCTCTGGTATGAAGTATACACAAAATTTATTGTATCGAGAACATTAACACTCTCAATTGGCACAAAAAGTACAGAATCAATTACCGCAGTAATAATACTGTTTTTTGTGGTCATGGACGGCCTAAGTATTGAATCAAACCCATCAACATGTAGTATGACTTCAAATACTTTTGCATTTGAATTTCGCATTTGCTCTCCCATGTTTGCGACCTCAAAAACTACTCCCCCGAAACTTTTGTCAGGAAATGCATCTACTTGAATTTCTGCCTTCTGCCCTGCCCTAACGCGGCTAATATCGATTTCATTTACATAAGTACGCGAATTCATAGCCGATAGATTAGGTAAGGTTGCAACTACATTGTCCCACATGCTTACCTGAGCGCCAACTCCTTGCTTCTTACCATTCCAATCGCGCTTATAATTAACCATCCCAGGTTTAGGTGCCATAACAATAAATTCCTTCTTCAGATCATTGTATTCGTTTAGCTCTCTTCTTGCTTTCATTAGATTTGTAGCCACTTCTCGCATATCGGCTTCAGCCTTTTGATGCTTGATAGTATAATTTTCAATATTTTGATTTAAAGCTCTTTGTGTCTTTTCAAGATCAATTTTAACCTGCCGTTGGGTTACTGGCGGCTCATAGATAGACTGATCTACGACAATTTGTTTTTCTTCTAGAGTAAACTCTAAATTAATGAGTTCATCTCTTGCCGCTCTTAGAGTAAGAGTTGTATCTAACTGAGTTTTAATAAACTGTGTTTCTAATTTCTCTACTTCAAGCTCTTGATCAGTAATCTTATTTTGCAAATCACTTCTATCGAGAGTTGCTACCCATTGACCAGAGTCTACAACTGTGCCATCAGGAACTATATCCTCAATCATATACCTGTGAATACGTGCATTTCGCAAAGCATTTGGATTTGGCCCTTTTATATTTTCACTACTCCGGGCTTCCAATTCTCCTGTCGTAGTTACATCAATTACAAAGGTTCCCTTCTCAACTTCAACAGTTATAGTATTCGCTGTTTCAACAGAGGAAGATGAAAAATACCAAATTAGAGATATTAAAACTATAAATGATATGGTAAGTATTATTGTATTCTTGCGCTTCATACCTTTAAAATATTAAAAGTGTAAAAGTAAGAAAATTGTTGGTGTTTAAGAGTGATTTACTAATAGTAAATTATAAGTATTTATCCCATTTTATATTTACAAATAACGATATGTTGGGCAATAAAAAACCCCGGAAGTTTCCAACCGAGGCTATATATACTATAGATAATCTAATGCAATATTTGTATCTGACCCCAATAAACAGCAGCCCCGGCAAGGTACCCAATTAACGCCAGAATACTAATCTTTTTCATATACCAGATAAAATCAATTTTTTCCATTCCCATTGCAGCTACACCTGCAGCAGATCCTATTATAAGTATACTTCCACCAGTACCTGCACAATATGCAAGGAATTCCCAGAAAATACCATCAACAACAAAATATGCTTGATATCCAGTAGCACCTGCCTGTGCAACTTCATACATTCCCATTGCACCTGCAACAAGAGGTACATTATCAACAATTGATGATAGTACACCAATAATCAGGTTGATCACATAAATATCACCAACATTTTTATTTAGCCAGTCAGCGAGTAGTGTCAGATGACCTGCAGATTGCATAGCAGCAACAGCCGATAGAATTCCCATAAAGAAGAAAATTGTTGGAACATCAACTTTATGCAATACACCAATTACAGTTAATGTGCGACGATCTTCATCAGGCTTTAATCGGTGCATTACTTCTGTAGTAATCCAAATAATACCCAAACTAAGTAACATGCCCATGTATGGTGGTAGATGCGTTACTGTTTTAAATACAGGAACAAATAATAATCCACCTACTCCCATATAAAACAATAAGTTACGTTCGAATGGTGTAGTAAATTCTTTAGTTTCATGAGCCGCGAGTATTGGCCTTGTAACATCACCTTTCAGTGTAAACGATAATATTACAACAGGAACTATCATAGTTACTAAACTAGGGAGTATCACCATTAGAATAATATTTAGTGTAGTTACCTGTCCTCCTATCCATAACATTATTGTAGTTACATCACCAATTGGTGACCACGCTCCACCTGCATTGGCCGCTAGAACAACCATACTAGCAAATAGCCAACGTTCTTTCTTATCATCAATTAGTTTTCGAAGTAGTGCAATTAAAACAATTGTTGTTGTTAAATTATCGAGAGTTGCAGACATGAAGAAAGTGAGAATGCTAAGTATCCATAACAGCTTTACTTTATTAGTGGTTTTAATTCTATCTGTAATAATTTTAAAACCCTGATGTTGGTCAACTGTTTCAACAATCGTCATTGCACCAAGTAGGAAAAACAATATCGTAGATATTTCCGCCAGATGATGCATTACATCATGATGAGTTATAAAATTAAGCATATCACCAGAAGTGGGATTGTGTATTCCGGCTTCATGAACATATTCGCGCCATGACTGACTTAGGAACTGGCCAGCTTCATTGAGCATGCTTAATATATCAGTACGCCCAAAAACAAAGATAACCCACATTGCCATACCAAGTACAAGTGCTGAAGCTGCTTTGTCGACTTTTAAAGGATGCTCAAGGGCAATAGCTGTGTACCCTAGAACAAAAACTACTATCATTAATATAAACATCTCTTAATATTTTAAATTAATAAGGGCGCAAATGTATATAATCAAATCGATTTTATGCATGAAAGACACGTAAATATCTGAAAGTCACCTTAAATTTATAGTGTGTCTAAATAGTAACTTAAAAATTAAAAGTTATGGTTGTGAATTACGAAGTGATAAGTATTATTAGCTAGAATTGAAATTTGTTGGTAACGAACTGATTCCTTAAACTAGTTCAACCAAAACACAACTAATTTTTTTTATTTTTAGCTTTCATCCTTCGCTTTCTTGAAGCTTCCTGCTTATTTTTTCGATCTTCGATTATTTTCTTCAAATCACTAATTGTGAAATTAAATCGTTGCGCCATTTCAGCAATAGTATAATTTTTCCCAACATATTTAGGTATATCAAGCTTTGTGCGTAGATAAGGTTCTCCAATATTATTCGCTTTTGCTACCTGCAGAAGAGTCATAGAACTATCTATTTTGGCAACAAAACTCTTAGCCTCTTCGGGACTATCTTCCGGTGCATTTGAGTTACATGAGATAATGATTATGCCTACGAGCACGATCATAAAAGATCTTTTTACTAGCATAGTTTAAAAATTAATAATTGAATTACTATTTTCATATTTAATAAGGGTTCTAAGACTTAAGATAGTATTTAGAAATTTCTGATCGCTAAATTCTGCTTCTGTCTTCTGACTTCCTACTTCCAGCTTCTAAATATCAAACTTAATACCCTGGGCCAAAGGTAAATCAGAACCGTAGTTTACAGTATTGGTTTGACGACGCATGTATATCTTCCATGCATCAGAACCAGATTCACGTCCTCCACCGGTATCTTTTTCACCTCCAAAAGCACCGCCAATTTCAGCCCCAGAAGTTCCCAGATTTATATTTGCAATACCACAGTCAGAGCCAGCATATGATAAAAATGTTTCTGACTCCTGAACATTCAAGGTAAAACAAGCTGAAGAAAGTCCTTGTGGCACATCATTTTGTATCTCAATAGCATTTATAATGTCTCCTTTGTACTTTATCAAATAAACAATAGGTGCGAAAGTTTCTTCTTGAACAATTTCAAAATGATTTTCTGCTTCAGCGATACATGGAACCACATAATTGCCTGACTCAAACCCATCTCCATCCAACACTTGACCACCAAACAATATATTGCCACCCTCCTCTTGAACTTTATCAACAGCATTTGAAAACAGTTCAACAGACCCACTATCGATTAATGGCCCTACAAGATAATTTTCATCAAGTGGGTTTCCAATTTTAGGTACAATTTTCTCATAAGCTGAAACAAATTTATCACGTACATCATCATAAATATCTTCATGGATAATTATTCGACGAGTAGTGGTACAACGCTGTCCGGCTGTTCCTACAGTTCCAAAAACAGTTGACATAATAGCCATTTTAATATCGGCACTTGGAGTAATAATAACTGCATTATTGCCACCTAACTCAAGTATAGTTTTGCCTAATCGTTTACCAACTATGCCACCAACTCTTTGTCCAACTCTTGTGGATCCTGTTACCGACAATAATGGCACCCGTTTATCAGAGAGAAAGTTATCTCCCATAATTGAAGACTTCGCTACTACAAGGTTGAAGACACCTTCAGGAATGTCATTATCTTTGAGAACTTTATGAATAATTTTTTGTGTTGCAATTGCTGTAATTGGCGTTTTTGATGATGGTTTCCATATAACAACATCTCCAGCTATAGCAGCCAATGCTGTATTCCACGCCCAAACAGCAACCGGAAAGTTGTAAGAAGTAACAATACCAACAATTCCTAATGGATGATACTGTTCTGATAATCTATGATCTACACGCTCTGATTGAAGATTCACACCATTAATCAAACGAGATTGGCCAACTGCAAAATCACAAATATCAATCATCTCCTGTACTTCACCTAATCCCTCTTGATAAATTTTCCCCATTTCGAGAGTAACCAATGCTCCAAGTTCATCTTTATATTCGCGTAGAGCAAGACCAATTTGTCTAACAATTTCACCACGTACAGGAGCAGGTACTTTACGCCATATCTTGAAAGCAGCCTGAGCTCTTTCCACTACCATTTCGTAATCATCAATAGTGGCATTTTTTACTTTAGCAATTTCCTTACCATCAATTGGTGAAAAAGATGTCGTAATATCACCTTTTGTATCAATCCATTCAGCACCTGTTGATACCCCATGGTTAACATCTTTAATTCCAAGCTTTTCAAGCATCACTCTTATTTCCTTATAATTAATCATGATAATAATTTTCCAGTTAATTTCAGTTATGATAATTTATGCAACAAAAGTATAAAATCGAAGTAATTAATAGCAGCATTCTCACATATTTTAATCCAATAAATTATTGAACTTACTGTTATATGTTTTCATGCTTATTTCTTTTACAAATTGAATGCAATTATATTGAAAAGATAGGTTTGATAATCGTTGATCTTTTGGTCATTACTTTTTAGAGATCACATTGTTCATTTTTTTTTAATTTTGCATATTCAGTAAAACTACAGATTTGAAGTTACTTTTTTTTGATTTTGGAGCAGGTGAGATAGTACTTGTTGTTTTGGCAATACTTCTAGTTTTTGGTCCGGGAAAAATTCCGGAAATTGCTAGAACCCTTGGCAAATTCATAAACGAGATCAAACGTGCTTCAGAAGATATCAAAACAGAAATTAACCGTGAAGCTGATCGTATTGATCGTGATAAAAGACTAGATGAATATAAAGCTTCTATGGATGAAAAAGATGTAGAACCATCAGGTGAATCTAAGGTTCGTACTGAAAAAAGAAAAAGATAATACTTAAGAATAACGAATTAACAAATTATTTTTTCACGTCATCAATAAATCTATTACAACTACGTTAATGAACTATCAATACATAGTTACTAATATGAACAAGTTATTTTCCGGCATATTGCTACTTGGTTTTTTGGTTTTATTACCCTCATTAATGCATGCTCAACGAAATCCAGCTAAAAGTGCCGATGAAGCATTCTCAAAACAACAATATTCATTAGCTATCGATAAATATAAAAAGGCTTATTCTAAAGTAAAGAAGAACAAAGAAGAGAAGAACAGAATTACAGCGCAACTTGCCGAATGTTATCGGCTTACCGGAAACTACAAAAGAGCATCCGCATCATATAAAAGACTTATTAAAAACGATTGGGACAAACGAAATCCTGAGATACGACTTCATTATGCTAATATGCTAAAAATAATTGGTGATTATGCTGCGGCAATTGAGCAATATAATTCCTATGCTGAGCGTGTTCCTGATGACCCAAGAGGACGCAAAGGGGCTGAAACAACAGCCCTTATAGAAGAGTGGATTGAAAATCCTTCGAAATATGAGATTACCAATATTAAGAAAATAAATTCTCGTGAAGCTGATTTTGCACCTGCATACACAACTGATAACTATAATGAGATAGTTTTTACCTCAACGCGTGAAGGAGCAACCGGTAAAGAAACTGATAACTGGACAGCTCAAAATTTCAGCGACTTATTCGTAGCTAAGATTGACAGAAAAGGAGAGTGGTCAGAGCCAGTTCTTTTTGATGCTACTAAGAAAATAAATACTGAGGCCAATGAAGGAGCAGCAGTGTTTAATTCAAAATTTAACACTATTTATTATACAAAATGCCCAAACGATCAACAAAAAGAATCGGGCTGCCAGATATACAAAGCAAGACGGACAGGTCGTTCTTGGGGAGAACCCGATATGGTTGATATTGCTAGTATCGATTCGATGTCCACAATTGGTCAACCTACAGTAAGCGAAGGTGAACTCGTTATATATTTCTCAGCCAACCGACGAAGTGGAATGGGTGGTAAAGATATTTGGGTAGCATACCGGGATTCTAAATCAGAAGGTTTCGGCAGACCTATGAACCTTGGAGAAGTCATTAACACTCCTGGTGATGAGATGTTCCCGTTTCTAAGAAACGATACAACATTATTTTTTGCTTCTGATGGTCATGGTGGAATGGGAGGACTTGATATTTTTGTTACTACTATTGATACTGCTGGAAACTGGGGTAAACCACGAAACCTTAAATATCCCATGAACTCAACATTCGATGATTTTGGTATAGTATTTCACCCAAATGATGAATATGGTTTCTTTAGCTCTAACAGGAAAGGTACACGTGGACAGGAGGATATCTGGTATTTTATTGAACCACCTCTTGAGTTTACTATAAGCGGAACAATTAAAGACGACCGCACATTAATGTATATGAGTGACGTTAATGTTCAACTAGTTGGTTCCAGTGGACTTTCAGTTACAACACGTACTAACGATGAGGGTTTCTACAGTTTTGGCAAAAGCCAACTTGAACCTAACACAATGTACGAAATACTGGTTGCCAAGCCTAACTATTTCAACAAAAAAGGAACCTTTACAACTGTTGGTGTTGAGTTTAGCAAAGATTTTGTTAAAGATTTTAATCTCATACCTATACCAACCGAACCAATTGCTCTACCTGAAATTCTTTACGACTTAGCAAAATGGGATTTAAAACCTCAATATCAGGATTCACTTCAGGACTTGATCCAAACATTACGTGATAACCCAAATATTGTTGTAGAACTGGCTTCTCATACAGATTTACGTGATAGCCATGAGAGAAACGATATACTTTCACAACGCCGTGCACAATCAGTTGTTAACTATCTGATAATAAGAGGTATTGAACCTGCAAGACTTGTGGCAAAAGGTTATGGTGAAAGGGCTCCGCTTCCACTTAAAAAAGATGTTATTCGAGATGGTTTTCTTTTTTCTGAAGGTACAATACTTGATGAAGCTTATATTGAATCTTTATTAAGTAATAATGAGAAAGAAGCTGCCCACCAACTTAACAGACGTACTGAGTTTAGAGTGCTGCGGAAGGACTATATACCACAATCTACAAATATTGATCTGGCAACTATTAATATTGCTATCAATCCTGAGGATAATGCGATAGTATTTACCGAAGCTCCAAAATCTGGCACTTACGTTTCATCATGTATTATTAATGGTTATAATGAAGAGTTTGCATTTGACAGAACTGCTGATGCTATGATATCATTGGATCAAGCCATGAATCTCCTAAAGTGGGGAGCAATTAGCAAAGAAGATTTTGAAGGTGATCCTGAACGAGTTCTGGCTGATAACACAATAGCAGACAGGGCAATCATCAATATAAAAGAAATAAATATTGCCAATAAGAAGGTTGAAAACGTAAAAGTAAAAGTAACTTACAAATTAAACTACGGACTCGTGTTTGGTGACAGACTAATGAAACAATTTGGGAAATATTCCTATAATACAAAAACGCATAAACTTACTATTGAGTAATAGATAAGAAGGAGTAAATAGTGACTAAACGACCTGTAGCCATTAACCGATGACCAAACAATCACGATATATGCAGAGAGGTGTGT
>NYYH01000032.1 GCA_002686705.1 Bacteroidota bacterium
TGGTTATAAATTTATGAATTCTGTCCATAAAGATTTAAACCAATCTGTCCAAATTAGGGTGAAGACTTACACTAGTTTGAAGATGGGGAGCGACTAGTGAATTATTTGTCGATTTTCTATTTTTAACAATATGTTTAATCGCAAGTATTGGATGTTTAAAAATCATTCGTGGACCTGCATATCGCATGATGGTTTTTATTTCGTCACGGTATTTCTTTTTATAACAGTGAACAGGGCATTTTTCGCAAGAAGGTTTATTCAAACCAAAAACACATTTATCTATGCGCAATAACGCATAGTTCAACAATGTACTACAACTTTCGCATAGTTCATTCTTACGCGTATTATGATGAGACCTGCAATAAATACCAATCATTGCACTAACAGTCTTCTTTTCATTATCTATTTTATTCCTGAGTCTGCTCATAAAGTTTGCAAAAATATATTAAACCCAGAATATGCATTAGAAAATCTATTATAAACTACAATTACAGCAAAATATACCACTTCGTTAAGCTTTGAAGCCTCACCATAGCGATGCTATGCTTTCATTTCAAAACTTTATATTTTATCGTACTTGTAGTCCTCATTACGAAGTTCTAATGCATAATCAGGGTTAAACCCAATAAGAACCATATGTCAGAAATAAATATTCTAAGAATCACCTGGTTTTTTTATAATTTTGTGACTTAATTTCCTGCCTTTAATCTGTCTTTTTATGAAAGAAAAACTATTTGGTAAAACGCTGGAGCAGCTACAAATCATAATAGCTGAAATGGGTTTGCCAAAATTTACCGCTAGGCAAATTACAGATTGGCTTTATAAGAAGGATATAACATCAATTGACGAGATGAGCAATCTGTCAAAAACAGCGCGATTTAAATTATCTGAAAAATATTTATTCGGACTTCAGACACCATCAGCAATTCAAACTTCAACTGATGGCACAAAAAAATACCTTTTTAATATTGATAATGCAGGAGCAGTTGAATCGGCTTTTATTCCAGAAACTAAAAGAAATACTTTGTGTTTATCGACGCAGGTAGGATGTAAAATGAGATGTCTATTTTGCATGACGGGCCGTCAGGGGCTCAAATCAAATCTTACAGCAGGTGAGATCCTTAACCAAATACGAAGTTTGCCTGAGCGCCATGAAATTACTAATCTGGTGTATATGGGAATGGGAGAACCAATGGACAATCTTGAGGAGGTAATGCAGAGTTTAGAAATACTTACTGCTGAATGGGGGTTTGGCTGGAGTAAAAGAAGAATTACCGTAAGTACAATTGGAATCGTTCCAGCTATTAAGAATTTTCTGGAAAATAGTGAATGTCATCTTGCGGTTAGTTTACACACACCATTTGAAGCCGAGCGTAGTATGTTAATGCCTGTTAGTCATGTTCATTCAATTAACGACATCATTTCTGAAATTAAACTACATGATATTGGACGGCAAAGAAGAATATCTTTCGAGTATATTGTATTTGGAGGCATAAACGATTCTCCTAAACATGTTAAGGAACTTGCAAAAATCTTAAATGGTATAAAGTGTAGGATAAACCTGATAAGGTTTCATCCAATCCCAAAAACTCAACTACCAGGAACAAACGAAAAACGACTTCAAGAGTTTCGAGAAGCGTTAATCGATAAAGGAATAATAACTACAATTAGAGCATCTCGCGGACAAGACATTGATGCGGCTTGTGGATTACTTTCTACAAAAAAAGAGGGAGGCGAATAATTTCTCTTATTTTTGTTATTATAATAGTTTTCAGATGAATAAAATAAATAAAGGATTTGCCAGCGACAATTGGTCGGGTGTTTGTCCTGAAATAATGATGGCCCTTAATGAGGTTAATGAAGGACATTTATTTGCTTACGGTGAAGGAAATGAACAAGTCTCAGAACTGGCGTTTGCAAAGTTCAAGGAATATTTTGGTGAAGACATTGCTGTTTTCTTTGTTTACAACGGCACAGCTGCAAACGTTCTGGGGATTAGTCATATTATGAATTCTTATCATGCTGTAGTTACTGCTTCAACTGCACATTTAAATGAAGATGAGTGTGGTGCACCGGAGAAATTTATTGGAACAAAAATTTTGGAGATCCATACCGAAAATGGAAAAATACACCCTGGTCAGATAGAACCATTTTTGAACAGCATTGGGTTTCAACATCATTCCCAGCCAAAAGTTATCTCAATATCGCAAGTTACCGAAATGGGAACTATATATACTCCATCAGAGATTAAAGAATTGGCTGACTTTGCTCATAACAACAATATGTATTTACATATGGATGGTGCACGAATTAGTAATGCGGTGGTTGCTCTTAATACCGACTTTAAAAGTATTACGACACATGCTGGAGTGGATATCCTTTCATTCGGAGGTACTAAAAACGGTTTGATGTTCGGAGAAGTAGTAGTATTTTTCAACAAAGAGTTGGCGATTGAATTTGAATATGCACGTAAGCAGGGAATGCAACTTCATTCTAAAATGCGTTTTATTGCCGCACAATTTACTCGTTTTTTAACTGATAATCTTTGGGAAAGCAACGCAAGAATCGCAAATGAGATGGCAAAAAAATTAGCTGTTGAGATAAAGAACTTCTCACAAATTATTATATCACAACCGGTTGAAGCAAATGGAATTTTTGTTTACATGCCTGCTGATTTAATCCCAAAGCTGCAGGAACAATACTTTTTTCACATATGGAATGAATCTCCACAGGTTGAAGGAAATACAAACACAGGTTTTAAAGAGGTGCGATTGATGTGTTCTTGGGATACAACTGAGGAAGATATTAACGGGTTTGTTAATCTTATCAAAGATAGTTTATAGCAAATATTACTTATGCACGTTTTTAATAAACTCTTCTACTTCTGGAATCCCACCCTGATAAACAAGATAACCGTTGTATGGTTCACGATTTGTGATTTCGTCGTTTATGGGAGTAAGCATCATTCGCTTAACCTCTTCAGGATCTTCTGTTTGACCTAATATCCAACTTAACTTAACCCAGGCAACTTCGGGTAACATATTTCCCGCTGGGATAATACCCTTTGCCATCATATCACGACCCGTATCATATACAAACATGTGAACATAGCCCCAGAGTGTTTGCAGAGTCATAAACATGTGAACTCCTTTTTCATGAGCCCTCTCAATTGCCGGATATAACTCTTTATTTACATGACCCAATCCAGTGCCAACAATAATAATCCCCTTATAGCCTTTTTCCACAAGAGCATCTATTGTGTCCGGCGACATGCCAGGATAATAATAAAGCATTGTTACTTTTTTATTGAAATAAGGTAATATCTTGACATTCTTATCAGCTCGGCGTTTATTATAATTTTTCTTTATTGGAATTATCTCTTTTCTACTAATTGTAGCTAGCGGAGTATCACCAATTGTTCGGAAAGTGGACCTGTAAGATGAGTGCATTTTTCGCACTCTAGTACCTTTGTGTAATAATCCATATTCATCAGATGTTGGCCCAAACATACAAACTTGTACTTCAGCAATGTCTGAATGTCCTGCAGCTTTCATTGCATGCATAAGGTTAAGCGCAGCATCAGAACTGGGCCGGTCTGATGACCTTTGTGAACCAACCAAAACAACAGGTATAGGCAAATTCTGACACATAAAAGTTAAAGCGGCTCCTGTATGATGTAATGTGTCTGTTCCATGACCAATAACTATTCCATCAATTCCTTTCTCAATTTCTTTACCAATTGCTTTAGCTAATGCGATGTATTGCTTGGGTCCCATATTCTCACTGAAAACAGCAAAAATCTTCTCTGTTTCCAGATTACAAATATCGGCTAGCTCTGGCACAGCACCGTAGAGCTCACCTGGTGAAAATGCTGGTATAACTGCACCTGTACGATAATCAAGCCTTGACGCAATGGTGCCTCCCGTGCCAAATAGTTTAACATTTGGTAATCCGGGTGTCATAGGGAACTCCTTTTCTGGAATTTTATAATTGGCTTTTTTGTACCCGGTTTCTTTCATGCTTGTGATTGTCCCCGTGTCGATACCAATATTATAGCCAGTAACTATTTTAATGACAATATGTGTTTCATCATCATTTTCAGATCGTGGTAATACGGTTCCTTCAAAAGTGCCACGCGTAGTTTTGGCAATAACCGTTCCCCAAACACGTACTTTATATTTTTTTAATAAGTCTAGTGCCTCTCCTTTGTATCCCTGAAATATATCGTTATCCATTATATTGGTTTTATTATCAATTATTTTGATTTAAGAACAAGGAATGTCAATTAACGAATTCAGATTAAAATGGAATAAAAACTTTCATGCCTTCAAATTCTTTTGAGCTGTTTCAACACTTTTTACAAAAATTGATATTAATTCGTCATTCTCTTTTTTTGCAGAAATTATTTTAGTTTCAGCACTGTATAATAATGTTCTATGGATTATTTTGAGGCATATAAGTGTTTCCCTCAATTCTTTCAATACAACCTTCATTTTGTGAATAAAGTCCTTTCTTGACTCCCCACTTTGTGCTTCACCATAATTTAATGCAACAGATGTTCCAGAGCGAACCAATTGGCCTGAAAGATGATTCCCCGCTTTTGAGTTTGGCATTTCGTTTACAATTTCTATTATTAATACAGAAAATTCAACTAATCGCTCTTCTAAATCAAATTTATTCATTTCGCTTTAAATCAAAAATCAAAAATCGATGTTCCTTGTTCGATATTCAATTTTTATTAAACAACCTTTTCGATACTATTTCGTTATAATTATAAATAATTAATATTACTTTTTTGATTTAAGAACAAGGAACACAAATTAACGAATTTAGTTTTTATATCTTATCTCAGCAATCGTTAATCCCTGCCTGACCGGCAGGCAGGCTTGTTCGATATTCAAATCCTACACTGCAATTATATCTTTAAACAATTTTATTCTTCTTTTAATTTTTTGTTTTCAATTATTTTGATTTAAGAACAAGGAACACCGATCAACGAACTTCGATTGCATTTAAATCAAAAATCAAAAATCGAGGTTCCTTGTTCGATATTCAAAATGCGCCTCTCCTTTGTATCCCTGAAATATATCATTATCCATAATGAATCTCTTTACTTAATTCGGTTAAATTTACATTTCCCAGAGCAATATTTCTTAATTTTCCCATAATCCAATCTTTAAGGTCTGGTTCAGATATGGCATCCTTGCCTTCTGCAAATTTTTCATAAAGTAATGGCAATTTCGAAAGAATTGCGTCTTTAGAGTGTTTTTTAAAATTAATACTTGTAAGAATTGATTCAAAATCCATCTTTGGATGTTCAATCATATCTGGCAGCATCTTTTCTGCTAACTCATACTGAATGCCTTTTTTGTTGAGAAATCTAAAAAGTTTATATACCTGATCATAGTCAAATTTCTCAGGCCCTTTATAATGACCTTCGGCAAACTTAACTACATGCCCGAAAAAAGTACCCACGTATGAGGGAAGTATGTCTAGTTCATTTACAATTCTAGCAATTATCGGGAACAGGTTTTTGGAAAAAATATAAGTATATACACCTTCCGGGACTTTCCATTTCTTCAGATGTTTATAATTATCAATCACATCTTGTGGAAGGGTCGCTCTAAGGGTTTCAATATAATCAGCTGCTAAGGGGATCGGTGCAGAATCAGTATCAGGATACATGCGGTCAGCACCAGGCAATACTCGTTCAAAAATAGTTGTGCCATCTTCAAATGATTTTCTTGTCTCTTCAGGCACACCAACCATTGCCATTTTGCATCTTTCCTCTATCGTTTCTATTGCAGTTTGCATATCAACTTCATCTCCCCAAATAACTAACTGTGCATCACCAGTTTTTGAATTAAGTAGTTTTCTAATATTATCCCAACTACTTTTGCTTATTTTAGGTTCAAACTCTTCGGTGTGCATCATATTAGGCCTATCTAGACATGCAATAACTTTAAGTCTGTGAATAAATTCATCTGCAAACATTTGTCCGGGTTGAGTGAAATGTGATAGAACTCCTTCAAAATTAGGTAGATTAATAGCAATGATTTGTTCTTTTCCTGCTACCTCAGGTGTATTAACTAGCTCTTCATTCAGTATTTTGTGACTCGTTTTCCAATTATCGGGATTATCTATTTTGCTTTCAAGAATTTCTCTTATCTGTAAAAGTGCCCATTGCCTGAAAACTTCATTATGAGTAAGTTCAGGAATCCATTTTGTATGTGCAACTCCTTTTATCTCAACACGACTTCCTCCTCTGCAACTCACATTTACATCCTGACGACCGGCCCCAATTCCTGTGCGAACTTTTCCGGTACTTCTGTTAAGAAAACGGATGTAATCGCAACCTTCCTTAACTTCATCGGGATTAGCGAAATCAGGGTAAGTTACCGTTTCGATTAAAGGCATTCCAAGTCTGTCAGTCTTAAAAGTTCGTATGTGACCAATGTCGGAGATCTCACGGCAAGAGTCTTCTTCAATACTTAGTTGAATTAGTCTGATTTTTTTATTTGGAAGCGCTATTTCACCTTCAACACCCAGAATAGCCGTCCGTTGAAATCCTGTTGGAATACTGCCGTCTAAATACTGCTTACGCGTAATATGCACCTCTCCTACAATGTTCAATTTCGATAATAATGAAATTTCCAAAGCTTTTTCCAGAGCATCCATATTTATTGGAAACGGAGGTGTGTCATCAACCTCGTATGTACAAGCATTTTCGTTGTTAATGCGGTAGATAATCTCTTTTTTTGTTTTAAACTCCATCAATGCAGTACCGTCATATTCACCTAGTTCACTAAGGGTTGGCCTCATATGACGAATCAATTCGGCATCGTAATTATCATTTTCGTTGTATATTCCTGCAGGACAATGGCAAAACAATTTTTCATCTGTAAGTAGTTGCTGATGAACTTCTAGCCCAGACATAAAACCCAATGAGTCATAGGTTTTTTGTGTGGCTTTAGTACGATCTACATAACCAACTTTCTTCTTGGTTTTATTATAATTTGACGTTGAATCAAAAATCATTTATGGGTACTTTAATACTTCTGAGAAAAAAGTCCAAATTTAAGAAAAATGAAAAGCAGATAAATTGATAAGTTTTAAAAGTTTTGAATATTTGTATTAATTCTTGCGTTTGGATGTGTAGTGGTTTAATCCTTATTTTTGTAGTATAAATTTTCATCTGTGGCAATTAAAATTAGGTTTATAATACTCTTAATAAGTGCATTTTTTATTTTGACAAATGTCATTGCACAGAAAAAATCCAGAGTAAACATTGAGCATGCTGATTCTTTTAAGTATGATGCCAAATTTGGCAAAGATATTCAACGATTAATTGGCAATGTTGTTATTCGTCAGGATTCAACATTGTTTTATTGTGACAGTGCATACATAAATGAAGTTAAAAACAGTTTTGAGGCATTTAGTAATGTTCACATAAAAGTAAATGATACGGTTGAAGTTTATGGATCACGATTGTTGTATGATGGAAATTCAAAGATTGCCGAATTATTCGACAGTGTTAAACTTATCGATAAAAATACAGTACTAACTACTGATCATTTAATTTATAACAGAATTACAAAAACTGCTTTGTACGACAATGGAGGGAAGATTGTGAATAAAGACAACATATTGATAAGTAGATGGGGTCTTTACTTTACGAAAACGCGTACATTTCATTTTAGAGATGATGTAGTTCTGACTAACCCTGATCAGGAAACATATTCTGACACCCTGATCTACAATACTAATAATGAAACCGCATATTTTCTGGGGCCCACTGTTATAAGAGGAGAAGAAAGTATAATTTACTGCGAAAAAGGATGGTATGACACAAAAAATGATAAATCAAAACTCATTAAGCGACCTTCAATAGCGAATGCTGATCAAACTATTGCCGCTGATAGTTTGTATTACGACAATAATACTTTTTTTGGTAAAGCAATGGGCAATGTTGTTATTACTGATACACTACGTAATGTTATCCTTACTGGTAAAAGAGGAGAACTCTGGGATAAAAAAGGCATGTCATATGTAACTGATAGCGCAATTGCTATTACATACGACAGTGAAGATTCTCTTTTTATCCATGCAGATACTATGTGGATGCACTTTGATAAAGATCGCAAAGCTAAAATGATGCGTGCTTATTATGGTGTACGGTTCTACCGTAAAAATCTCCAAGGCAAATGTGATTCTCTTGCTTATGACATGAACGATTCTACAATAAGGCTTTATAATCATCCTGTCCTTTGGTCAGGAAAAAACCAGTTAACAGCAGATTCGATCTCAATAGCAGTATCGGGAAGCCGGGCTGATTCTCTTATGATGTATAATACTGCGTTTATTGTTTCGAAAGATTCAACAGATTCATATAATCAAATTAGAGGTAAAAATATGACAGCATATTTTGTTAGAAATGAATTGGCAAAAATAAATGTGAATGGCAATGCTCAAACTGTTTATTTTGTTCGTGAAGAGGATGGTTATTTAATTGGTGTTGATTTAGCTGAGTCTAGTAGTATGACAGTGAGAATTAAAAACAACGAAATACAATCAATAACTTATCAATCGTCTGTAGATGAAGATATGTTTCCTGAAAAGGACCTAACTGAAAACGAAACAAAACTAAAGGGTTTTTCATGGCTTAATATTCTACGTCCTAAAAATAAGGAGGAAATTTTTATAAGAGAAAAGCCAATTGATAAACCAGTCGAACGTTGATTTATTTAAAACAGTGAGAACCTTACGTATCTTTTCGGGTTTTTCTTAATGTCATTTAATAATGAGTCAAGTGCTGTAGCCGACCTGTTTAATTCAAGGTATAAACTATCATCGTTAATTAGCATTCCAATCGTACCTTCACCGCTATTCACTTTATTAAGAACGGCTTGCATATCATCAAGTACTTTATTGGCCCGGGCAAAGGTTCCAGGAATTTCTGATTTAGATAAAGAATCACTTATTACTTTGAAGTTCTCTATTATAGTACTAATGTTACCTTTATTTTCATTCAATGCGGTTGTTAACGAATCAAGATTTAAAAGAATTGCAGAAATACGCGAAGACTCTTCAACAACAAGAGTATCAATATTTGATGTGGCGTTTTGTAGGTTAGCAAATGTTTTATCAAGATGTTCAAAAGTTTCCTTCAGATTTTTTCGAGCTGTCTCGTTAAAAATAGACTGAAATGCAATAACTAATGTGTCGATTGAACCCAATAAGGCTTCTGCCTTTTTCTTAATGGGTTGAACTTGAGCATTAACTTCAGCCATTAGTCCTGCTTCTACGCTTGTAGGAAGGGTGTCTCCTTCTTGCAGGATTGTTTTAGAATCACCAAGTACAAGTTCAATTGCTTTAGAACCCATTATGTCAGAACTGAATATGCGAGCAACTGTATTTGAGGGTAATGGGAAATCAGAAGTAAGCATCATAGATACCATTATGTTACCCGACATATCAGGGTTAAAATAAACATTCTTAACCTGACCTACTCGCAAGCCGTTTATCACAACAGGATTTGCTTTAATTAATCCGTTTACCTTTTCATAACTAGCATAGTAAATGTTTTCTTTTTGGAATAGGGCGGTACTTTTTAAGAAATTAAAACCCCATACAAATATTACAATTGCAGCTATAAAACTTGCTCCAATAATTATGGGCTTGGATCGTTTTTTCTTTGTTTCAGCCATTTTTTAAAAACGCTAAGTTAATCAAAATGTTATTTGAGATGGATATATATTAATTTTTTTTGTACCTCTTTAAACATAATATGCTTGATCGATTTGTGTTATTGAACCGAGTTGGCTTTCTATACGGTGTCACGTAATTATACCATTGTTATTCTGCACAATAAATACTTAATTCACTATTTCTTTTCTAGTAACTTTGCTTCTTTGAGGCTAATTCTTTTACTTTTATTGAAGCATACTACAAATGCATCAGAAAATCCCGATGACCTTATCTTTTTCTTGTGAGTAATTGCCTGATTTTGATTTGAAAAACTTCCCGAAGTATACTTATACATGCCATTATGAACATAGTAAGAGATATCTTCAATATCTTTAAATTTAGGATGGGACAATGGCAATTTTTTAGGGCTTGCGTAAAATTGCACACGGTATATAACGACATTTATTGCAACAGGTTCCTTTGATGATTCACTTTTTATGTCTTTTGGCTCAACTTTCAGAGCCTTTTTGCGATATTCATAAGCATTATTTTCTTTTTCAAATTCCTTTTTATACTCTTTAAAAGCTCTATAAATTGCCGATGCTAAATAAACCTGTCCTTCTTTCGATCTGAGGAATTTTTCCTCTTTAGGGTTACTTAAATAACCGAGCTCAACAAGAACTGAAGGCATAGAAGTTTTCCACAGCACTAAAAAACCAGCTTGATGGACACTTCTGTCCTTTCGTCCAGCTCTTTCGCTAAATTGTCTTTGAATCTTTTCAGCTACAACTAAACTTTTATCCAGCTTATCTCCTTGAAATAAGGTGAGACTGATTAATGATTCAGGTGAATTAGGATCAAAGTTGTCATATCTATCGGCAGCATCTTCTTCAAGTAGTATTGCAGCATTCTCCTTCATGGCAACATCCATATTTCTTTTTGTTCGATTATCTTCAATTCCCAGAACATATGTTTCTGTTCCGTAAATTTTTGAAGAAGGATTTGCATTACAATGTATGGATATGAAGAGATCGGCATTGTTTGAATTTGCAATTTCACCACGTTTATGTAAAGGGATGAATTTATCTGTAGAGCGAGTATAAATTACTTTAACATTTGGAAAATTCTTTTTGATGTAACCTCCTGTTTTTAATGCAACCGAAAGGACAATATCCTTTTCACGGGCATATTTACTGCTTGCTCCTGGATCTTTACCGCCATGGCCTGCATCAATCACTACAGTTTTAATCTTGCTTCCCTTTTGTGCATAAAGAGGTTGAAAAACAAAAATAAATCCTGTAAATATTAAAAGTATTATCCAACAATAGTTTTTCAAAGTATAGTCTTTAATGGTTGTGAATAAATTTCAACTTTAAATAATTGCCAAGAATATTAATCAAAAGTATATCAAAGCAAATTCAAAATAATAATACGCGGAGTTAATTATTAACAAGACTTAGTTATTATTTCTTACACTAATAAAAACGTAATGGGCTATTGGAAATTGCTTTTTTAAATATCAAGTATAAATTATGGATGTTTATGCTTTTTTGAGCATATCCTTAAAAATAATCCCAAAAATACTTGACATGCATAGCATTATTGTTGTAAATTTGCAATGTACGCATAATAGTTAGTATATGATTGTAGAAGACACGGTAGATTTTCACCTTCGCTCAACACTTTTCGCTATGCGAAGGATGTATAACCTAATAGCACTTGAAAATGGTATTACTCAAGGCATTGGATACGCACTTATCAATATTGGAGAGGAGGGAATACCTGCCACAAAAATTGCTCCGTTGATGGGTATGACAAGCTCTAGTTTAAGCCGAATGTTGAAAACGATGCAGGATGAAGGAATGATATACCGTCAACCTGATAAGGATGACAAACGAATTGTTCGAATATTCCTCACTGTTGAAGGAGAAATATTAAGAGACAGAGTAGAACAAGTAGTGCTAAATTTTAATAATGAACTCTTTAAGAAGTTGGATATTGAAGATTTACGTGCATTCGAAAGAGTCAATAATATTATTAAGGAACAGGTAAAACAAGAAATAGCTATACGACAAAATAATGGTAACCGTAAAGTGAAATAAAATATTTAAACATGATACGTAGAATAAAAAAAGTAGCAGTCTTGGGTTCGGGCGTAATGGGATCAGGAATTGCATGCCATTTTGCAAATATTGGAACAGAAGTTTTGCTCATTGATATTGTTCCAGGAGAGTTAAATGGAAAGGAAAAAACAGCGGGAATGAGCCTCGATGACAAAGCAGTAAGGAATCGTATTGTAAATGATTCGCTCAATGCCATGCTAAAATCAAAACCATCTCCAATTTACAAACAGGAATTTGCAAAGCGTATTACTACAGGAAATTTTGATGATGATCTTCAAAAAATATGCGATTATGACTGGGTTATAGAAGTGGTAATAGAAAGATTGGATATTAAGAAATCGATTTTTGAGAGAGTGGATAAACTGCGTAAGTCGGGTTCATTAATAACCACCAATACTTCTGGAATATCTGTTGAAGAAATGATTGTAGGACGAAGTGAGGATTTTCAAAAGAATTTCTGTGGTACACACTTCTTTAATCCACCTCGCTATCTACAGTTATTTGAAATTATCCCTACCAGCGAAACCAATCCTGAAGTAATTTCATTTTTAGAAGAATATTCAGCAAAATTTCTTGGGAAAACCCCTGTGATTGCGAAAGATACACCAGCATTTATTGCAAATAGAATAGGTACCTTTTCAATAATGCATTTGTTTAATAATGTGCAAAATTACGACCTTACAATTCCTGAAATAGATAAACTTACGGGCCCTGTCATAGGACGCGCAAAGTCTGCTACTTTTAGAACTGCTGATATTGTAGGTTTAGATACTTTGGTACATGTTTCCAATAATCTAAAAGAAACTACAAATGATGAGGCCAACAAGATATTCAACATTCCAGACTACCTTGTTAAGATGCTTGATAAGAAGTGGTTAGGTTCAAAGACCAAGCAGGGCTTCTTTAAAAAAGTTGTTGAAGATGGGAAAAAGAAATTCCTTTCAGTTGATTTCAAAACGCTTGATTACATTGAAGCTCCAAGACCGAGATTTGGCGTTTTTGAAAAAACAAAAGATATTGATAATCCTGCTGAACGCATACCGATTTTATGTGCTGATAAAGGGAAAGTGGGTGATTTTTATAGAGCATCGTTTTATGCGTTATTTGAATTCAGTTCAAATCGTATTCCTGAAATAAGTGATGATATCTACAAAGTTGATGATGCCTTAAATGCAGGTTTTGGTTGGAAATTAGGCCCTTTCCAAACCTGGGATGTATTAGGTGTTAAAGATACTGTTAAAGCAATGGAAGATGCTGGGTTAAAAGCAGCTAAGTGGGTATATGATATGCTTGCTGCAGGAATAACTTCATTTTACAAAGTTGAAAATGGCTTGAAATATTACTATGATATTTCATCAAAAGCATACAAGGTGATTCCTGGTCAGGAAGGAAGACTATCACTTGATGTGTTGCGTCAGACAAATGTTCTTTGGGAAAATGATGACCTAACAATTCTCGATTTAGGTGATGGAGTACTTAATGCAGAGTTCCATACTAAAATGAATACGATAGGAGCTGGAATTCTTGAAGGCCTGAATAAAGCAGTCGACATGACTGAAGCAGATTACAAGGCACTTGTAATTTCAAATGAAGGCGAACACTTTTCTGCCGGGGCAAATGTAGGGATGATATATATGCTTGCAATTGAGCAGGAGTGGGAAGAGTTGGATTTAGCAGTCCAGTGGTTCCAAAAAACAATGATGAGAATGCGTTATTCCTCGATTCCGATAATTGCTGCTCCACATGGTATGGCCTTAGGAGGAGGTTGTGAGCTTTGCTTGCATAGTGATAAAGTTATTGCCCATGCAGAAACATATATGGGGCTTGTAGAGTTTGGTGTAGGACTCATTCCGGGAGGTGGTGGTACAAAAGAATTTGCTTTACGTCTGTCGGATGAACTTCAAGAAGGCGATATACGCACAAATGCCTTTCTCAATCGTTACCTGAGTATTGGACAAGCTAAGGTATCCACATCGGCTTATGAAGCTTTCGACCTAGGTTATTTAAGAACAGGTATAGATGAGGTTATAGTTAGCCGCGTATTTCAGCTGGCTTATGCTAAAAAAGCAGCTCTCCTTATAGCAAATAAAGGATATACAAAACCCACACCACGAAATGATATTAAAATACTTGGCAAGGAAGTTCTGGGGATGGTTTATGTAGGTGCAGATGGTTTCACAACTGGCAATTACATGTCTGAGCATGATAAACTAATAGCTGAAAAGCTTGGTTTGGTAATGGCTGGTGGAGAAATTTCACAACCTCTTACGCAAGTATCCGAACAATATTTACTTAATCTGGAGCGAAAGGCTTTTTTAGAACTATGCTCTACTCGAAAAACACTGGAAAGAATCCAGAGCCTGATTACAAAAGGAAAGATATTAAGAAATTAAAAACATAAAATAATGAATGCATATATAGTCGGTGGATACCGATCAGCAATTGGAAAAGCTCCTCGTGGTAGCTTTCGTTTTACACGACCTGATGATATAGCTGCAGCAGTTATCAGGTACCTGATGAACGATTTTCCGCAAATTGACAAATCTAAAATAGATGATGTTGTAGTTGGAAATGCTTTCCCGGAAGCAGAAACTGGTTTTAATATGGGCAGGTTGCTTTCACTTATGGCGCTTGATACTATTGAAGTTCCTGGATCAACAGTTAATCGTTATTGTGCATCAGGGCTCGAAACAATCGCAATTGCCTCGGCAAAAATTACTGTAGGATTAGCAGATATTGTAATTGCAGGAGGTGCAGAAACTATGTCAATGATAAACATGGGTGGATGGCGTATGGTACCAAATCCCGATATGGCTCGTGAACACCCTAAGTGGTTTCTCAACATGGGATTGACATCTGAGATGGTTTCAAAAGAATACAAAGTAAGTCGACAAGCACAAGATGAATTTGCTGTTAAGTCAGTTAATAAAGCATTAGCTGCAATTAAGGCAGGTAAGTTTAAAGATGAAATAGTTCCTATTACTATAAAAGAGAATTATTTTGATAACGGCTCGATGGAAAAACGCGAAAGAGTTTTCGATACAGATGAAGGTCCGCGACCTGGTACAACAATTGAAGGACTGTCCAAACTTAAACCTGCATTTGCTGCCAACGGTAATTCCACAGCTGGAAACTCGTCACAAATGTCTGATGGAGCTGGTTTTGTTCTTGTTGTTTCTGAAAAGGCGTTAAAACAATATGACCTTACTCCAATTGCACGACTTGTTGACTATCAAGTTGCAGGAGTTGAGCCATATAAAATGGGAATAGGACCGGTAGCAGCTATTCCAAAAGTACTTGAACATTCAGGTCTTAGCTTACGTGATATAGATGGTATTGAACTAAATGAAGCATTTGCATCACAAGCCATTGCTGTGATGAATGAATTAAATATAACTCCTGATATAGTAAATGTAAATGGTGGCGCAATTGCTCTTGGACATCCACTTGGTGCAACTGGTGCAAAATTAACGGTGCAATTATTACACGAACTCAAGCGTACTAAGGGTAAATATGGTATGGTAACAATGTGTATCGGAATTGGACAAGGTGCAGCCGGAATTTTTGAGATATTGTAAGAAAACAGACAACAAAATAGTTGAAAGGAAAAGATTATGAATGATAAAAAAGTTTTAAAAGGTGGGGAATTCCTTATTCGTGAAACAGAAGCAAAAGATATTTTTATCCCTGAAGAGTTTGACGAAGAACAACGCATGATGGCTCAAACATGTAGAGAATTCACAGAAACACAAGTTAACCCAAATATGGACCAACTTGAAAAACACGATCGTAAGTTGTTAAGGAAGCTTATGCAAGATGCTGGTGATCTAGGTATTTTGGGCATTTCAGTGCCTGAAGAATACGAAGGATTTGGCCAAAACTTTGTTACATCTATGCTTACTACTGAAGAAATGGGTAAAGGGTATAGTTTTGCTGTTGCCTATTCAGCACATGTTGGTATTGGAACTCTCCCCATCTTGTATTATGGTACCGAGGAGCAAAAACAAAAGTATATTCCTGGGTTAGCTAATGGGAAACTTGTTGGCGCCTATTGCCTTACTGAGGCAGATGCGGGTTCTGATCCGAACTCTGGGAAGGCAGAAGCCGTGCTTACCAAGGATGGAAAGTTTTATAATCTAAACGGTGTTAAAATATGGATTACAAACGGAGGAGTTGCCGATCTGTTTATTGTATTTGCTAAAGTAAAGGGTGATAAAAATCTTAGTGCTTTCATTATTGAGAAGGAGCTGAAAGGTTTAACTATTGGCGCTGATGAAGTAAAGATGGGGATAAAGGGCTCAACTACAGTACAGCTTTATATGGACGATGTTAAAGTACCGGTTGAAAACATGTTGGGAGAACAAAATTCGGGATTTAAGATAGCCCTTAATATTCTGAATTTGGGTAGAATCAAATTATCAGGTGCAACTGTTGGTGCTTGTAAGGCAACTATTGATAATGCTTTGAATTATGCAAACGAAAGAAAACAGTTTGGTTCTCCGATTTCGAACTTTGGAGCTATTAAATTCAAATTGTCAGAAATGGCAATACTAACTTTTGCCTCTGAATCACTTACATATCGTGCAAGTCAAAATATTGACGATGCAATTGCTGGATATATTGCTGATGGAATGGATAAAGGTAAAGCAAGCCTTGAAGGTATACGTCAATATGCTATCGAAGCCTCAATCGCAAAAGTTTATGGCTCCGAAGTACTAGATTATATTGTTGACGAAGCGGTTCAGATATACGGTGGCATGGGTTATTCTGCAGAAACACTTGTTGAAAGAGCATATCGTGATTCGAGGATCAATCGAATTTTTGAAGGAACTAACGAAATAAATCGTATGGTAACTGTTGGAGAGCTATTGAAGCGTGGGATGAAGGGAGAACTTGACCTCATTACTCCTGCAAAAGCTGTAGCAAGTGAGCTGTTGGCAATACCAGATTTTGGGGCTGCAAGTCCAGGTTATTTTGAGGCTAAACACACGATAATTACGAATTTAAAAAAATCGATATTGCTGGTAGCTGGGGCGGCATTACAAAAATACATGGATAAATTTGCCGATGAACAGGAAATTATCATGAACTTGGCGGATATGATAAATTATACATATGCTGCTGAGTCTATGATGCTTAGAGTTGAAAAACTTAACAACTTGTATGATGATGATAAACTGTCACTTTATAAGGATGTGCTAGATATTTTCTTCTATGATGTTGCGCCCAAAATTCATAAATTTGGTATAGATGCGGTTAACTCATTTGCTGAAGGCGATGAACATATGGGCATGCTTATGGGGATGAAGCGATTTACAAAAGTACCTGGTGTAAATGTAGTATCCATACGGCGTAAAATTGCTGACCACATGATTTCAGCTAATAAGTATAATCTTTAAATAGAATTGGAGTGATGGAGTAGAGGAATGCTGGACGGTTATTGTCCCATTACTCCAATATTCCACAGCTCCATTACTCCTATACTCTATTCATTTATGCAAAATAATAATATACGTTCGTTCATCCAAAGCCCCTTAAAGATGAAGATGTTCATGCTTATGAAACTTCCAATGGGTTTAATTGCTGGATTACGAATTACTAAAATGGATAGCAGTAGTTCCGTTGTAACAGTACCATTTAAATATGTAAACAAAAACCCGTTTAAATCAATGTACTTTGCCGTACTATCTATGGCTGCTGAACTTTCCTCTGGAATAATTGCCCTTTCAGTAGTTTCTGAAGCTGAAAAACCAATATCAATGTTAGTTTTGAATATGACTGCCTCATTCACTAAAAAAGTAAAATCGAAGGTTATTTTTACTTGTAGTGACGGAGAGAAGATAAAGAATACCATTGCTCAAAGTATTGTAACTGGAGAAGGGCAAACTATTGATGTTGTTTCTGTTGGTATAGATGAGAGTGGTGATAAAGTAGCTGAGTTTTGTTTTACATGGACATTTAAGCCAAAAAATCCTTAATATTGTCAAGAAGTTGAAGATTAAAAGAGTACAGCAGGATAATGCTGTAGACTTAATATTAACATAATTCTGATTAATTTGGAGGTTACTAAAACATTTGAACTTGTAGACAACCTGCTCGATGGCCTGCAACGCGATGATGCACTTACTGTAAAGAGAAAAGGAAAGTGGGAAAAATTCAGCACATTAAAGTATAAAGAATTTGTTGACAATTTCAGTTTTGGCTTAATTACCTTAGGATTTAAAAAAGGCGATAAAATTGTTAGTGTTTCTAATAATCGTCCCGAATGGAACTTTATCGACATGGGTATGACTCAGGTTGGAGTTGTTCATGTTCCAATATATTCAAATCTTGGTGCCAAGGAGTACGAACATATACTTTCCCATTCTGATGCAAAAATTGTGATAACGTCATCTGAAGAGTATTATGATAAAATTAGTGAGCCAGCACAGAAATCTGACAATATTGAGAAAATTTATTCATTCGATCAAATTGAGGGAGTGGCTTCATGGATGGAGATAATTGAGTTAGGAAAGTCAAATGCTGAAAAATACAAAGATGAACTAATAAACATCAGGAATGGGATCAACGAGGATGACATGATGTCGATAATTTACACCTCAGGAACCACTGGTTTGTCAAAAGGAGTAATGCTTAGTCATAGAAATTTCATTTCAAATGTTAAAGCTACTATACATATTCTCCCGGTTGGCCCTGAAGGAAAATTTGTTAGCTTCTTGCCACTTTGCCATGTGTTCGAAAGGATGCTTAATTATTTATTACAGTACAGAGGTTGTGCAGTTTATTATGCTGAAAATATAGAAACCATTGGAGATAATATCCGTGAGGTTAAGCCTGAAGGATTTGCTGCAGTACCAAGAGTAATTGAAAAAGTATATGATAAAATTATGCTCAAGGGAAAAGAACTCAAGGGTATTAAGAAGGGACTATTTTTCTGGGCTGTTAATCTAGGTTTTAGGTTTGAACTTAACAATGCTAATGGTTGGTGGTACGGAGTTCAGCTTAAAATAGCTGACAAACTTATTTTTAGTAAGTGGCGTGAAGCCCTCGGTGGAAATGTTGATCTGATAGTATCAGGTGGGGCTGCTCTTCAAGCACGATTAGCCCGAATATTTAAAGCAGCAGGAATTCCAATACTGCAGGGATATGGATTGACTGAAACTTCTCCGGTTATTTCTGTTAACCACCCAAAATACCCACTTCTTAAGTTTGGAACATCAGGTCCCATACTAAATAACGTTGAGGTTAAGATCGCAGAAGATGGTGAGATCTTGATGAAAGGGCCTAGTTTGATGTTGGGGTATTATAAAGATAAGGAAAAAACCGATGAGGTTATTGACCCAGAAGGCTGGTTCCATACAGGTGATATTGGAGAAATACAAGAACATAATATTCTTAAGATAACTGATAGAAAGAAGGAAATATTTAAACTTACAACGGGGAAATATGTTGCTCCTCAGGTTGTTGAAAACAGGTTTAAAGAGTCTGGTTTTATTGAACAAATAATGGTTGTGGGTGAAGGGGAAAAATATGCAGCTGCTATTATCTGCCCAGCTTTTCAATTTTTACATGGTTGGTGTTTTAAACATAATATTGAGTTTAATGATAACAAAGATATGATACAAAACCTAGAGGTTATCAATAGGTTTCAAAAAGAAGTAGATACAATTAATGTAGAACTGGGTCAACATCTTCAACTTAAGAAATTTGAATTGGTTAATCAGGAATGGACACCGGAAACAGGTGAGTTATCGCCTACTTTAAAAGTGAAACGTAAGTTCATTAAGAGCAAATATAAATTTGAATTAGACAAACTTTACGATTATTCTAACTAAGATTAGAATAATAAAAGTATGAGAGCTGAATATTAAAGGTTGAGGTACTCTTAATTATGAACTTATCCGCAACAAATCAATCATTTTCTCATTATAATATAGTTTCATTCTTAATATTTAAATACTTAATCTTGTCATCATAATTCGCAAAACCTTATAGTAATGTTAAAGCAAGTCATTTTTTTATTGATTCTCTTAGTAACCTTGGGCGTATTTACCTACTCTGTTTTAAAGTATGCTAGGTATTTTAAATTCACCAAGAAGAAACCAATAACGGATATATCCAAAAGAATATGGCTAACAATTAAAATTGCCATTTTCCAAACGAAAATACTACGACAGCCTATTGTAGGTTTGATGCATGCTCTTTTATGGTGGGGATTTATTCTAATCCTGTTTGGAAGTGTTGAGATGGCAATAGACGGGTTGTTTGGAACCGAAAGGATATTAACTTTTTTAGGCCCGCTTTATGATTTTATCATAGCAGCAGGTGACGTTTCAGCCTTTGTAATTGCCTTGCTTAGCATTGCCTTTCTTTTTAGAAGGCTAATCATGCACATCCAACGCTTTTACGGACCCGAAATGAAATCGGTTTCAAAAATGGATGCCAATCTTGCTTTAACAATCATATTCATACTCATGATTACACTTCTTGGGATGAATACATATTATATTCTTTGGTGTAATTCAACCAATGAAATGATTCACGGTAGTTATCCGATTAGTAATATTATCGCTGGATTTTTTGATGGTATTCCTGCAGAGCAATTATGGTTGGGCTATCAGATTAATTGGTGGGCTCACATAGTTTGGATTTTCATTTTTGCCAATATATTGCCTTATTCCAAACATTTCCATGTATTTATGTCAGTACCAAATGTATTTGTCAGTCGTATAACCCTCTTGGGTTATGTTGACAATATGGAGGCTATCACAAAAGAAGTAAAATTAATGATGGATCCAGATGCAGCTTTCGCGGATGTTCCGGATGACGAAGATACACCTGAACGATTTGGAGTTAAGGATGTTGAGGATATCAATTGGATCAATTATTTTAACTCATTGGCATGTACCGAATGTGGACGCTGCACATCTGTTTGTCCTGCTAATATTACTGGTAAGTTACTTTCACCGCGCAAAATTATGATGGACACACGTGCAAGAATGAAACAAAAAGGTCCTGGTTTAATAAAGGACGGTGTTGCATTTGAGGATGGAAAGTCGTTGCTCAGTACATTTATAACTGAAGAAGAACTTTGGGCATGTACTCTCTGTAACGCTTGCGCAATGGAATGCCCTGTTAGCATTAATCAACCTTCTCTTATTCTTGATATGCGCCGCTATCTTGTTATGGAAGAATCAAAAGCTCCCACTGGATTAAACACCGTATTTTCTAACATTGAAAACAATGGTGCTCCATGGCAGTTCTCACCTGAGGACAGAATGCTTTGGGCAGAAGGACTTGAAATACCTTTAATGTCGGATGGTATGAGTCCTGAATACCTCTTCTGGGTGAGCTCAGCAGGTGCTTTTGATGACAGGTACAAAAAAGTAACTCGAGAGTTTGTGAAGGTTCTTAATCACTTGAAGGTTGATTATGCTGTACTTGGAGTTGAAGAAGCTGATAGTGGTGATGTTGCTCGCAGGGCAGGAAATGAAATGCTTTACCAGATGCAGGCAATGATGAATATTGAAGTGCTAAATGGTTATGAAGTGAAAAATATAATCACATGTGACCCTCATGATTTCAACACTCTTAAAAATGAATATCCTGATTTTGGAGGAAAATATAATGTTATTCATTATACTCAATTTATGCAGCAGCAAATTTCAAGCGGCAACTTAAAAATAGATAGTGATATGTTTGCTGGAAAAAAGATCACATTCCACGACCCATGTTATCTTGGTAGATGNAACAATGAATATGATGCACCGAGATCTGTACTCGGACTCCTTCCTGCAGTTAATGTTGAAATGGAACGTACTAAAAGTTTTGCATTGTGTTGTGGAGCCGGTGGAGGACAAATGTTTAAAGAAGCTGAAAACGGCAACAAAGAAGTTTTTATTGAGAGAACTGAAGAAGCACTTGAAACAGGCTGCGATATTATTGCTACAGCATGTCCTTTCTGCATGGTAATGATGACCGACGGCCTAAAATATAAAAACAAGGAAGAAGAAATTAAAAACCTTGATATTGCTGAGTTAATTAGTATGAGTTTAAGTTTATAGGTTAACATATTTGGGTTTAGCTTGATAAAAATTGTAATATATATATGAGCATCTCCAACTTCGAACTGCTTGATTTACTTTTGATTTTGAGTGGCATAGCAATTTTCGTGTTTTTTATCTATGCTGCAATAGTCTCACTTATTGAGAAAGAAAAAAAAGCAGCTTCAAATTTTATATTAATTGGACTTATTGCTCCAGTCCCTTTTCTGCTAACAGGTTTCTATGTCTTCCAGTATCAACCTTTAGTTTCGATAGTTTTATTGTCATCGATATTTATCCTATTGATGATCTATTTTCTGCCTATTCGTTTTACATCAAAAGTTAGGGACATTAGTCCGGAGGGAAGAATAGATGAAAGAGATATAATGTTCTCACGAAGAAAATTAGAGGAGGATACTGAAAACTTCAAAGATTATTATAGTAAGAACCCGGATAAACTAAAAATCGATAGTAAGATTAATAGGAATCCGGGTCTGCTAAAACCGGCATCTGGAAATTATGATCCATTTATGGGTTCATCAGCAGATGCAAGTTTCGATACGGTGGATCTACTTAGTCCACATGTTGATGGAAAAATTTCTTCAAGAAAAATTAGTTCAAATCCTAATAGCATCACAAAGTATATTAAAAACTGGAGTAAAAAGCTTGGGGCTCTGGATGTTGGAATAACTGAACTGAAAGAATATCATAAGTATAGTAATCGAGGGAGGGAAAATAATTATGGTGATAAAGTAGTACTTGATCACAAATTTGCGATTGCTTTTACTGTTGAAATGAATCATATGGCAATAAGATCTGGTCCTTACTATCCAACCGTTATGGAATCAGCTCAGCAATATCTGGCTGCTGGGGCAATTGCTGTTCAGTTAGCTAAATTTATACGCCAGCTTGGATTTCCTGCTAGAGCACATATCGATGGTAACTATGAACTTATCTGTCCTCTTGTTGCAAAAGATGCCGGGCTTGGTGAAATTGGCAGAATGGGAATATTGATGACACCTAAATATGGACCCAGAGTTAGGCTTGCTGTTGTAACCACTGATATCCCCCTTATTGTTGATAGCAGATCTTTTGCCCCAGATGTAATAGATTTTTGTGATAACTGTAATAAATGTGCTGTAAACTGTCCGGCAAATGCAATTTCATACAGCAACAGAAAGAATATAAATGGGGTTACACGATGGCAGATAAATCAAGAATCTTGTTACGATTTCTGGACCAAGTGTGGAACAGATTGCGGCAGATGTTTAAGCGTTTGTCCATATTCACATCCAAATAATTTACTGCATAGCATCGTGAGGTTTGGAATAAGAAACTCAACTATATTTAGCAGGATTGCAATGGTTCTTGATGATATTATTTATGGCAAAAAACCTGCCATTCAATCACCACCTGATTGGATGAAAGTGAATTGATTTATTTTTATATGATAATAAAACCTGAAGCGATGGCAGCATTTAGTGTGGTGCAACATCTTTTTTGCAACAAGCAGGAAGGGCATCATATGCCTTTTGTTCCGCTTGTAACTCATCCGCATCATACCCAACTTTAGTAACAGCTTTTTTAAGGTTTTCCTTAGTGGTTTTTCCCTTTTTGAATTTGATTGTTAACACTTTAGTCTTATTATCAAGTTCAACAAACCTAACGCCTTTTTCAAAAGCTAAGTCGTGCTCCAACTTTTCTTTACACATTCCACAAACGGCAGATGTTTGGATTTCAACAGTCTCAAGTTTCTTTTCGTTTTTAGGTTTTTTATCCTGTGCCTGCAATCCAATTATTGAAAGTGTAATTATAATTGTGGTTAGAAATAATTTTGTTTTCATATTATTATGTTTTATTTAGGTTCTAATTTAAATCTAAAACCAGCAAATATTTTAATCCCAGTAATAGGTCCCCATACTATTGAAGAGTCAAAATACTCACTGAAAGGATCATTGGCTGCAATTATTGGGTTCATTTGACGAAAGTTGCCTAAATTTTCGCCACCAATATATACTTCAAATTTATTAAAGTATCTAGTGATTTGAGCGTTGACCAATGTATAATCGGGCGAATACGCCGGCTGTTGATACTCCTCTGGATAAAAACCCGTATATGGTAATCGTTGATTACCAATAGCTTGAATATTAATATCAAATTGCCATGTTTTTAGCGAAGTTTGATATGAAAGAGCAAGCAATCCTTTAAACTTACTGACTAAAGGTTTCTCTTGTAGCTTTTCACTAATAGTTGTTTTGACATCGTTGTACCGGAAAGCCAGTTTTATATTAAAATTTTTAAAAAGTTCGTAGTCGGATTCAATTTGAAAACTATTTGAAAACGATCGCCCGTTAAGGTTATATACATAGATAAAATTCGGTTTCTTTTCTCTGTCTATAATTATCTGGTTTTCAAATTGTGTACGGAAATAATCAGTGGTTATGATAAGTTCTCTCGCCATCACATTAATGTAAATTGTATAGCTAAGTCCAAAATTCCACGATGATTCAATTTTTAACTCTTCCGTAAGAACTAACTTTTTTGATGTGGCAAGCAAAGAAGTATTTTCAGCAATAACATTTGGTGTCCGATATCCCTTTCCTGCGCTTAGTCGGAGTACATTCTGTTCATTCAGATTAATTCTTGCATGAATGCGAGGTGTAAATAGTACCCCGTATAAATTATGATTATCAACCCTTATGCCGGCAATAATGTTTAGATTTTTATTGTTCGAAAAAGTGTACTGTATAAATGAACCAGGCACTTTTTCTGTTCTGATAAAGGTGCTGTCGTTCAAGTCCTCATTATATTTATCAAACTTATAACTAAGTCCTGTTGTAAACTGATGTCTTTGATTTACGATCCATGATTGAAACATCAGGTTGCCATAATAAGATAATTGTTTTGCATCGTAAGTGGTTAAACCAAAATATGAATTTTGGTGGTGGACAACTAACTGATTTTGAAACCCAAAATTTGTTGATGCTCTATGTTTAAAAATGTAAGCCATTTTAAGAAAACCTTCATAACGATTAGTTCTAACGCCAATACCATAACCATTTTCAATATTGTGATCTTTATCAGGATCGAATTTAACTTGACCTCCCTGCCTATTTTCTGTTAGATATTTAATCCCGAAATTTGTGCGAAATTGCTTATTATAATATCTCCACCTGTTAAATAAGTTTATTTGTTTAACAAGAGGTTGATCAAGAAAAGAGTCATCATTAAGGTCATGTTTTACAGTCATACTTTCGCCATGAACGAAAATAGCTGTACTTAATTTATCGTTTATTTGGAAGCGTGAAACTATATTTCCTTCAATTTTCCCTTTTTGGTTTCCATAACCATTCAGAAATAACTTCTCGCCCTCGTCCGGCTTTTTATATTCAATATTAATTTGCCCGGTCATCGATGAGTAACCATTTATGACAGAAGAGGTTCCTTTTGAAACTTGAATAGATTTCATCCAGCTACCGGGAATATAACTCAATCCCCAGGGTGTGGCTAAACCTTCCATATTTGGTACATTTTCGGTTAACAATTGTGTATAAATTCCTGCCAACCCTAACATTTGTATTTGCTTAGCCCCGGTAACCGCATCGCTATAACTAACATCAATTGTTGCACTATTTTCAAAACTCTCCGACAGATTACAACAAGCTGCTTTTTGTAATTCGTTTTCATTTAGATTTACAATTGCCATAACTTGATTTCTTTCAAGAAAGCTGCCTTTTTGCCTTGCTTTTATTTCTATCTCATTAAGGTCCTTTGTCTCATTTAAAACTACATGAATATTATCAAATCCTACACGTTCTAAAAATATTGTATCGTTTTGATAACTTACAAAGCTAACAACTAACACTTTTGGAAATGCAGATTCAAGGTCAATTTGAAAAAATCCATTAGCATCTGTTATAACACCGTTTTGAGTGTTTAGCTGAACAATTGTTGCTCCAATTAGTGGAATCTCTTTATCGTTTATAACTTCAAAAACTTGTCCATTAGCTTGTTGCGCAAAAAGATTTAATCCCTGCATGGTTATTATCAGTGCTATTAAGAGGCATTTTTTCATTCTAAACAATAATTTTATAAAAGCATTTATAATATGAATATTTAATATTACATGTTATATTCATACCAAAAAAGTCCGTATGCATGAAATAACTAGACTGTGTTAGTAGAATAAATATTTAGAGCAAAAATACAACAGTAGATGATAAGTTATCAAAAGATAGTATTATCATTTCAACTTATTTTCACAAACTTTAAAGATTATTTCTCATAAATCTCATCAAGTACTTTTGAATACTCCTTTATTACAACTTTGCGTTTAAGCTTTTGGGTAGGTGATAACATTCCATTGTCGGCTGTCCACAGATCAGCAATAAGCCTGAAGACTTTTATTTGAGCCACATGATCGAATTCAATGTTGTATTTATCAACTTCTGTCTGATAACGGTCTATTATTTTTTGCTTCTTAATCAAATCGTGATTATCTTGAAACGTTACATCGTGTAGAGAACACCAGTTGTGTAAATACTCGTAATTAGGAATGATTAGTGCTGCAGTAAATTTTTCATTTTCACCCACAACCATTATCTGTTCAATAAATTGAGATTCCTTAAAATGGTTTTCAACTGGTTGTGGTGCAACATATTTACCTCCCGACAGTTTGAAAATTTCTTTTTTACGATCGGTGATAGTTAACATCTTATTTTCATCAAGCGTTCCAATGTCGCCAGTATGAAACCATCCATCTTTATCAATGGCTTCTTTTGTCTTGTCAGGGTCTTTATAATAACCTTTCATCAGGTTCGGACCTCTTTCAAGAATCTCTCCATCTTCGGCGATCATTACTTCAAGTACATCTGGCACAATACCTACACTGCCAAACCTAACACCGGGATAAGAGGGTCTATTTGCAGAAATAAGAGGAGATGTTTCAGTTAATCCATAACCTTCCTGAACAATAATTTGTGCAGCCCAAAAAATTCTAGCGAGGCGAGGTTGCAGTGCAGCACCTCCACAAATAACTCCTTTCAGTTCACCGCCCAAGGCATCGCGCCATTTACTGAAAATAAGCTTATTAGCAATAGCGAGTTTCCTATTATAAACAGCACTTCGTTTTGCAGGATTTGGATCAAATTTATCACCAATTTTAACTGCCCAAAAGAACAAAGCCTTTTTTATGCCGCTAAGTTGCCTTCCTTTATTAATTATTTTATCATATACTTTCTCAAAAACCCTTGGAACAGTAATAAATGCATTCACTTTTATTTCCCTCATATTATCTCCAATGGTTTCTATATTTTCGGCATAGTAAATAATAAGTCCTTGCGATTGCCACAAATAATTACCAACACGCTCTAGTACATGTGACAAGGGCAGAAAACTTAGAGCTCTATCATTAGGACCAACATAGGTAACATACTGATGTGCTAAAAGAAAATTACTTACAACATTATTATGAGTAAGCATTACTCCTTTCGAAAGTCCCGTTGTTCCAGAAGTATAGAGTATTGTTAGCAGATCATCAGGCTGAACATCATCACGACGAGCAACAAGTGTTTCCCTCAATTCTTTATCTTTCGAAATTCCTAGGTCAGCGATTTCACGCCAGTTTTTTGCACCTGCTACTTCATCAATTGTGTAAATTTCCTCCAGATTAGGAGTCTTCTCATAAAGAGGAAGAAGTTTAACATATAGTTCTTTGCTTGAAACAATTAATATTCTTGAGTCGGAATGGGAGAGTATATGAAGGTATTCTTTATCACTTATAGTTGGATAAATGCCCACATGTACACAGCCAATTTGTGACATTCCAAAATCAATAAAATTCCATTCGGGGCGGTTATTGGTGATCGTAGCAATTTTATCATCTTTGTTAAATCCCATTGCCAGTAGTCCTAAACTGAATGCGTCAACGTTTTGCCGGTATTCAGCTGTGCTGAAATTATCCCATTTCCCGTTGCGTTTTACAGATAGTGCAATTTCCCTGTTAAAATTTTCCTCAGCATTAGTTAGCAGATCAAAAGTTCTAGTAATTTTTGCCATGTTCTTATTTATCTATTATGTTATGCCAAAACTATAATTAATTTTTGACAAATTTTAATGGTAAAGATGAGCATAATAAACTAGTAATTTGAGAATAGCTATATTTGCTTTGATTAGAATTAAGTAATAATATGTATCTAATCTTAACAATATGATATCAACAATTTTGCTCGTTGCTTTTTATTTGTTAATGCCACTTTTGATTCTGTATTCATGTCAGAAATTCTCACTCCTAAGAAAACTTGGTGCGATAATTATTGCGTATGGTATTGGTTTAGTTGTTGGTGTATCTGGACTGTTACCTGAAGATAGCCGTGAGATACAGGACACAATAGTTACAATAACCATTCCACTTGCTATTCCGTTGATGTTATTTTCATCGGATGTAAAAGCTTGGACAAAATTAGCAGGCACCACTATTATATCGTTAATTATTGCATTGATAGCAGTTGTAACATCAGTAATTGTAGGTTATTTTGTTTTTATGACTGATGATATTTCTGACTTATGGAAAGTGGGAGGGTTACTAATTGGAGTTTATACGGGTGGGACTCCTAACCTAGCAGCTTTAAAAATAATGCTTAACGTTGATAATAGCCTATATTTAATTACTCATGCATATGATATGCTAATAAGTGCGGGGTATTTCTTTTTGTTGATAACAGTAGGTCAAAAGATTTTTAGTTATCTGCTCCCAAAGTTTAAAACCAAATTAAAAAGTAGTAATCAGGATGTGTTTTTGGATATGTCGGAAACGCCAATGTGGGGGATTCTAAAAAAGGAAAATCGAAAGCCGATGTTACTTGGTTTGTTAGTATCAGCTGTGATTTTTATTGTTGCTGGATCAACTACATTATTTATACCGGAAAATAACCAGATGATAGTGGTTATACTATTAATAACCACTTTCGGCATTTTGTTATCTCTTGTGCCATCCGTTAAAAAGCTTAAGAATACTTTTGAGTTAGGGATGTATTTAATTCTGATCTTTAGCATTGATGTTGCCTCTATGGTCGATTTAACAAATCTACCAACTGCATCTTCAACTATTTTCTATTATGTATTTTTTGTAATTTTTGGTTCTCTGTTCTTACAGATAGTTGCGTCAGTAATATTCAAAATTGATACAGATACAGTNATAATTACTTCAACGGCACTAATTTGTAGTCCGCCGTTTGTGCCGGCAGTTGCAGGTGCATTAAAAAATAAGGAAATAATTGTACCTGGCATAACAGTAGGTATAATAGGTTTTGCTGTTGGTAATTATCTGGGTTTGCTAGTAGCTGAATTTTTGCACACATTATAGCTTAAAATAAGAAATTCAGACCAATATAAAAACCATAATTACCATCTTGTTTATTTAGTGCTTTACCATAATCAATGGCAAGTATGAAATTTTGATTCATAGCGATATAGAGTCCGGCACCTACACTATTGTGGAATGTTTCGGCACCAAAATCAAAATAATTATCCTTTTTATCAGGTAAATAATCCGATGGGATAAGTTTGTTAACAGGCTCCTCAACTTCAAAATCTTTAATAACTCTACCAGTATCGAAGAATGTGCCCAGCGCGAAATAGAAATTCTGGTTAAACCAGTGTGCTCTAACAACTTTCCATCTAAATTCGAAGTTACCATAAACAATACCATCTCCAACAACCCTGTTTCTCAGTATGCCCCTGAGTGTTTTATTACCACCTAATCCTTCACTGTATGCACCATTCATTTTCGACATATACATAATAGGTTCAACATAATACGGTGCTTTACCTGCAATTGTAGTTACAAGCCCAAGACGATAAACAAATGATAGTTTTTCTTTAATTACAGTAAAATACTGTCTGTGAGTAACAACTAGTTTAGTAAATCCGTTTTGCATATTGGATAATGGCTTAGGTGCAGCTATCAGTATAATTTCCGACCAGATACCACGCATTGGATTCGGCTCATTATCTCGGGAATCGTAAACAGCACCAAGTTTAAAATTAGTTAACATCCCCCCTAGGGCCTGGTTTTCAGGAATAATTCCCCATTCAACATATTTATCATAAAGTCCCGGTATATCAGGTAGTTTATCTCCTTCCGATTTGTTTTTATTAAGGTGTTTAATATCTACAGAGTTTGTATATATATGGAAAAAGTTAAAGCCTACTAACCAATTTAATTTGCCTACTACATCACCTTGAAAATCGAGTTTAACTCTGAAAAATTCTCTTTTCTGACGATAGAATACACGTGATTTATAATCAACGTTATTGGTTTCTTCCCAGGCATGATTATAAACAGCATCATAACCGTTAAATCCATAGAAACTATAGGTTTGATCTGGAATATAACTTATATCAGTACTAATCCTAACACCTTTAATTAATGATTCCGAATCGTAATAAAATCTGAAAACCCCACTTCCTTTGGTATACCACGAAGCTTCGAAATAAAGCGAATGGTTGTATTTGGGATAATGTGAACCATCTCCATAATCATATAAATTAATAAGCCCTCCGTATTGAAATCCAAGATCAGAATTAAATGAAATAACTGGAAGTGCACCAAAGTTCCACCCCTTCTTAATTTTTTCAGGTTTTGTTTTGTTCTCTTCCTGTTGGGCATGAGATAATGTAATAATGACTATGAGACTGATGATCACCAGCAATACTTTTCTAATGTTGTTCATAGTGCTAATTAAAGTTTTTAAAATCTAACAAAAGAATATGTATTTAGTTTTTAATAAACGATCCTCTGTTTACCAACTTATTTTGTTGCATTACGTGATATGTGTATATTCCGGCAGGAAATTCTTTTACAGAGATTTTTGTTCTCCGGTTACTGAAGTCAATATTACTTATTAATTTGCCAGCAATATTATAAACTCTAATTATCCTTTCATTTTCAATGGTCTTTGTTTCAAATTGCACAAAATCAGAAGATGGATTTGGATAAACATTTACACTAATATGATCGTAACCTAATTTTATTATTCCGGTATTGGTCTCTATTGTAAGACTATCTATATACAGAGTGGAGCCTGAATGTAAATCTGTAGCCGAAGAAAGAATAATAACATTAAATGTGTCGGGTAAGTGGTAGTTTAGATTTTCCATATTTACAGTAAAAGAACTCCAGGAAGTTGTGTCATGCAAATAACCCACTCCAAAACCAATTGTGTCTATTTCCCCTCCGTTATTTCGTTTGAAGTTATATATCAAAACGGTGGCAGAATCTCCTTCAACACCTTGATATTTATACATCCCCGAAAGTCTAGAAACATTTTCCTTTAATGCCATACCTCCGCTAATACTATAAGTAGCAGAAATAAAATCTACATTTATGTCTGCTAACGTTATAACGCCAGGAACTTGAAAATCACCTCCAAAAATCTCTATAGTTTCAAGCTTTGCCGAATAATCACCTGAGTATGCATCTAACGATTTTGAAACAGTAATAGCATTTTGACTCACAATTGTTGTAAACGGGTTTGGGGTATTCCATAATTCGGGCTCTTCAAAAAGTCCGTAATCAACCCATAATTCAAATTCGGCATTTGGAAGAGTTTGAGCAAATGCAATTATGCTGAAACTCATCAAAAAAGCGACGGATATAATATTTTTCATTTTTTTAACTTTTTATTAAGCATCATAAGTTGAATATTTTTTTTGATGCTAATTTAAGCTTTATATTCGTTTTTTGAAATTAAAAAAGAATATAATGACCAAGCTTAAATACAAATTCCTGTATTACAGCTTTTTGTTGTTTGTTACGTTTTCCTTGCTAGAGTTGAATACTGCATTTGCACAGCGAGAGATAGATAGTTTATATATACTTGATGCTGTAATATTGACCAGCGACAGTTTATTGCCAGTAGTAAATGCTCATGTTATTAGTAAGTTTAACAGATGGGGAACGATTAGTAACAAACAAGGAAGATTTAAGCTTTACGTTCAAGATGATGATTCTGTACTGATAACTTCCATTGGATTTAGCCCTTTAATTTTACAAATGGATGCTGCAATATTATCGAGTGATAACATTCTGGAAATAAAGTTACCAAAAGACACAATAACCATCAACGAAGTAATTATTAGGGCATATTTTGATTACCCAACCATGAAACAGATTGTGATAAATATGCAACCTATCGACCTGAGCCAATTTTACCCAGATTGGACGAATACCGGACTATTATATTTGGAACCACGTCCAATGTCGTTCAAAGGACCAATACAGGCACTTTACGATGTGCTAAACCGGAGTGCAAGATTACAGCGAAAACTAATTAGAAACCGAAAGGAATACAATGAGATAATGAGGCAAATGGGAAGGTATTTAGATACTATACCTGCTAAACCTGAGCATATGCAAGAGTCACCAAACTAACAACAGTTTGGGGTACTTCCAGCAATGACTGTGCACATGATTCAAGTGTAGCCCCTGTTGTTAATACATCATCCACCAATAATATATGCTTATCTTCAAGTTTCTCAGGATCAATTATTCCGAATTTACCTGCTACATTCTCCCAACGTGTATATCGTGCTTTTTTTGTTTGTGTTTCAGTATGTTCTAATCTATGCAGGGAAGTAGTATTAACAGGTAAATCCATTGACATGCTTATTCCCTCCGCTATAACCTCACTTTGGTTAAACCCACGTTTGTGAAGTTTTTTTTGATGAAGGGGTACGGGGATTATTAAATCAATATTTGAAAAATAACTACTTTCCATTAGATCAGCACCCAATAGCTTTCCTAAATATCGACCTGTTTCAATATTTCCTTTGTATTTCAATTGATGTATTAATTTTTGAACATTTCCACTTTTGTTGAAAAACAAGAATGATGTAGCGGTGTTTATATTTACTCGTCCCCAAAATATCTGTGATATTGGGTTTTCCTGGTGCATGTGAAAGTTAGTTTTTGGCAGCTTAAATAAACAGGATAAACAGATTATATTTTCATCCTTAATAAGTGGTTGTCCACATGCCTGACAAAGGTTTGGAAAAAATAAATTGAGGAAATCAGTTATCCACATTTGAGTTATGATGTAGAGTGTGTTGGGTTAAATAAGGGAACTAAATTACAAAAAAAGTTTTATAGTAAGAGATAACAGTAGTCAACTCCAAATACAAATCTCTAATCCAACACGCTTAATTCCTCAGCCTGAATAACTCTTTTGGATGCTTCATTATATACAAATGCAACTACTTTACAATCAGCAGGGAGCCATTCAGCAGGAAAAATCTGGCTATAAGTTTTTTCATAACTAACTGACATCATAACAGCGCCCGAATTACCTAGATATTCACCCCATGCTCCGTTAATTGCTTTGCGAAGAACGTTCATATGAACATAATCTACGATAACCGGAGTTGGTCCAATTTCTTCATCATTATTTTTTTGAGGCGCAACAAGATTGTCTTGTTTGATGCAAACTATGAGCTTATAAGCTCCTGTTACATTTTCCTGAAACTCCGTTTTTATTGTTGTAGAAAGTGTACTATTACCATCATCGAAATCGTTGCTAATTGTTATTAAGGCTTTAGCTGGTTCCAAAAGAAGTGTGTCAGCAGTAGTAGCCCAACTTTGTGGATAAATAACGTAACCGGTTGGTCCTTTAACCCTGTCAATTAATCCATTAGGATTACCCATAATGCTATTTCCGAAAAAAGTATCCCATGTATTACCAGCTGGAGTTGTAAAATCTGCTGCAAACAATGGATTATTATCAAAGTTTGGTTTAGCAAAAAAACCTGCATGTACACCAAGAATTACAACACGATTACAAAATTGTTCTTTCAAATCATGTGCAAGTACAGCTGCTGCTGGACAGTTAACACAGCCGTGCCCTGTATAATCTTCGATAAGTATCTTTTTATTTCCATTACAGTAATCCTTTGTTTCAATAAAAGGAGGTGAGACTTTATCGCAAGAATTTAATGCAAAGGCAAAAAGAGTTATTGCAATAATTATATATCTGGTTTTCATAATTTTAATATTAGAAACTACTTGATACCGTTAAATAAAATCCACTTGAAGCAGGAACCTGACGACAAACGCCTCCTACACACACAACCCCTTCACGCTGTCGCCCATATGTAAGCGAAAAGCGAGTTGTTCTCAAGGTATATCCGAAGGAGCCAGTATAATAATGAATTCTTTCGCTAGTATGATCATTGCCGTAGTTGTATTGATCAGCAATCGAGAAAAACCAATGAGGAGATACCGTATATTCAATCAATGCAGCTGCCCAGTTACCTTTGTCCTGTTTTGTCCATAAACCTTGTAATTCCCATCTAATTGCTTTTTTAGAAGTGAATTTCCAGGTCATATCCACAATACCAATATTTGCCTTTACGTTAGGGTCTCCGGTATGACCAAGAATTGTAGATATATCATAGTCCTGATAAATGTATTTGAAAATACTTTTGAATCTTCTGTTAAATTTCTTATCAATCTCAATAGTAAGGTCGCGGTTAAAGATTTGCTTGCCAAACTTAAAAAAATCAGATTTCCAGCCCATCGTACCACTTTCTCCGATAAAAGAAGTGTCATTTACCCTTTCACGAGCAATGTCGTTCATTTGTGAATAATTTATATTAATGCTCATGCCATATTTACCACCCAACTTACTTTTTTTAGGTACACTATAAATTATTTCAAATTGGAAACCAATCTCACCATTTGGTTGGGTTGCATAAGGGTACATAGAAGCAAGCATATAAGTATGAGCCTCTATCAGCGGAGGTAAGAAATTAATGTCTAGCGCATTTGAAGTTACTGCCTCATCCGACTTATAACTCATGTTATCATTACGCTTGAACATAGCAAAAATACCCAATCCTTTAGTAGAATATGACCCTGCAAAAGTCAATCCATTACCAGGTTTATAAATGTAATTGTTTACTGCTGAAGGATCGTTAATTATATGAGCATATTCTGATGTGAACACAAATCTTCCAATTCCTAGATTAAATCTTCCCGCAAAAGCACCTACATTTTGAGGTAGTTTATAAAACGGATTTTGATCTGACTGATATTTGCTTACAGCACTACCTCCAAGGATTAATTTAATCTTTGAATCTGACAAAGAGCCAAAAACATCATTAATATTTATTTCTCCATCAAATCCTTTAATTACTCCCCTGCCGTTTTTCGCATATTTAGCCCAAAAATATCTTTGTGTACCATATACACCTTTAAGTATTATCCCTTTTGTGGGTTCATAAATTATTCGTATTCCATTTATCGAATTATCGTAACCTAGTGTCCACTCTTGGTAGGTTCTAAGAACGAGTCCATTTCCAAACTGCTCATAAAAATTACCTACAGTAAAACTAAATTTTTCGGTTGTGTAGGACGCCCATAAATATGGAAAACCTTGCCCATCTAAACTTGGATCAAATCCAGCAATAGGAGGTAAATATGCTTCATATCTAAACCCTGCAGAAAAGTCACCTAGGGTATAGATAATATCAGCAAAACCGTTGAAGCCAAATATGTTCCCGTTAATTAACGAATCTGTTATCCCAAGATCTTTATCAGCGTGATAATACATACCATCAGCTTCAAAACTGCCATGCACCTCCGATTTGCCTAAAAAGCCCTGTGCCGTGACAGTTGTTGTCAATGATAGAGCAAATATTAAAATTGTAACTAATTTTTTCATTTATAGCTTTTCAATAATTGATTCTATTTTGTACCAGATTCATATTCACCTGCTGCCACTTTCTCGACAATCTCAAATATTTCGTCTTCCAGTCCTTCATAATACGAAGTGTGCTGATAAACGATATTTCCTTCACCATCAAGGATAAATGTGTGAGGTATCATATTAACACTCATAGCTCTTTTAAAATCACTGTTGGGATCCAACAACACTTCAAACTCCCAGTCTTTGCCTCTAACAAAAGGTAGTACCTTTGCTGATGAACGGGAATCATCAATTGATACAGCAATAATCTTTACTCCGGTCTCTTCCTGCCAGTCTTCATAATTATCGTTGTATGCATTAAGTTCTTTTTTACATGGTGTACACCATAAAGCCCAAAAGCTAATAATTATTGGCTTACCGTTGTTATTAATATCTTTTGTGTTAAATGTTTGCCCTTCAAGTGTCTTAATATTTACTGAAGGGAGCTTCGAGCCCTGTTTGGTTTCTTGAGCAGTTATAAAACCGCTAATTAAAATTGCTAAGGAGAATATTAATACTTTTTTCATCATATAAATTTTCAGAAAAGTTTATAATGGTTTTGGTAATGATTTCATAATAAAAAATTGACAACTTCCATTTTTAGTTAGTTGCATTTATTGGCGTACAAATGTAATTAATTATTATCTTAATGANGATATTTTAAATGTCAGAATGATATTGTTTTTGTAATTTGGTCGGAAAGTAGTGATTTGCTTATGAGGCAATTTCAAATAGTAATATTGATTCTCCTGTTTACCAATATTTTTGCTCAACCGGTAATAAATCAAGACCCATACTTAAAATTTGATAACCTGACCAAGAAAGATGGTTTAAGCAGCAACTTTATCCTTGATATTTATCAGGATAAATTTGGATTTATTTGGATAGGTACTTTGGACGGATTAAATAGGTATGATGCATATGAATTTGAAATTTTTCGTAATGACCCAGATGATTCTCTTAGTATTTCCGGAAATCTTATTACAGCAATTACTGAAGACATATATGGTAATCTCTGGATTGGAACTAAAAACGGATTGAACAAATATGATTATGAAAATACCGGATTTCAAAAATATAATCATGATGATGATAATGAGAACACTTTGGCAGATGATTATGTAAGAGCTCTTTATGCTGATAAAAATGGAATTTTATGGATCGAAACCGCTGATGGAACTCTGCATCGTTATGACATAGAAAATGAGAGTTTTATTAAGTATAAGCATAGGGAACCAATGATGGTGAATACATATTTTTATCATAAGATTTTTGAAGATGAAAATGGATATTTGTGGCTTGGTGGAAGAAATATGGGTATAATAAGATTCGATCCAGCCATTGGTTCATTTTATGAGATATTGCCTGACCCTAATGATCAATCAAAAAAAAGAGATCGTGATGTTGCTGATTATTATATCGATTCATCTGGCAAATACTGGATAAGTGGACTTGATGGTTTTTATAGTTACGTAGAGGATGAAGAAGTCTTTTCTAAGATGTTGCCTGTATCAACATTTAGTATTGCGGAAGATGAGAATGAAAGATTATGGCTAGGCACAGGCTCAGGTGTATATGTTTTTGAAAAAAGTAACAATACATTTACGAGGTACGTGCATAGCGAAAACAATCGAAACTCTTTAATTGCAGATCATATTAATGGTATAATGATCGATTTTTCAGGAAATATATGGATAGGTACAACAGATGGCATAAGTATTTATAGCCCAACAAAGAATAAATTCAGACATATTTACCATATTTCTGGGGATGACAATACACTTGCATCTGATAATATTGCCGCCCTACTTCAAGATAAAAATGGAAATATATGGATAGGAACTGATAATGATGGAATTGATCGCTTTGATAAAAATTTCAATATAATTGATCATTATGGACAAGATGAACCAGCTGGACACCAAATTATTTCAGATAGAATATCTTCTATTATGCAGGATAATGAAGGTGATATTTGGGTTGGCCTTTGGTCGGGCAGAGGATTTAATATTATTGATCCGGTTAATAACAAGGTGGAATCATATTCTATACTAACCAACTCATTTAGAGCTGATTGGTATAATGACATTATGCAGGATAGTTATGGAAACTTTTGGATGGGAATATGGGGAGCAATGGGTCTTTCTATGTTTGATAAAGAAAAAGAAGTTTTTAAAGATGAAACATTTATTTTGCTGAATATTAATCTTAAATTACCAGTATCAGATATTGTTTCGGATAATAATTTGGTTTGGTTTTCCCAATCTGCAAAATTCTTTTCTGCTTTTAATATAAAAGCGAGGAAATATAATATATACTTTCTTGAAAATAAACTGTGGTTTGATAATCTAATAGTTAATCAGATTTTTTTAGACATGGAAAATAAGCTATGGTATGCAACCACCAAAGGTTTGTTTAAAAAAACTTATGACCCATATGTTTCTTTCAAACAAATTTTGCCTAGAGGAAGCAAAAAAGTATCAGACCAAAATGATAACGTACTTGCCGTTGCAAACTCAACAAGGAAAAAACAATTGTGGTTGGTCACTTCCAATAGGATTGAATTGTTTAATAAAAGAACAAATACACGTTCTATAGTAGGTAAACTGCCTATTACCGATACTAAAATTAATTTCATTTTTGAAAATGCTGATCATCAACTTTGGATCGGTACTGATTCCGGACTATACATTAAACAGTCAAACAAGAGAAGTGTTGTTAAATCAGATAATTTTCATTCCAATAATTCTTGGTAAACAGAAACAAATATTTATTGTTATCTAAAGGAAAATAATGGTGATTTCTGGTTAGGCACATCATCAGGTTTGTATTACTACGATAAAATCTTAAGAACATTTAAGAAAAGTGACTTATTAGTTGATACTGATATTTTTTCATTAGTGTTTGGCAAATCGGGTAGTATGTGGGCTGGCACTAATAATGGTCTTTATAATATTAAGAAGAAAAGAATAATTAATTCCTTCATTTCATCTGATACAAATGTAAATACTTTGTTAGGAAATTCAGTACTTAGTCTGGCTTTTGATAAAAAGGGAGATCTTTGGATCGGAACGGACAGAGGCTTATGTTTATTAGAACAAAATGCAGATACAATATTAAGACAAAGTAAACGGGAGGGAAAATATTTATCTTCAAGACTTACCAGATGTATATATGAGGATAGAGAAGGTAATATTTGGGTTGGAACAACTGATAAGGGTATAAATAAAATAGAAGCAAATACAGGAAAGATTATTCAATATAAAAATAATTTGCAGGATTCTACCACTTTTTGGGGAAAGGATGCTACATGTTTCTTACAGGATGTGGCAGGTAATATTTGGATAGGTGGATTTGGTTTGAATAGATATGATCCAGAAGCAGAATCATTTGCTCATTATACGGAATCTGATGGTTTGGCGAATAATTACGTAATGGGTATCCTTGAAGATAGTTCAGGAAATTTGTGGATTAGTACACAAAATGGACTTTCCAAATTTGATCCGGTTAATAATACTTTTGAGAATTTTTTCTCACAAGACGGATTACAAGATAATGAGTTTACAGTAGCTTCTGAGAAGCTCAAAAACAACCATCTCATGTTTGGAGAAAAAAACGGATTGAATATAATTGATCCAGAAAGCATTAGAAAAAATGAAATAGCACCTAATATTTCAATCTCTAATTTCATGATTTTTGATAAACAAACTGATTATGGATTTCCTCAAACAAAAAAGATTGAATTAGAATATGATCAAAACTATTTTTCTTTTGATTATGCTGCCCATGATTTTTCGTTTCCTTCTAAAAACAAATATGCATATAAATTAGAAAATTTCGACCCAGAGTGGTTTTATACAGATGCTTCAAACAGAAAAGCCAAATACACTAATGTACCACCAGGAGATTATATTTTTAGGGTAAAAGCCGCTAATAACGATGGAGTATGGAATGAAGATGGAACAGCCGTGGAGCTTGTTATTAATCCGCCATTTTGGAAAACCTTGTGGTTTTATTTTTTAGAGGGATTATTATTTGTTTTGCTAATTGTTGCCTATATCAAATACCGGGAAAAGAATATTAAGGAAAAGAACAAGTTATTGTTAGTGGAGCAAAAACTACTTCGTTCACAAATGAATCCACACTTTATATTTAATTCCCTAACATCCATACAAAGCTTCATTTTTGAAAATAATCCTATAGAGGCGGGATCTTATCTATCGAAATTTTCAGAACTAATAAGGTCAATCTTATACAATTCAAGAGAAGAATATATTTCACTCGAAAAAGAGATTAGTACGTTAAAAAACTATTTAGAAATACAGCAACTGAGATACAATAAAATGTTTGATTACGAAATAGATGTTGATTCTGAGATAGATATTGAAATGATCGCGGTTCCACCAATGTTAGCACAACCTTTTATCGAAAATTCTGTTGAACATGGCATTAAAGATTTACCAGGAAAAGGGTTTATTTCCATAAAATTTTCTTTGTCAGACGAATCAATTTTTATGATAATAGAAGATAATGGCATTGGTGTTGAGGCCTCAAAGAAATTAAAAGACGGAAAAGCCAAGGAGCATAAATCTCTGGCCACTATAATAACAAAGGAAAGAATAACCATACTTAATAGTAAGCTGAAAAGAAAATCATTTTCAATACAAATTACTGATATTGTTGGGCGGGACGGCAAAGTTGAAGGAACAAGAATAAAATTCATTATTCCCTTTTTGGAGCTTTAGTTATTGTATAAATAATTGCTGTTTTAATGATATCACCTGAAGTAGTTGGTTAAAAAAGTTATTACTAATTCTCGAATTTACATTTTTTTGTTGTATAATTATTTTCTAAAAATAATTGACAGATGAAAATTATTATAATCGATGACGAGGAAAGGGCCCGAAAAAGTATTGCAGGTATTCTGAAATTGAGTTCATTTGATCATGAAGTTGTAGCTGAGGGTGATTGTGTTAAAACAGGAATAGAAACTATTAAAAAGCACAAACCCGATCTGATATTGCTTGATATTAATATGCCTGATGGAACAGGATTTGATCTGCTAAAGGCACTAGATCATATAGATTTTAAAATAATTTTTATTACTGCTTATGAGGAGTTTGCAGTTAAAGCTTTTGAGTTTTCGGCTATAGATTATATACTGAAGCCAGCGGATCCGAAGAAACTTCTTGACGCAATATCAAAAGCACAGCAATTGGTTGAACAGGAAAATATCAACCTTAAGCTCAATGCTCTGTTCGCGAACCTCGACAATGTTAATCCCGATAGTAAAAAGCTTGTGCTAAAAACTGCAGAAAAAATATATCTTATTAGCACACAGGATATTATTAGATGTGAAGCTGATATGGGATATACGCAATTTTTTTTAGCTGACGNCAAAAAAATATTGATCTCAAAAAACCTTAAGGATTACGAGATTTTGCTTGATGGACTTGGTTTTTTCAGGATACATCAATCCCACCTGATAAACATTAAGTACATCGACTATTACGATAAAACCGAAGGTGGTTCCGTAAGAATGAAGGATACCTCAATGCTACCACTATCAAGACGAAAAAAGGAAAGTTTTTTGAAATTGATGGAGATGATGTGATATCACATTGATTATAACTACTAAAAATTAAAAAAAGGCTAGCCCAAATAATCCTGAGGTAGCCTTTTTAGTAAGGTATATAATTCAATCAGTTTTAAAATATGATTCCTATATTTTTCGTTGGTCCGTCCTCAACAGTGATTGTGATTTTATCATTCACACCTTCTTCAGCACCAGGTACATATAGTGAAACCTCCTCGGTTTTAGTTAAAGTTACTGTTTTAGAGTTTGTATAACCATCAGTACCAACAATTTTAATTGTAACGTCTGTTCCTGTGATTTCAGGGCAATAAATATTTGCCGAAATAGTATAACCCTGTCCTGGAGCAGGATTAAATGGACTCGTTTTGAAATTTTTAATTTTCTTTTCACCTGAAATTGTAATATCCCAGTGAAGTGATTCTCCAGGAGTAAAGGTTTTCAATCCTCCAGCTCCTACCTTTTCACTTGGAACCAGAGCGATAGCTCTTGCTTGATATAATGAAGCAGTTGGAGGATTTTGGATTTCTTTAGAAATATGATCGCACATATATTCGGCAATGCTTTTCCCTTTAGTACCAACTTCCTGCCCTAAGGTTTGAGTATATCCCTTAAAGGCTTTAAATGCGCCTATGCACATTGCTTGTATCGCTAGATATTCTCCACTCGGACCGCCAACTAATCCATCAAGTGCTATTCCAAGGAGTAAACAAGCTTGAGTTGGATCTATAGCATCAATATAAGGACCAGCTTTATCTAGTACTCCTATTATTGATGTACATAGACTATGAAAAGTAATCGGGTTTTCAATATTAGGAGCAATAGTAACATAATTACCATCTACTAAACTTTTACCTAGAGGAATATTACCCCCATTCCAAGGATTTATTCTAACAACAACATAAGCATCCGTTACAAGTTCATCACATTTTTTCACTCTTGCAGTCAGAAAGCTGGTGGTTATATCACCTTCGATTTCTTTAGTTGTAGGTTTAGAAACAATTTCTATTTCAGGTTGCCCACCAGATCTGATATTTTTAAATTTTTGTTTGCTGATTTGTTTTAACCCTTTTCCAGAAAAATCGATAGGGAATCTAACTTCTACTTCACCGGTAGGAGAAATTGCAGTAACTATTACTTTAGTATGAGATTCCCATACAAATTTAAAAACGCATCCATTATTTGCATATACTTCAGCAGGAATACCCTCTTCATTAAGGGTTACATAATGGGGATCCGTTTCGTCAGGGAATAAAACTGAATAAGAATCGAGCGAAATCAAATTTCCATCCCTGTCCTTTTCCCCAAAGTAAGTTACTTCTGTACCATCAGGATGGTGCGCTGTAATAATTTGTGGATCACCAGGACTTGTGTATACATCAAAAGTAGCCAGGTCAGAGCTAGGCCCTGTATCATCATCTTTAGGACATCCTGCAAATAGTAATAGTACAACTACTACACATAATAATTGAATAAATGTTTTCATAATAACCTCCGTTTTTAGTTTATTAATATTTTGTTTTGGCTTATCACAATCTCATAAACTAACTATGGTTTTAGTATTTTTTTTGTCTATTTCACCAATACTATCTTCTTGTTTATTGCATATTGGCTAGTTTCAACTCTACACGAGAATATTCCACTACTAACTTCCTGTCCGGTTTCATCTCTTCCATCCCAAGCAACAGCATGGTAACCTGCCTGTTGATTTTGAGCGATAAGTGTTTTTATCTTTTTTCCAGATAGGTCGTAAATAACAATTGTAATATAATCATGATTTGATAATCCATAATGTATTTCAGTAGTATAACTAAATGGATTAGGATAATTTTGAAGAACAATCAAACCCTTAGTGATTAAAGAATTTTCTTCAACACCAAGTGTAGCATTTGGAAATACATTGAATATACCGCCTAAATTTACTGTAAATAATGGGTTCAAAGTAATTGAATTACCCGATCTAAAAGTCACATCTCCAGTGCTTGAGATTGTGAAGTCGCTAGCAGTTATGGAGTTCGTTGCTTCATATGATGTTGTAGTTGTGATTGTCATATTCTGTAAATTCAAATCTACATGCTGAGCATTACCTTGCATTATTAGTATACCAGCAACTAGAAGTATAATTCCGAATAATCGTTTAATTATTACCATTTTTTGCCTCCTTTCTACTTTTTAGTTGATTTTTACTGGATACGTGATTCTAATTCCTCGATCTTTTTCTGTTGATCCTGTACTATTTTAGTTAGAAGTGCAACAACATCCATCGAACTCATGCTCTTTCTGTCTTTAGTTGCTACAAGATCAGGTACATCTTCAGCTATGAATCCTAAATATTCCTCATCTTTTTCTGTCTTATAATTATACTTCTTTGGAGATAATTCATACAATGCCTCTAATGCTTCTTCAACGGTTAAATCCTGAATATTTTCTTTTAAGTCTCTTGAACTTGCATTAGTCCACACACCACCAACAGTTACGCAGGCACCGCTTGCCATATGCAATGGAAAAGAAGGTATTGTCTCGCTGCCGATTCCTACATAGTTGCCATCTTGATTCAGTATTAATGGTGTGTTTGAATCAATGTGAAAATCCCCACCCGGTTTACCATATATATTTAGAACAGAACTTGCATTTGTGATGCGAAAACCATCTTTGGCTCCCCAAACCCATTGTCTGATATGAATTGTAGCTTCTGGATTAGCTATTCCAAAACCGTTGTAGCCTTCCCAATCAAAAAATACAGTAGGTCCGTAGCCGGAACCTTGAAAGTAAAACCTACCCGGATATGGTCCATTGATACCTGTATACCATTGACCTTCCCATCCTCCTGAACCGTCGGCTGTTTTGTATTGTATCAAGGATTGATTACTTGTTGATTCAAGTTTTAGCATAGGATTACCTGAATCTCTTTGACCTTTAATGTATAGTGGGAAGTCCTGTTGTGAGGATCCATTCCCTATCCCAATAAGAGACTCATTACCAAAACTGCCAATAGTTAATCTAGGTTCTCCATTTTGGTAGAATACAAGATTTCCACGGGTATTCTCAACAGCCATAAACGAACCAGAAGTGGGAATTGTAAAATTTCCACCATGCAAACCGAAATAAGAATCGGTTAAGATGCCACCACCCGTAACATGGAGTTTGGAAGAGGCACTCCAACTGCCAATTGCAACATTTCCATCATTCGTCACATGAATAGCTGGATCCTGTCCGAACATGAAAATACTCATTAATAATACCATCATTAAAATTGTAAATTTTTTCATCTTTTTTCCTCCTACTTTGTTAATTATAGAATAATTTGGTTAGTAAACTTGAAACCAAAGATAATGTGCGTAAAAAGGAAAATTATGGTAGATGAATAAGCGGTAAGGATTAATTTAAATTCTACATCTCTGAACCCAAATTCGGTAAGAGTAAAATAGGAATCCAGTAAAAACCTGGAATAAATTGATAAATAGGGAGTTGGATCTATAAGTGAACCTCCAGGAGTTTTGACGTTGTTTTTGGCACAAGTTCAATCTGGCTTATTAATGCAGGCACAATTACTGCTTCACCAACATCAATCTTAATTTCTCCTTCATCCCAAACAAGGATTGTATTTCCTTCAATCCCAATGTAAATTACAAATGAGTCCAGAGCCTCCAAGTCTTTATAGATGGTTTTATTAAAATCCACAATGTTTGTGGTAAACTTATCACATTTTACTACTTCATTTGTTTTATTTACTTCAGACTTATACTGAGTACGATATGAGTCATACTTTTTAAAGTTGATTGCATCAAGTGCTTCTTCAGTATGTAGTTGCCGAGAATCTCCTTTATCGTCAACTCTGTCCCAATCAAAAATTCTATAAGTAATATCAGAAGTTTGTTGAATTTCAGCTAATAGTATCCCAGGACCAAGAGCATGTACTCTTCCGGCAGGCATAAAAAAGGCATCTCCCTTTTTTATGTTTTCATAATTAAGGATTTCTTTAAGAGTACCATTATTGAGATGCTTCAGATAAGTTTCTTTATCCATTTCCCGATTAAAACCGCTTATCAACTGTGTATTATCATCTGCCCCAAGCGTAAACCACATTTCGGTTTTCCCCTGGCCTATTTTCCTTTTAGCGGCTAGTCTATCATCAGGATGAACCTGTACCGAAAGCCAGTCGTTCGCATCAATAAATTTTATAAGTAATGGAAATTCATCACCAAATTTATCAAAAACTTTTTCTCCAACAAGATCGCCCATATAAACTTCCACAAGTTCGTTTAGCTCATTATCTTTAAGGAAGCCATTTTCTACAACTGACTGGTTATCCTTAACTCCTGAAATCACCCAGACTTCACCACAGTTTGGAAGTTCACCGTAATCCAATCCTAACTCGTTTTTAATCTTCTGCCCACCCCAAATTTTATCTTTAAAGATCGGTTTAAATTTTAATGGATACAGCGAATTCATAATTGATCTGATTTTATTCAATACAGCAAAATTAGCTATTTTTGGTACGGCAACCTTAAAGCAGATTATTAATGAAAGAAAACAGAAGAAATTTTATTAAAACTGCAGCTATTGCAGGAGCAGGATTAACAGTTCTGCCACATGTCGCATTTGGAAAAAAGCGTTCAGATACAAAAGTTAGACTTGGTTTTATTGGTCTTGGTTTACGAGGTTCGGTACATTTAGCCAATGCGCTTAAAAGGAATGATATTGAAGTTACAGCTTTGTGCGATATTGATCCAGTACGAATAAACATTGCTCAGGATGAGCTTCGAAATTCTAGTTATCCAAAAGCTAAAGTTTTTGATAATGGGGATTATGACTATCGTAACCTTCTTGATAAAAAAGATGTTGACGCAGTTATTATTTCAACGCCTTGGTTATGGCATGCACCTATGACCGTTGATGCCATGAAGGCAGGAAAATATGCTGGCACAGAGACTAGTGGTGTTACATCTCTCGAAGAGTGCTGGGATATTGTTAATACGCACGAAGAAACCGGAACTCATATGATGATCCTGGAAAATGTTAATTATCGCAGAGATGTTATGGCTGTATTAAATATGGTACGCCAAAATGTGTTTGGAGAACTTATCCATTTTCGCTGTGGTTATCAGCATGACTTACGCGCAGTTAAATTTAATAACGGCTTGCAACCTTACGGTGGAGGCGTGTTGTTTGGAGAAAAGGCGGCCTCGGAAGCTAAATGGCGTACCTTGCATAGTCTTAAGCGTAATGCCGATTTGTATCCCTCACATGGAATTGGACCAGTTGCTGCTTATGATAATATAAATAGAGGAAACCGATTTGTATCACTTACTTCTCATGCCACAAAATCGAGAGGTCTACATGATTATATTGTTAAAGAAGGTGGCCCTGATAATCCAAATGCAAAATTGCGATGGAAGTTGGGAGACATTGTTACAACTACAATTGATACAGCTAATGGCGAAACAATTATTGTAACGCATGATACTAATTTGCCACGTCCATATTCTCTTGGTTTCAGGGTGCAGGGTACCAAAGGTCTGTGGGAAGTTGACGGAAACAGAATCTATATTGAAGGAATATCAGATCCGCATAGATGGGATGATGCTACTGAATGGTTACAAAAATATGACCATCCATTGTGGAAAAAATATGAAGACAGGGCAGTAGGAGCAGGACATGGTGGCATGGATTTTTTCGTGCTTAATGCTTTTATTGAAAGTGTGAAGAATAATGTGGCTCCTCCACTTGATGCTTACGATGCTGCGACATGGAGTGCAATTACTCCACTATCAGAAGTGTCAATCACAAATAATGGTGAGGTTCAGGATTTCCCAGATTTTACTCGTGCCCAATGGATAAAAAGAAAGCCATATGATTGGATGAAAGATACTTATTGATTTAATGGCTTCCCCTTGTCTTCTTTGAGAAAAGTCAGTACATGATTGGAAAAATCATAAGGATATTGATACATTAATCCATGTCCACCTCCCGGAAGGATGAGTATTTCTGAGTTCTCTATAAGAGGTTTCATTATTAGTGTATTTTTCCATGGTGTGCAAATATCCTGATCTCCCGTAATCAACAATGTCTGTTTATTAAAACTGCCAAGTCTGTCAGTTGTGCCACCACCTTCTGTGAACCAATTCCTACAGGCAATGTCTTGCCGTTTTACTATATTGCTATCTGCCTCTGGGAAATCTTGCGGAAAATATGCTAGTGCATCAGGTCGTTCCAGCCAGTTTTCAGGAAATAATACTGACAAAATAACTGTGTCTGATGCATTGGGGTCTGATAGTATAGCCATTACAGCAGAATCAGGCTGTATTGTGATATCATCACCACAATCAGCTGCATAAAGGATTACTTTATTTACCTTTTCGGGATAATTCAATGCAAGCTCTTGGGCAATATACGTCCCCATAGACCAAGCCATTACATGAGCTATTGAAATATCCAAAGCATTCATAAGGTTTGCGGCATCCTGTGCAAAAAGCTTCATGCTAAAAGCAGTTGTATCATTTATTATTGTTGAATATCCCATCCCACGGTTTTCGAAAATAATCACTTTGTAATGGTTAGCCAATTCGTATAATACTACCTCCGGCCATATGTCTATAACTCCGGTAAACCCCATACAAAGTAATAATGGGTATCCTACTCCAACAGTACGGTATGCCATATTTACATCGCCGATAACTATATATTGAACTTCACTAATTTGTGGAGATACTACCGTATTATCATCCTTCTTATTGCAAGATATAAGTAGCAATTGAGTGATAATAAGAAAGAATAGGAGCCTTGAAATATTATTCATGAGTCAGGGTTATAAATCAAGAAATGAATTTCATGACAAATGTATAAAACAAATCAATTGAAACCCAGAAAGATACTATCAAAAGTAAACCTTAGTGAAGTTATTTAACAATCAACTTTTTACTTTCACTTATTCCATCGAAAGCAAGGTTAACCAAATAGGTTCCGCTTGACATTTCTGGAAGTTTAATGCTGTAGTTAATATTTTCAGAATGGCACTCAATTTGATCAGTATAAATAATCCTGCCACTAAGGTCAGTAATTGTTAATGATAAAGGACCTTCAATTTTTAAATCTGCCGAAATTGTAATATTATCAACTGCAGGATTTGGGTAAATATTAAATGTACTTTCTGTAAACGGATTATCCACAATCCCAACATAAATATCTTCCAAATATTCGGCAGTAAATAAGCCACGGCCATGTGTTGCTGCTAGTACAATATCATCTCCATTACGAAGTTTCAGCATATCAATACGAACGTTTGCCATTCCATCTACAGATGGAGCCCACTCAGTATCGTCTTCATTAAGTGTGTTCGTCCACCAAACCCCAATTTCTGTAGCCAATATTGCTTGCCCGTTGTTATCAGGATGAAATAAAGCCCAACGAATTGGCATATCAGGCAGGTTTGATTCTTTTTCCTCCCAGGTTGCGCCACCATCTTTTGTTAACCAAACAGAAGAAACACCATAATTAGAGAATGTAACTAAAAGATTATCTTCACTTTCCCCAATAGCAACACATGAAAGGTTTGCTGTTGGAAATTGCGTACTTCCAATTTCGATTGTTTCAGGTTCACTTTCTGCATTTGTCACTTTGTATAACCTTCCAGATTGTGTTCCTACAAATAATGTAGAAGTTCCAATCGGTGAAAAGCGTGAATAAGTAACATGAGAAAAAGGCACAAATGTACCTGTTCCAAGCTGAACCATTTGAGTAACTACATTATAAGGAATATTGCTTGCCTTCAAAAGTCTATTGCTGTTTCCACCAAAAAAATCAACTGCATTTGAATAAAGAATGTTTTCTTTATAATCGTAATCTGCAGGGCTAATAAATGTTCCTGAATATCCACCAAAATTATCTACGGCAGTATCACCGTAATATGATGTGTAGTTATTATAATAAACAGACGTAATATATATATTTGATTCATTTTGATCCCAAAAACAATAAGCTCCATCCCCACCATCAATCATATCGTCAATATCCAATGGTTGACCCTTGTGCAGTAAGGTACCATTGTCTTGTAAACCTCCAAGATAACGTTGAGAAAAAGGTGTGGGTTTTATGGCGCAAGTATAAAACTGTAATGTATTATACCCTTGGTTTCGTTCAATAAACACAGGCTGTGAATAGTTAGCAGTATTTGTTAAAAACACTCCGCCATCACATGAAAAAATAGCAGTTGTATTCGAACCAGGTTGAAACTGAATATTATGCTGATCAGCATGAACATAATCATCACCTCCTCCATAATACATTAATGACCAATCGGAAATTCTATTCCAGTTTGTACCAGAGTTTGAAGATTTATACAAATCAAGTCCGCCAGTATATAATGTAGTGGGGTCAATAGGATCTACTTTGAGCACAAATGCGTGCCATGCTAATGTTGACCAATCAGGGTTTGGATAACTGATTTGGTTCCAATTAGTACCTCCATTATCTGATTTTGCCATATACCTTCCTCTGTAATAAACAAATCCATTGTTATAACCGGCAGCAAATTGTGCATAGATCACATCAGGATTGGAAGGCGAGCTAGCTACAAGAGTACGGGCAGGTATATTATAATATGATTCATTTGAAATAACATCATTATAATGATCATATATTGTCCAGCTTTCGGGTAGTCCGGTGTCAGAATATAATATGGTTGCACCACCCTGCTTGTCAAGGTTTTCCATTGTTCCTACTAAAATTCTTCCATTAGCAGTAATTTCAATATCGGCAGGTGTAAAAGGTTTATTTGAAAGAGTTTCGGGGATTAATGGTAGTACTTGCTCCCATGTATCACCACCATCATCTGATCGAAATAAGCCATCAGATGGATCACTTTCATGATCTTCGCCCATATATGTTCCAGACGCAACGCAGGCATAAATTACACTTGTGCCATTTTCATCTTTAACAGCGATGTCGGTAATATAATCAAAACCATCTGTACTAGCCATTAAGTTCCAAGTAGATCCACCATCATTAGTAGTATAAATACCTGCACCTAAACCAGATGATGCTCGGTAAATAATCCTCGCGGTTTGTGCCTCGCCTGTTCCAATATAGAATGTTTGTGTATTATTTGGATCATAGGTTATACAACTAATGGCAAGGTTACTCCAAAAGTCACCAACGGGAATCCAGTCGTCGTTTATATTTGTTATGTCGTTCACGTACCACAAACCACCTGTAACACCACCAGCCCAAACTTTTTTATTGTCGGAATCATTTGGATCGAACATTAGAGCACGTGTACGTCCTCCCATATTTGCTCCTGTACTTTCCCAATCCATTTCTATGCTAATATTTCTGGTTGCTAGTTGCTCAACTTGTAGCGCTTTAGTTTGCTTATAAGCATCAAGCAATCTATCTGTTGGTACTTCACCAGTGGCAGGATCAGCTGTCATAATATACTCTTGGAAAGCAGCCATGTCTGGCTGGTCAGGTGATTTGAGTTCCTCTTTGTCTATTTCAATTTGTCCCTTTAGAGTGCTTGCTTTTTGGAGGATGCTATTCTCGTATCGAGTTCTTGTGTCAGTTTGTTGAATCATTATTGTGTATCCTCCAAACAGCACCAGGAAGAAGGTTATTACAATACTTGAAAAAGTAACTTTTTGCATCTTAGTTTGGTTTTAATTTTGATGGTGTAAAGATAGACAATGTGTTAGTTTATTTGGTTGTCCAAGCAAGGTTTTTGAATTTGCGCCAAATGTTGTCATCCTAGCAGGTTTTTTCCAACCCAATGGGTTGCAACATGATTCTTCATTACATCAAATTATTTGATTCAAAAAAAGTAATTTAGACAGATTCTAGCATCAATAATTGGTCTAAATTTATTAATTTTGAACCTTTTGATCATAGACATAATAAACACAAATATGACCTACGAAGAAAGATTACAAAATGTATCGGTACTTGGTGCCGCAGGTAAAATGGGTAGCGGAATATTGCTGCTAACTGCAGTTGAAATGGCCGACCTAAGCATGAAGCCTGAAAACAAGGATAAGTCATTTGTCTTAAATGCAATTGATGTATCGCCTGCAGGCTTGGCAGGGTTGATGAAATATCTACGTGAACAAATACGTAAAGTTGCTGAGAGAAAAACTGTACAACTGCGTAAAGTTTATGCTGACCGTGATGATCTTATTGAGAATTACGATATCATTGATGAGTATATTTTTGATGTAATGAATGTAATCAGACCTGTTACTAATATGTCAGCAGCTTATGATTCCAACTTGATCTTTGAAGCTGTAAGCGAGAACAGGGCTTTAAAAGTAAAATTACTGTCGGATATTGATCGTAATAATAAAAATAACCCATGGTATTTTACTAATACATCATCGGTCCCAATAAGTCTTATTGAAAGCGAAGCTGGAATTGATGGACGTGTAATCGGATTCCATTTTTATAATCCGCCGGCAGTACAGCGTTTAGTTGAGTTGATTAAAACTAACAACACGAAAGAAGAAGTTGTTGAGTTTGCCCATTTGTTTGCTAAAAATCTCAGAAAAATAATTGTTCCTTCTAATGATTTTGCAGGATTTATAGGAAACGGACATTTTATGCGTGATGCTCTTCATGGCATGAAAGAAGCTGAAGCTCTTGCTGCTGAAAAAAATATCCCGTTATATCAGGCAATTTACATGATAAACAAAGTCACACAGGATTATCTTGTGCGACCAATGGGAATATTTCAACTTGTTGATTATGTAGGTATTGATGTGGTTCAGTTCATACTTAATGTGATGAATCCGTTTGTAAGTGACGAAGACCTTCATAGTGATCTTCTTGACAAGATGATACTTCAGGGAGTTAAGGGTGGACAGAAATCTAGTGGTGCACAAAAGGATGGTTTCCTTAAATACAAAGGATCTAGAGTAACCTCAGTATGGGATATTCATAAGCAAACTTATGTTGATATTGATGAGTTTAAAGATGAGTGTGACGACATGCTAGGAACTCTTCCCGACTCAGCGGTTGCATGGAAGTCTATTCTAAGAAATAAAAAGAAAGGTGATCTGTTGGCTTCATTCTTTAACGATCTTAAATCGTCGGATGCTTTGGGTGCACTTACGGCAGTAAAATATGGACGTCGCTCAAAGGAAATTGGTGAAAAGCTTGTAGCTGATGAGGTCGCTAACGAAATTGACCATGTTAACACGGTTATGCTTACAGGCTTTTTTCATGCTTATGGCCCGGTAAATAACTTCTTTGATTAACTCTTAAATTCAGAAAAATGAGAAAAAAAGTATATATGACAGGCGGTTACAACACCGTATCGATGGGAACAGGACGCAATGAGTTTCATCCTAAGAAACCTCGCCCTGATTTGGAACATTATATCAAAGAAGCCGGACAGGGAACACTTAAGCAAATTGGCGGTGCTGACAATGTTGACGAAACTGTAATCGGAAATTTTATGGCTGCACGCTTCAACAAACAAGCTCATCTCACAGGCTTTGCACCAATAATTGATGATGGTCTTCAATGGAAGCCTGCTATTAGTGTTGAAGGTGCATGTGGTTCAGGCGGACTAGCACTTATGAGTGGGATAAAATCGGTATTAGCCGAAACAGCTAATGTAGTATTATCACTTGGTGTTGAAGTTCAAAATACTGTTAAAGCAATTTACGGTGCTGATATTCTGGCTGGTGCCGGATGGTATAAAAATCGTAAAAACGGACATGCATATTTCTTTCCAGGACAATTTAGTAACAGGGCAGGGGCATACTACGAAAAAGTTGGTTATGATCGTGCTCGTGCCGGCATGAAGAGATGGTTTCGTAATGCTATGGAAAATGCACGGTTGGATGAAACAGCACAAGAACATCATAATAAGACTGCTGATATTGATGCATTATATGACAAAATAAAACCAAATGGTGCTGCTTTTGTTGATAACCTCAGTGTTCTTGATTGCTCAAAAGTTAGTGATGCTGCATCGGCAATAGCAATATGCTCAGAGGAGGGGCTGAAGAGAATAGGTATTGATAAAAAAAATGCTGTTGAAGTTGTTGGATTTGCACAGGTAGTTAGAAATATCACCAACGATCCAACGGACTTGACAGAACTTGAAACCATTAAAAAGGCTGCACACATGGCATTGAAAGATGCTGGAATTACTATCGATCAATTAGCTACTATTGAAACACACGATTGCTTTTCAGTAGCAGGGATTCTTACAATCGAAGCTCTTGGATTTGCTTCACCAGGTGAAGGTGCTGATTATGTGGCTGCAGGAAATACTGCCCGTGATGGTGCCATCCCAATGAACACAACAGGTGGCTTAATAGGATGGGGTCATCCAACTGGTGCCACAGGCGTTCATCAGGCTGTAACTATCTGGCAACAGCTTACCGATAAAGCCGGAAAAGCACAAATTGACATTTCAGATGACCGCCCTTACGGAATGACTATAAATATGGGTGGTGATGATGTAACTGTTATTGCAATTATTTATAAAAGGGGATAGTAAATTAATACCTAAATCTTATTTCATTTTATCGATTGCCTCTGTAATAGTTACAACTATATTTCTATTGCTACGAGGTCCGTCAAATTCACAGAAAAAAATATTCTGCCATGTTGAAAGACCTATTTTTCCATTAATAATAGGAATGGTTTCGGAAGGACCGACCAAGCCAGCTTTAAGATGAGAATCTCCATTCCCATCCTGTGCATCATGTAACCAAATACCTTTCGGTATTATTTTTTGGAAAAAATTAACCACGTCTAGTTGCACACTTTCGTCCCAGTTTTCTTGTATCATTATAGCTGCTGTAGCGCCCTGAGCATAAACGTTAACCAAACCAGTTTCAACATTTGAATGGTTCACAATTTCCTCCACTTCACGAGTGATGTCGTACAAACCTTCTCTTTTGTGTGTGCTAATTGTGATTGTGTTCATTGTTTTCTTTTTAATCAGGAATATAATTATTAGCTAGTTTAATGTATTGTTGAATCTGGTTTTTTCTCCATCTACGACCTCGACGCAACTCTTTATCCATAATCTTAGCAACAATTGGAGCAGACTCTATACTTGCTTTTGCATCGAGAATTAAAAGCTGTGTTCGACGTGCTAAAAAGTCCTCAATATTTTTGGCCATTTCATTTCGGACAGCCCAGACTATTTCACCTTTACGAATTGTATGTTCAGGATGTAATAACTCACTATATTCATGTTTCTCATTTAGGAGTTCTTCAATTTTGTTGGCATCAGAACCATAGTGACTTAAAGCACCATAGTTATGAGAATTTTTATGATACCCATGAATTTGTAGAGTACCACTTACCGATTCACTTTTAGGTAGATTCCTAAGAAGTATTGCTTGTTCAATGGCATCTTCGCCCATTCTTCTATAAGTTGTCCATTTCCCACCTGAAATTGAAATCAGTCCACTTTTTGAAATGGATATCGAATGGTCTCTGGAAATAGACGCAGTATCATTATTATTACTTTTTGTTACTAATGGGCGTAAACCTGCGAATGCACTTTTTATGTCACTTTTTTGTGGGTCTTTTGTTAAATACTTGGCAGCGTGTTCTAACAAAAAAGTTATTTCACTTTCAAAAGGTATCGGTTCCAATGTGTAATTGTTTACAAATGTATCTGTTGTTCCAATTAGTGTTCTTCCTTGCCATGGCACTGCAAAAAGTACTCTTCCGTCTTGTGTGTGAGGTACCATAATTCCCGAGTCTCCAGGCAAGAAAGATTTATTAAGGACTAAATGCACTCCCTGGCTACCAGTTATAATATCCTGCGTCTGATTATCATCCATTTTTCTAACAGAATCCGTGAACACACCTGTAGCATTGATAATTACTTTTGCTTTAATATTGAAGTTTTTACCTGTATCAATATCCTGAGCCTCAATACTTGTTATACGATCATTTTCTTTAGTAAACGCTACAGCTTTAACATAATTAAGCATAGTTGCCCCTTGTTCATTAGCTGTTTGAACCAAATTAATTAATAAGCGGGCATCGTTAAACTGACCATCGTGATAAATAATTCCACCTTTGAGACCTTCGATTTCAACTGTGGGGATAGATTCAATTGTTTCCTCTTTGGAAAGAAATTTCGAGGGACCGAATCCGGCCTTTCCAGCAAGCATATCATAAATCTTAAGCCCAATACCATAAAACGGTCCTTCCCACCAATCGTATACAGGAACAATAAATGGGAGTTCGTGTACCAGGTGAGGAGCATTATTACGCATAATTCCCCTCTCTTTTAATGCCTCAAGAACTAATGAAATATTTCCCTGTTGTAAATACCGCACACCTCCATGAGCTAATTTTGTGCTTCGGCTGGAAGTTGCTTTTCCGAAATCTGACTGTTCGATTAATAAAACCTTATATCCACGTGATGCTCCTTCAAGAGCGGCACCAACACCTGTGGCTCCACCTCCGATAATAGCAATATCCCACAATGTGGTTGATGCTATTTTGATAGCAATTAGATTATCCCGTTTCATATTCTATTGCTTTTTGTGAATTTGTATTTAATCACGGTAACAATTTGTATGATGCTACGAAATACTTTTTGTTTCAAAGTTAACTTTTCTGTTTGGATAAAATCGTTTAGAATATTTGAAAATTCAGGAGTTCTTAAATATCCATAAGATTTATGTGGGTTTCGTTTCCCGTTAATTTCATAATTATTAACCACTAAAAAATCAATTGGGATAACTCTGTATTTGTTCTCCATGAAATCGTCAGTCAGTTTATAATTAAAGGCTACTCTGTCAAGAATATCGGAAAAATTATACCAGTTCTTAGTTACATTTGGAGGCGTTAACATAGTATTTTCATCGGGTAGCTTCTGTTTCTTTTCAGCGGCAATCTTACTTATTACTACTGGTAAGCCTAATGGAGAGCCTGTAGTTATAAAAGTGTGAACAGGGGTGTTAAGTGCATGAAAACTAAGGACATCGAATGCCACAATTGAGCCCATCGAATGGCTAATAAGCATAATTCGATCAGACTTATACTTTTTTAATACTTGAATCAGTCGATTTTTAATTAAGTCTTGTGCCTTACACAACCTATCATCGTCGTCAGGACAATCTTCTGTATAATAAATTTCTAAATCTTTAAAAAATTTACTTACAATGGCATCGGCTATGAATGAATAATTCAGGCTTAAATCTTTGTTCAGAAAAATACTATTAAGTTGTTTTCCTAAAAAATCAACAATCTTTTTCCGCGTATTATGGTTTTCTATAGGAAAATCGCCAGGAGCTACTACATATTTTTCTTTCAAAAAAAGTGGACTGCCTTCATCCTTTTCAGCAACACTTTGCAATTCTTCATACATTATATCGGCCCAGTAGACCAGCTCAAATTTTGGCAAAGTAGAATGATAATTGTATGTTTGTAATCCTTCAATCATTGCAAGTTTCCACCACTTTTCTAATGTTTTTTTAGGTGGTTTGTTGCCTAGCCCATGAATTCCAATTATAACATTTGCCATATTGTTGGTAATCAGTATTTCTTTAATTGTTCCGTCATCCAGTATGCTCTGTCGGTTGATAGTCCATCAATACCTTCGTTAATTAGTGACCTAGCTTTTTCCGGATCGTTAACTGTCCAAGCGTATAAGTACAATCCAGCTCCTTTAAATTTCGAAATAAAACTACTGGTAAGGAGTTTTCCTGCCCATACATTTACTCCATCAAGTTTAAGTTTTTTTACTTTGCTAATGATTCTTCTTTTATTAATCCACGCAAGCCACCATGATAACTTATAATCAAGTCCAATTAACCACAACATTCTATATTCAGGCATCAATTGTTTGGCTTTGGCTAAAGTAGTTTCGTTAAAGGCTATTAGCTCTAATTGTGTGGTACTTAGATTTGTTTGAGCTAGTTCATTTGCTAGTTGTGGGAGAATGCTTTCATCGCTTTTAATTTCGATAATCAGTTTGCAATTGGGAGGAACAGTAGCCAGCACCTCACGAAGACAGGGAATATGTTCACCTTGCCATTTTTCATCTTTATGAAAGCCAGCATTGAGAAGTTTTAATTCCTTTAGCGATGATTTTCTGATTATCTTTTTCTTTCCCGAAATTCTTAAAGTGTCTTTATCATGAATAACAACAATCTCATTATCATTGGTTAATTGAACATCAATTTCAACTGCTTGCACCTTTCTTTTCCAGGCAAGATTTATAGCAGCAAGTGTGTTCTCAGGTGCATCATACGATTCTCCTCTGTGTGCTATTATTATATTTTCTGCCATTATTTCACAGATCAATTATTCTGACAATGACCACTCTACTGCTTTTTCTGCATGTATTGTTGTAGTATCAAAAACAGGAATATCAACATCTGATTCAGATATTAACGATGGAATTTCAGTACATCCTAGTATTACTCCTTCAGCTCCCCTTTGCTCCAGGTTCTTGATTATTTGTTTATAAATTTCTCTGGAATCACTTTTAATATTACCCTTAACAAGTTCCTGATAAATTATATTGTGAACTGTTTTTCTCTCCTCATCTGTAGGAATAATTACTTCAACACCAAACCTGTTGAACAAATAATCTTTGTAAAAGTTTTTTCCCATTGTAAATTTCGTACCCAATAGACCAACTTTCTTTAAGTTTTTGTTCTTAATTTCCATGCCTGTTGCTTCTGCTATGTGAAGGAAAGGGATTGAGATATTTTCCATAATTGCAGAACTGCATAAATGCATAGTATTTGTACATAGGATAACAATATCTGCCCCTGCTAATTCCAGTTGTTTTGCTGATTCTGCCATCATTTTATCTAAAGCCAACCATTCATTTTGATGTTGTAATTTTTCAATTTCAGCAAAATCTACCGTAACCATTATGCTTTTACAAGAATGAAATCCGCCTAGAGTTTCCTTTACTTTTTTATTTATTAATTTATAATAGACTGAAGATGATTCCCAGCTCATCCCACCAATTAATCCAATAGTTTTCATGAGTTTTATTCTCTTTGTTACATTACAGTTTGAAAATGGCTTCTACGCATTCTTTACATTGATAATTTCTGCAGCAATGCTTATAGCAATCTCATCAGGCGTTTGACTATGAATAGATATTCCAATTGGGGCGTATAGCCTACTTAATTCATCATCAGTTGCACCCTCATTTTTCAACTTTTTCTTTAATCTTGATACTTTATTTTTGCTTCCCATCAAGCCAAGGTAATTAACTTTTTTATCAATAAGTGCTCTAAGAACATCAATATCGTGTTTATGATTATTTGTCATAATTACAACATAGGAGTTACTTCCATGTACAACATACTGGTCAGCTTTTTTGTAGTCTATTACAAACTTTTTGTCTGCAAACGGATTTTCATTGAACATTTTAAAGTTATTTCTGTTATCATACAAAAAAACTTTAAAACCTAATTGAGAAAATAATTTTGATAATGCAAACCCAACATGTCCTGCACCAATAATGGAGATATTGTTTTTAAAACCGATTATTTCCTTATACAACCAATCATTATTTTTACCAGAAAAGAAGAACTGAGATTCTTGAACGTCTTCTGATAAAGTAAAAGAATATTGATTTTCGGTTAAACTAAAAATACCTGATTTGTTATTATCAAGGCAGGATGTTATACGCCTTATGTTTTTCATATCAGAAGCAGATAAATGTAGAAATGCAATAGTTTGCTCACCGGAACACATCAGCCCGGAGCTATCCTCGTTACTTCCATTATGTATTTGTTTTTTAAGGAAAATATTATGTTCATTATTTCTAAGCAACTTTTTGCAATACTCCACTAGCTTGTATTCCATAGATCCTCCTCCGATAGATCCATATAATTCGTCATCACTGCTTACTGCCATGCTAAAGCCTGGTTTGCCGGGACTGCTTCCCTTGCTGTCAACAACCATCATTAAGTAAAGAGAATTTTCTTCGCTCAGTTTGTCTTCTATAAAACTCCAAATATTCATTATTTAATTAAGTAGGTTTAGTAACAACTTGTTTTTTCGGTTTTCTTTTCTAATTCAGCAATAATAGTTATTTCTTCATAAACTCGATAAACTCATTATGAGAATTAATATTGAGTAATATTGAATCATCTTGTACTTCAACTCCTTTTGTTTGGAACTTTTGCAGGACTTCGTTAAGATTAAGATTATGATCTTTTTCATGCACTATATAATCGCAAACTTTTTTCGAGATTAGAACGGGATGGCCTCCTTTACCTGCAATAGCAGGTTTAATTACATCTGCTTCTGATCTTGCATTATAGAGCTGATCCAGAACTTTTTTCCTGGCAAAAGGATTATCAACATTATGAATAAAAGTATAATTATTGGTGCAAAATTGAAGTCCAGTTTTTATTGAATAGAACCTCCCATATTCGGGATGTTGATTCAACACAATTTGGGTTTTAGGCGGAAGGTTTTGAGGATGCTTTTTAATTTTCTCAATTCCATCACTGTTTAGAACAACAATAATATTTACACTTCCAAACTCATCGTATTGTCGTATTATATTTTCAAGAAAGGAAGCCCCATTACCAAATTCGAGTAAAAATTTTGGTTTTCCCATGCGGGATGATCTGCCAGCAGCAAGTATAATTACAGAGCAATTTTTCTTCACCTTCCAACCTTTTAAAATATAGTTCAAAAATAATTGATAGTCTTTTGATATAGGTCTAATATCCTGTGCCAGATCCCCCGATCTGCTCAATAGGGTGCCACGTTGTCTTAATCTCTTGTATGTCCCTTATCATATAAGGATCCTGATCTTTGTCCGAAAACCAGTTGGAGCTCCAATGAATCACCCTCTTCATGTTTTCCGTTGCATTGATCTGAATCTTCTTTAATTCTTCTTTATTGGTTCTGGAATATACAATTGCATTAACATCCATATGAGAAGAAAAATGACTAGATAGCTCCTTTGCATTTCCGGTAAGTATATTAATTACACCACCCGGAACATCTGAAGAATTAATAACTTCAGCAAAAGTAACAGCACAAAGTGGCTTCCTTTCAGATGCCAACACAATACAGGTATTACCCCCAGCAATTACTGGTGCAATAACTGATACTAATCCCAGAAGTGAATTTTCTTCCGGTGCTATTATTGCAACCACGCCCATTGGTTCACAAACCGAGAAGTTAAAATATGATTCAGACACAGGATTTACAGAGCTGAAAATCTGTTGGTATTTATCACACCATCCTGCATAATGAATCAGTCTATCTATAGCAGTGTTCACCTCTTTTTCGGCATTTGCAAAAGTTGAGCCCTGGAGCTTGAGTTCTTCAATAAACTGTGCTCTTCTTCCTTCGAGCATCTCCCCAAGTCTGTATAGTATCTGACTTCTGTTGAAAGAAGTTCGTGCAGACCAACCTCCAGAAGCACTTCTTGCAGCTACCGCCGCATTTCTGAAATCTTTGCGAGAACTCAGGCAGATGTTTCCCAATATATTACCTTTACTATCAACCGGATTATAATACCTACCTGATTCTGTACGAGGAAATTTGCCTCCAATGTAAATCTTATACGTTTTCAAGATTTCCAATCTCTTTTGATTCTTATCTTTTGTAACTTTCGACATACTGTTTTATCTTTATTTCAAATTTAAATACGCTGCCAATCCGTGTAGCCCTCCTTCTCTTCCAAAGCCACTTTCCTTATATCCTCCGAAAGGAGAAGCAGGATCAAACTTATTATAGGTATTTGCCCATATTACGCCTGCTTGTAATTGACGAGTCAGATTAAATATCTTTGATCCTTTGTCAGTCCATACACCTGCCGAAAGTCCATATGGAGTATTATTAGCTTTACTTATCACTTCTTCAATTGTGCGAAAAGTTTGAATTGCTAGTACCGGACCAAAGATCTCTTCTTGTGCAATAGTATGGGATTGGGAAACATTGAGGAATAGTGTTGGTTTGCACCAATTACCCTTTTTGGGAAGAGTACAGGAACTTTGATACATAAGTGCTCCTTCTTGCTGGCCAATTTTGATGTATTCGTTTATTGTTTTTAATTGTTCCTTAGAATTAATAGCACCTACATCCGTATTTTTATCCAGAGGATCACCAACAATAAGGCTTTCCATCCGGTGTTTTAATTTTTTTACAACAGTTTCGTAAACGGACTCCTGTACGAACAATCTCGACCCGGCACAACAAACATGCCCCTGGTTAAAATAAATTCCATTCACAATTCCTTCTACCGCCTGATCTATCGGGGCATCTTCAAAAATTATGTTAGCAGCTTTACCACCTAATTCCAGAGTAACCTTTTTGTGTGTGCCGGCAATAGCTTTGTAAATGATCTTTCCTACTTGCGTAGATCCGGTAAAGGCAATTTTATTAATTTCAGGATGGTTCACAATTGCAGCTCCAGTTTCTCCAGCACCTGTAATAATATTCACAACACCATCAGGTAATCCTGAATCTTGAATTAATTCTGCTAATTTTAAAGCTGTAAGAGGAGTTGTTTCGGCAGGCTTTAGTACTACAGTATTTCCGGTTGCTAATGCTGGGGCTATTTTCCAGGAAGCCATCAATAATGGAAAATTCCATGGAATAATCTGCCCCGCTACTCCTAAGGATTTTGGGTTTTTGTTAGGGAATGCATATTCAAGTTTGTCGGACCAACCTGCATGGTAAAAGAAATGATTGGCGGCTAATGGAATGTCTATATCTCTCGATTCTCGAATTGGTTTCCCGCCATCCATTGATTCAATGATTGCAAATTCTTTGGCCCTCTCCTGAATCATGCGTGCAATACGATATATGTATTTAGCACGTTCAAGAGCAGGCATTACAGACCACACATTTTCATAAGCGTTACGGGCGGCATTCACTGCTTTATTAACATCTTCTATTGTACCTTCAGCAACTTCAGCCAGTTTTACTTCCGTGGCAGGATTTATGGTAGCAAAATATTTTCCTTTAACTGGCTTAACAAATTTTCCATTAATGAAATGTTCGTACCGCTTTTTTAGCTGAATATGATCTGTGCTTTCCGGTGCCGGAGAAAGATCCCAGCTACTTCCTGATTTATCTTTAATTTTCATTGCCTTTTTTAATCTTTTGAAAAATAATCATTCGACTGGTATCTTCCTGTCCTCAATTTCACAATTTGTTTCAACACATCGTTGGCTAAGCTGCTTGCTCCAAATCTGAACCATTGATTGGTTAACCAAGTATCTCCCAAAACTTCTTTTACCATTATCAAATAGTGCAAGGCCAGTTTTGAGTTAGATATTCCTCCGGCTGGTTTCATGCCAACCATAATTCCGGTTTTTTCATGATAATCCCGAATTGCTTCAAGCATTATAAGAGTAACAGACATTGTTGCAGCTGGTTTAATCTTTCCTGTAGAAGTTTTAATGAAATCAGCTCCTGCAAACATAGCAATATCACTGGCTCTTCGTACTTTGTCGAGTGCTCCTAATTCACCGGTTTCCAGTATTACTTTTAGTCTAATATCCTGACAAATATTCTTAATCGTAGCAATCTCATCAAAAACATAGTTGTAATCACCTGAATGGAATCTGCCTCTGGAGATAACCATGTCAACTTCGTCAGCTCCCTGATCAATAGCAAATTGTGTGTCAGCTATTTTTACTTTCAAGGGTGTTTGTCCGGCTGGGAAAGCAGTAGCTACTGATGCCACTTTTATTCCGGTGCCGGTCAATTCCTTTTTTGCCACACTTACCAGCGATGGGTAAACACACACAGCTGCGACAGTTGGAAGATCGGGGACAGAATCATGTAAGTGCCATGCTTTGTAGCACATCTGCTTTACTTTACCTTCCGTATCTTCACCCTCCAAAGTGGTAAGGTCAATCATACTGAGAACCATTTTCAATCCAGCTTCTTTTGCTTCATTTTTAATACTTCGCTTGGTGAATCTACTAACACGCTCCTCCGTTCCGACTTGATCGATAAGTGGCGTATTTCTAAAATCAGGAATTATTATCTCGTTATTATTTTTTATTGTTGTCAATTGCTTTAGCCTTATTAAGAAACAAATTCAGTAAGTAATAAACTTGCTATTTAGTGATCAACATTAAGCTACAAATCTCAGCATAAAAAACGTATAATGCAAGGAAAAACATTAATGACCTCAATATCCTCACTTAGTAAAATATGTCTAAATTTTTAAAAACTCATGAGGATAATAGCTTAAAGATTTTAGGAAAAATAGGTCTTAGTGAGTATATTTGCAAGGCAAGGCATAAATACAAAAGTTCAAAGATGGAAATTCGAAGGAAAGTCACACAAAAAAATTACTTATTGAATTATATTAAGATTATTCTGATAATAGTCCTATTTCTTCAAATTTCTTGTTATGCTCCCATGAGTGAATCTCAGAATACAGGATCGGATAATTTTAGATTTCTAGAGCAGGATATAGGTCAAATTCAACAAGGATATAAAGACGGTAACTACACTGTTAAAGAGTTAATCCAAGCCTATTTAGACAGAATTGAGGCAATTGACAAAAGTGGTCCTGCAATTAATTCAATTATTCAAGTAAATCCTGATGCCATAAAAATTGCAGAAGAGTTAGACAAAGAAATTAATGACGGAAAAATACGAGGACCTCTTCATGGCATTCCAATAATGCTAAAAGATAATATAGACACACATGATGGCATGGCAACAACAGCTGGTTCCAGGGCATTGATGAATTCTTATCCTTTAAAGGATAGCTATATTGCTAAACTCCTAAGAGAAGCCGGTGCTGTGATAATTGGAAAGGCGAATTTAAGTGAGTGGGCTAATTTTCGTGGTGAATTATCTTCAAGTGGTTGGAGCGGTGTTGGTGGTCAAACAAAAAATCCATATGATTTGAGTCGTAACCCTTGTGGATCAAGTTCAGGATCAGCAGTTGCAGTATCTGCTAATCTCACGGTACTTGCAATTGGTACCGAAACCAATGGTTCCATTGTTTGTCCTTCATCCAGCAATGGCATAGTTGGAATCAAACCAACTGTTGGACTCCTAAGTCGATCCGGTATTATTCCAATTTCCTTTACTCAAGATACTCCTGGCCCAATGGCACGAACATTAAAAGACGCAGTAATTTGTTTGGGAGCATTAGTTGGTATAGACTCTGCAGATGAAAAAACCTGGGATAGCCATGGGAAATACTATAAGGATTACACACAATTCTTAAGGGAAGATGGATTAGAAGGCAAGAGAATTGGATTATACAAAGCTCCTTTTGGGATAAATTATAAGGTTGATAGTTTAATGTATCAGGCAGTGAATTTTCTAAAAAACAAAGGAGTAGAAATTATCGAGATAGATAAAATTTACGATGATGAAGTCGATAATTATTCATTCGAAATCATGTTATTTGAATATAAAGATGGGTTGAATAATTATTTTAGATCTTTAGGACCTGATGCTCCAATAAAAAGTTTAGAGGAACTTATAGCTTTTAACAAGTCTGATTCGATAGAATTAGAATATTACAATCAGAAATATTTGGAGATGGCTCAGCAAAAAGGTGATCTGTCCTCTAAGGAGTATCAGAGTGCACTAGCTGACATGCTTGTAGGAAGTAGAGAAGAAGGATTAGACAGGGTAATGGATAAACATAATCTAGATGCAATAATTGCCCCAACAGGAAGTCCTGCCTGGAAAACAGATTGGGTTAATGGCGATAGTTATGTTTTGGGAAGTTCATCTCCTGCTGCCCAGTCCGGATATCCAAATATTACAATACCCATGGGTTATGTAGATGAGTTACCGGTTGGATTATCTTTTTTTGGTAGAGCCTGGAGTGAACCTGTATTAATTGAGATAACCAGTGCATATGAGTTTGGAACCAAGCATCGCAAAGTCCCAAAATTTCTGATATCTAATTAACTTGATATTTATTGAACAAAAACTAATTATTATAAAATCAGAAGGACGCCTATTATGTCTTTTCCTTTGTCACATAATTATATTTGGCTTGAAATTAACAATCAAAAAATTAAACAAATGAAAAAAATTTCTTTACTCTTCATTGCGACACTTTTGCTTGGGCTAACAGTAAATGCACAAATCAACACTCCGGTAACAGGAGTTGTAAATCCGGCATACTATCCAATCTGGATAGAAATGATGCAGGATCAGGATGCAAACTTTTATGAAACAGTAGATGTTTTTAACGAATACTGGTCTACAAGACCCGACCGTAAAGGAAATGGGTATAACCCATTTAAGAGATGGGAATGGTATATGAGTCATAAAATAAATCCTGATGGATCACGAAGACCGCAGGGCCTCGATCGACAATTATATTATAACTTTATTGAGAGTCAACGTTCAGTTCCACTTTTTAGTGGTGACTGGACAAACATAGGGCCCATCCAACTGCCGTCTTCACCGTATGATTTTTGGGGTAATGGAAGAATAAATGGTATAGCATTCCACCCAACAGACGCTGATATTATCTATATTGGTGCTCCTGCAGGAGGCCTTTGGAGGACTACTGATGGTGGTCAGCATTGGACACCACTAACTGATGACCAGCCCACACTTGGAGTTTCGTCAATTATTGTCGATCATAGCAATCCTGATATAATCTATATTGGAACAGGTGATCGTGATGCCGGTGACGCTGAAGGACTTGGTGTATATAAAAGTACCGATAATGGAGCTACCTTCAACGCCAGTAATGATAACATGGGCAATGTTACTGTTGGAAGGCTAATTCAACATCCAACAAATGCCAATTTGATTTATGCCGCTACGAGTTCAGGAATTTTTAAAACTACCGATGCAGCAGTAAACTGGAATCAAACAATAAGTGGTAACTTCAAAGAAATAGTTTTTAAACAAAATGACCCAAATATAATTTATGCCTCCAAGAGTGGCAAATTTTATAAATCTATTGATGCAGGTGATAATTGGACCATGATTACCAATGGAACACCATCAGGTGCGTCACGTGGAGTGATAGGAGTGTCAGTAGCAAACCCAAATTTTGTGTATTTTTTTGCAACTACAAGTAGTGAATATTATGGAACTTATCTTTCTATCGATAATGGTGAAAGTTTTATGTTGCAATCTAGCTCACCTAATGTAATGGGCTGGTCGTGTAGCGGTGGCTCTGGCGGACAAGCCTGGTATGACCTCGATATTGCAGTTGATCCTCTTAATGAGAATGTAATATATGCTGGAGGAGTTAATTGCTGGCGATCAAATGATGCCGGACAAACATGGACTATGGCCTCTAACCAGACCGGTAATTGCGGAGCTGATGCTGTCCATGCAGATCTTCACGTATTTGAGTTGAACCCACTAAATAACAAACTTTATGTTGGTAATGATGGTGGAATATGGTGGACTGATGATGGTAATATTTGGAATAGAATAACTAATGGATTGGCAATTGGACAACAATACAAACTTGGACAAAGTAAACTTCAGCAAAACCATGTTACTACTGGATACCAGGATAATGGAATCTCCCTCTACAATCTTGATACTTGGATTCAATCCGATATGTATGCCGATGGTATGGAGTGTGAAATGGACAACCATGACACCACGTTGAGTTATGGCTGCATGCAATACGGTCGTATGTATCGTATGGTAAATGACAAAGCCGCAGAATTGATTGCTGGAGATGGGGTTAATGGTATTAATGAAAGTGGTCAATGGGTAACTCCATTTTGCCAGCACGAAAGCAATCCTGAAGTTATGTTTATAGGCTATAATAATCTTTGGAGAACAACAAACCTTCAACAAAATTCACCCTCTTGGACACGAATATCTCTGAACAATGGCGGCGGATCTATAACGGTAGTGGAAAACTCACCTGCTGATGGAAATCTATTTTATTATGCCACTACCGGACAAAGTCTTGTAAGGTCAGAAAACATAATGGATAGTTCTCCAAATTACGTTGATCTTAGAGATTTACTTCCAGGATCTGGTGCTATTACTGATGTAGAAGCTCACCCATGGGATGACAACATTGTATACATAACTAGGAACAGGCAGGTTTATAAATCAGACGATAAAGGATTAAGTTGGGAAACTATTACGGGAAATCTTCCAGATGTTAGCCTAAATGATATTGCTTATTATGATCGAAATAGTGTTGAAGGTCTCTATGTTGCATCTAATATTGGGGTCTTTTTTAAAGATGAGTTTATGACCGATTGGGTGATGTTTTCTGATAACCTACCAGCTGCAATATTAGCTACTGAAGTTGAGATATATCTAGCTCCTGTAGACCGAACTCAAGATAGAGTTAGAATATCTTCTTATGGACGTGGACTATGGGGTTCTTCAACATATTATTACTCACCGATAGCCAATTTCGAAGCTAGCGAAATAAACATTCCGGCGGGATGTGCAATAGATTTCTATGATCGTTCACAAGGATATCCACATAGCTGGTCATGGACCTTCGATGGGGGAACACCATCCACTTCAGATGAACCAAATCCGACTGGTATTACTTATGAAAATGAAGGAAGCTTTGCGGTCACCTTAACAGTTACAAACCCTGATGGAAGCGATACTAAAACAGTAACCGAATATATTACAGTAGTCGAAGGTATGTTGCCAGTAGTGAATTTTAGCACACAAGATACAGCCCAATGTTCAAATGCACCAATTTATTTTTACGATGAGTCGGAAGGGTGTCCAACCCAATGGTTGTGGTCGTTCGATCCTGACAACGTAACTTACTTAGAAGGTACTACAGAAGAATCACAAAATCCGATTATCTCGCTAAGCGAGACAGGCTTATATTCTGTTACACTGGCTGTGTCGAATAGCTCAGGACAAAGTCAATTAATTAAGGACGATTACCTCTTTATCGGGGGACAACTTTTGCCTTTTTCCGAGGACTTTGCCGGAAGTAGTTTTAATGCAATGGGTTGGAAAGTAGAGAACCCGGATCAAAGTCTTACATGGGGTCTTACTGAAGTAGAAACTGGTTCTGGAGTAAATCAGGTAAGCTGGATGAACAACTTTAATTATCCACAAATGGGGGCAAGGAATTATCTGGTTTCTCCTAATTTGAACTTTGCAGGATTTGCAAATATTTTTATGACATTTGATTACGCCTACGCAGAGCGTTATTCACCAAGTGATTCTCTTATAGTAAGCATTTCTGATGATTGTGGTGACAGCTGGACACAAGTTTATGCTAATGGACCTAACGGTGCAGGAATTTTTGCAACGGCTGAACCAACTTCTGAATCCTTTGTTCCTCAAAGTGGTAATGACTGGTGTGGTGTTGGTTATGGCCCAGATTGCCCAATAATCGACTTAAGTGCTTGGGCTGGTAACGCAAATATAAAGGTTCGCTTTGAAGCCTATTCACGCTATGGGAATAACTTGTATGTCAATAATGTTGAAATAAGTAATATGGTTGGGATATTTGATAATTCTAAGAACCAAAAAGACACTTTTATTTTGCATCCAAATCCAGCCAATGGTATTGTAAATGTTCTTGTTAAAAATCCTGGATATAACCAAATACAGCTATTGGATACTCGAGGAAGCATAATTATTGAAAGGGAAACGAATCAAAATAAAATAGAAATTGATATTAGAACTTTAAGGAGAGGTGTTTATTTTGTGAGGTTAATTGGTAAATCTTCTACCACCCAAAAGCTAATCATACAATAGAACTCTTTGAGAGAAGCTACTAAATTGGGAATAATCAATTGTGGTTATTCCCTATTTTTTATGTGATGTTGTCTAGTCGAGCCTTAATTTTTAAAAATCCAACAGATGAACTTCTTGCTTAAACATCTCTGCAGTGGGCTCTAATCTTTTTCTTTATTGTCAGAATAAACTTTAGCAAGTCCACCAAGAGCCGTTTCCCTGTATAAGCTTGGCAGATCTTTTCCTGTTTGTTTCATTGCTTCTACTACTTGATCAAACATAATCAAATGTCTGCCATCAGAATTAATAGCAAAAAGAGCCGAATCAATTGCTCGCTGTGTACCAAACGCGTTTCTTTCAATACATGGAATCTGAACTAAACCAGCCACAGGATCACAAGTTAATCCCAAATGATGCTCTAAAGCAGAAGAGGCTGCATATTCTATTTGATACATTGTACCACCTGCAATTTGAGTTGCTGCTGCTGCCCCCATCGAGCTAGCAACACCAACTTCACCCTGACACCCAACTTCTGCTCCTGAAATCGAAGCGTTTTGTTTAACGATATTACCTATTAAACCAGCCGTTGCTAATGCTCTAATTATAAAATCTTCTTTAATTTCTTTATCCCTGTAAAATAAGTAAAGTACAGCAGGCAATATTCCAGATGATCCGCAAGTTGGTGCTGTAACAACTATATTACCTGCAGCATTTTCCTCACTTACGGCTAATGCAAAAGCAAACAAAAAACTGTCATCTTGAACAAACTGGTTTTGCATCCTTGCCTTAAAATAATATGATGATGCTTTACGCAAGAGTTTTAATCCTCCGGGTAAAGTACCTTCTGTATTCAATCCTCTTTCAATAGCATCTTTCATTACTGACCATACTTCATGCAAATAATCAATTAAATCATCTTCTTCATTCCGGAAAACATATTCCCACAAAGCACCACCTTCATTTTTAAGATGTACTAGTATTTCAGCCATATTTGTGTGGGGATAAACAACCTTTGATTCTATCTTGTGGTCTTTGTCCATTAATTCTCCACCACCAGTGCTATAAACTACCCAAGAATCAGTTAAGTTTGAATCATTATCAAAAGCTTCGAAAAGCATTCCGTTAGGATGAAGGGGTAATTTATCATCATAATGCCACACAATTTCACATTTACTACCCAATGTGTCTATTATTACGACATCAGTCATATGTCCTTTTCCTGTATGTGCTAAACTTCCATATATATGAACCTTGAAATTAAATGCGTTCGGGTTTTTATCAAGGAAAATCGAAGCAGCTTTTTTCGGTCCCATCGAATGGCTACTCGATGGACCATTACCTATTTTATAAATTTTTTTTATCGAATCCATTGTGTAAAAATAATATAAATGATTGCCGAAATAAACTAATGGTCAAACAATATAATAATGAAGAAAAAAATAAAGGATATTTTGTATTTTAGCTGATATGAACGATAGAAAATAAGATTTATATAAAATGGAAAAGAAAAAATTTGCTGTAGTCTTATCAGGATGCGGTGTTTTTGATGGTGCAGAAATCCATGAAGCAACTCTGACATTGTTAGCTATTATGAGGCAAGGAGCAGAATATCAGTGTTTTGCTCCTGATATCCAACAACATCATGTAGTTAATCATATTTCAGGTGACGAAATGAGTGAATCTCGCAATGTGTTAATTGAATCAGCTCGAATTGCCCGTGGTGATATTAAACCGTTAAGTGAATTTAATGGAAATGATTTTGATGCTGTAATATTCCCAGGCGGATTTGGTGCTGCCAAAAACTTGTCATCTGTAGCTTTCAAGGGACCTGATGCTGAGATTAATCCTGATGTAGAGAAGGCTGTATTACAAATGGTTGAGTTGAAAAAACCAGTAGGTGCACTATGTATTGCTCCTGCTTTTATTGCTAAAATTTTAAAGGATGTAAGCGTAACAATCGGAACAGACAAAGGTACAATAGAAGCGATAGAAGCAATGGGAGCTTCACATGTTGAGACTGACCATGGTGACGTAGTTTTTGATGAGAACAACCTCATTTTTACAACACCTTGTTATATGCTTGATGCTACAATTTTGGATATTGATGATGGTGCGAATAATATTGTTAAGGCTATGCTGAAGAGGATGGGGTAAAATTCATTTCAATTATGTCATTCTGAACGTAGTTGACGTAGTGAAGAATCTCAGCAGGTTAGATTGAGATTAGGGATTCTTCCTGTACACATGAGTGTTACATTGTCTTGTGTTCAGAATATCAAAGATCGATTCGTTCGCTTACAATTAATCAACATGAATAAAATAACACAGCTGTTCAATATTAAATATCCTATTATACAAGGAGGAATGATTTGGTGCAGTGGGTGGGAGTTAGCCTCAGCTGTATCCAATGCTGGAGGTTTAGGTCTTATTGGATCAGGTAGCATGTATCCAGAAGTTCTAAAGCAACAGATAGAAAAATGTAAAAACGCAACTACAAATCCTTTTGGTGTTAATGTACCTTTACTTTATCCTCAAGCGGATGAAGTAATCGATTTAATCATTAGAGAAAACATCAAAATTGTATTCACTTCGGCAGGAAATCCAGCTAAATATACGGCCAAACTGAAAAACCATGGAATAAAAGTAGTACACGTTGTTGCAAATAGTAAGTTTGCTCTTAAGGCTCAAACAGCTGGTGTTGATGCAATAGTTGCTGAAGGTTTTGAAGCAGGAGGGCATAACGGATTTGATGAAACCACAACAATGGTAATTGTACCTATGTTGAAGGAAATAATCGATATTCCTATAATTGCTGCAGGGGGCATTGGTTCAGGTCAAGCTATATATGCCGCCATGGCGCTTGGAGCTGAGGGAGTACAAATCGGATCTCTGTTTGCAGCGTCAAAAGAATCTTCAGCACATGAAAATTTCAAAAGAAAAATAATTGAAGCTGAAGACGGGAGTACCTATCTTACTTTAAAAAAGTTAGGACCTGTGCGTTTAATTCGTAATGAGTTTTTCAACAGAGTACATAAAGCTGTGATGGAAGGAAAAAACAATCATGAACTTGCTGAAATACTAGGTCACGGAAGAGCAAAAAGAGGGATGTTTGAAGGTGACACAGTTGAAGGTGAACTTGAAATAGGACAAATTTCGACAATGATAAAGAAAATTGTACCGGCTGAACAAATTATAGTTGATTTGATTGACGAGTTCAACCAGGCATCATCAAGGATGCAAAGCATAGTTCGCTTTAAATTGTGAAGATATTGCAATTTAGAATCATTTCTAATGTTAACTTTTTTAAGTTTGTAGCGGAATAAATGATAAAATAAGAATATGAACTTTGAATTTACCGAAGAACAGTTAATGATAAGGCAAGCTGCCCGAGATTATGCTCAAAGGGAACTTATTCAGGATGTGCTTGAAAGGGACGAAAAGTGTATTTTCCCCGCACAACACATAAAGAATTTAGCTGAACTGGGCTTTATGGGAATGATGGTTGACCCTGAATTTGGCGGTAGTGGAATGGATACTATCTCCTATGTTTTGGCAATAGAAGAAATTTCCAAAGTAGATGCTTCTACTGGAGTTATAATATCAGTTAATAATTCGCTGGTATGTTTTGGGCTAAACAAGTTTGGAACGGTAGAACAAAAACAAAAATATCTGACCCCACTAGCTAGTGGTCAGGTTATTGGAGCATTCCTGCTCTCTGAACCAGAAGCTGGCTCTGATGCAACACATCAGCACACTACTGCTGAAGATAAAGGTGATCATTATTTGCTAAATGGAACAAAAAATTGGATTACGAGTGCTAATTCAGCTTCTACTTACATAGTTATGGCCCAAACTCATGCAGAGAAAAAGCACCGAGGAATTAATGCATTTATTGTCGAAAAGAATAGCCCAGGAATTTCATTAGGACCTCATGAAGATAAAATGGGAATGCGTAGTTCTGATACTCATTCGGTTATGTTTACTGATGTTAAAGTTCCAAAGGAAAATCGTATTGGAGAAGATGGTTTTGGATTTAAATTTGCCATGATGGTGCTGGAAGCTGGTCGTATTGGAATAGCAGCACAGGCACTTGGATTAGCTAGTGGTGCTATGGAAAGAGCTGCTGCCTATGCAAAAGAACGTAAAGCATTTGGAACCGAAATTGCCAATCATCAGGCTATTGCATTCAAACTTTCAGATATGGCAGTTAAAGTGGAAAATGCACGTAACTTATGTTTGAAAGCCGCATGGTTAAAAGATAACCATAAATCAATTACGGTTGCTAGTGCGATGGCTAAACAATATGCAGCTGACGTGGCGATGGACATTACTACTGAGGCAGTTCAAATACATGGCGGATACGGTTATGTTAAGGAATATCACGTTGAGCGACTTATGCGTGAAGCAAAACTTACTCAAATCTATGAAGGCACTTCCGAAATACAAAAGATTGTAATTTCACGTGATGTACTGAAGGATTAAGGATCTAGGAAAATCTGGAAAGTGATATTAAAAGTATGTCGACCTGCTGATTAATTGTAACAAATTTTTTACGAAATTTGTTGTTTTATTTCATCTGGAGATTGACATCTAAAATATAACAATTACATTATAAAAATTTAGCAAATGAATATACTTGTTTTAATAAGCAATGTACCCGACACGACAACCAAAATTCGGTTTGTTGGCGATAATACAGCTTTTGATGATACAGGGATTCAGTGGATCATAAACCCATGGGACGAACTTGCACTAACCAGAGCCATGGAGCTTAAAGAGGCTGGAGGGATTGAAAAAATTACGGTGGCTAACGTAGGAACCCAAGCTACTGAGCCAACTTTAAGAAAAGCACTGGCTGTTGGAGCTGATGAGGCTATAAGAATTGATGCAGAAGCAAATGATGCATATTTCGTTGCAAAACAGTTAGCTGAAGTTGCAGGTTACTATGATATAATTTTAGCTGGTATTGAGGCTTCTGACTACAATGGTTCTGCTGTAGGTGGAATGTTGGCGGAAATACTTGACTTTAATTCTGTATCAGCTGTTTCCGGACTTAATATAGAAGACGGTGAGCTACTGGTTAATAGAGAAATTGATGGTGGCGTACAAATCCTCACAATAGGAACTCCTGTTGTTTGTATAGTACAGAAAGGGATAGCTAAGGAGCCAAGAATACCGGCTATGCGAGGGATTATGATGGCACGTAAGAAACCTTTAAATGTTGTTGATCCTATTACTGTTGAAGAAAGAACATCATTCGAGAGTTTTGAATTACCACCTCCAAAGGCCGCATGTATTATGGTCGAAGAAGATAATGCTCAAGAATTAATCACATTATTGCATGAAGAGGCGAAAGTCATTTAACTAATCAACTTAAAACAAAAAGAAATGTCAATATTAGTTTATACAGAAAATTGGGACGGTAAGTTTAAGAAGTTAAGTTATGAATTAGTTTCTTTTGCTGCTGCAATTGCTAAAGAATTGGAATTATCGGTTACAGCAATTTCTATCGGTAATGTGCCTGAAGAGGAATTGAAATCTCTTGGTAACTATGGTGCAAATAAAATATTAAATATAGTTGATGAGAAGTATAACTCCCTTGATAATAAGGCTCTTTCGTCTGCAATAGGATCTGCTGCCATTGAAGAATGTTCTAAGGTGGTGCTTTTCGCCAATAACAATCTTGGCAAGGCTGTTGCACCGCGAGTATCTGTTAAATTAAACGCAGGGTTTGTTTCAGGTGTTATTGCTTTACCAGTAAATTACGATCCGTTTGTAGTAAAAAAGAAAGTATTTACTGGCAAAGCATCTGCGAATGTTAAATTTAACACAGATGTTAAAGTAATTACTTTTTCACAAAACTCTTACGAAGTTGTAGAAACTGACAACAATGTGATAATTGAAGCATTTAATCCAGCTGTTGGCGAAGGTGATTTTACAACAGTTGTGAAGGATACTAGCAAAGTCACAGGACAGGTTCTTCTTTCTGATGCTGAGATAGTTGTTGCTGGAGGTCGTGGAATGAAAAGTGGAGATAATTGGGGTGGTTTGGAAGAGCTTGCCACATTGCTAGGTGCAGGCCTGGCATGTTCAAGGCCAGTTTCGGATGAAGGTTGGAGATCACACAGTGAGCATGTTGGACAGACAGGAAAAATAATTGCCCCAAATTTATATTTCGCATTTGGTATATCTGGAGCTATACAGCACTTGGGCGGTGTTAGTTCATCAAAAGTAATCGTTGCAGTGAATAAAGATGCTGATGCACCAATTTTTGAGGCATCTGATTATGGAATTATAGGTGATGTAAATATTGTTATTCCAAAATTAATTGAAGGGTTAAAAGAGATGAAAGCATAATTTTTGAAAATACTGAGAATACACTTTTATCAAAAACCTGGGTGCCATTGCACCCTGGTTTTTTTAATTTAAAGAGGTTATAAATTTGGTTATTCCTTTTCATCAATGTTAAAATTGAGTAAATTTGACATTCTAAATAATTTTCAATATGATTAAGATTTATCATAACGCGAGATGTAAAAAATCCCGGGCTGGATTACAATACTTACAAGAAAGAACTGATAATATTGAAGTTGTAGAATACATAAAAAATCCTATTGATGAAGATACCCTCAAAAAGCTGCTGATAATGCTTAATATCAGTCCACTTAAACTGGTACGCACTCAGGAGGCTATGTATAAATCTAATTTGAAAGGAAAGAACTTTACAGATTACGAGTGGGTAAAAATTATGGTTGAAAATCCCAAGCTTATTAAGCGGCCAATTGTTATTAAAGGAAATAAGGCCATTCTGGGTGATCCTGCTAATGATCTTTCATTATTTTTTCAATAAAATTCATGCATAAACATTGAACCAGTTACATATTTAATTATACAAATAAATTACCATGAAATATAGAATTGAACACGATACAATGGGTGATGTGCAGGTTCCTGCTGATAGATATTGGGGAGCTCAAACTCAAAGGTCAAAAATGAATTTTCAAATTGGCCCTGAGGGTTCAATGCCTGAAGAAATAATTCATGCATTTGCATTTTTGAAGAAAGCTGCTGCTTTAGCAAATGCAGAACTTGGCGTTTTATCAAAGGAAAAAGCTGTACTAATTGGCAAAGCAGCTGATGAAATACTTGAAGGAAAGCTTGATGGCAACTTTCCTTTGGTTATTTGGCAAACCGGATCAGGAACCCAGTCGAATATGAATATGAACGAAGTTATTGCTAACAGGGGTCATGTAATAAACGGTGGTTCTCTTAATGATAGTAATAAATCCCTTCATCCAAATGATGATGTAAACAAATCACAGTCGTCGAATGATACTTTCCCAACAGCAATGCATATTGCTGCGTACAAGCTAATTGTTGAAAATACTATTCCAGGTGTGGAAATGCTCAGGGATATACTAGCGGAAAAGGCTGAAACGTTTAAAAATGTTGTAAAAACAGGCCGCACTCATCTTATGGATGCTACTCCATTAACTTTAGGTCAGGAATTTTCAGGATATGTTACTCAGCTAAATTTTGGATTGAATGCACTTTCAAACACATTGCCTCATCTTACTGAACTGGCTTTAGGAGGAACTGCTGTTGGAACAGGATTAAACACACCTGAAAACTATGATGTGTTAGTTGCTGAAAGAATTGCATCACTAACTGGATATCCTTTTGTAACTGCACAAAATAAATTTGAAGCTTTATCAGCTCATGATGCAATAGTTGAAACGTCAGGAGCTCTTAAACAGCTTGCTGTTAGTTTAATGCACATTGGAAATAATATTCGTATGCTTGCTTCCGGTCCACGTTGTAGCATTGGTGAAATTCAACTTCCTGCTAATGAACCTGGCTCTTCTATTATGCCAGGAAAAGTTAACCCAACACAAAACGAGGCTCTCACTATGGTCTGTACTCAGGTTATCGGTAATGATGTTGCTATCACCGTAGGTGGTATGCAGGGGCATTTTCAGTTAAATGTGTTTAAACCTGTTATGATTTCCAATCTCCTTCAATCAGCCAGATTGCTTGGTGATGTTTGCGTTTCTTTCACTAAAAATGCTGTTATTGGTATTGAGCCTGTTCATGGCATCGTTAAAGAAAAATTGGAAAATTCTCTCATGTTGGTTACTGCACTTAACACACATATTGGTTATGAAAAAGCAGCTAAAATTGCAAAGAAAGCACATGCCGAGGGGACTACATTACGAGAAGCCACACTCGAACTAGGATATCTTACTGATGAGAAATTCACTGAATTGGTTGATCCCTCTAAAATGATTTAATCTGATTTTGTAATTAAGAAACGAGTTGAAAGTTCTTACCTTCGATAAATCCTTTTTGTGATAAAAAATCTCTAATTTCTTCTTTTGCCTTCATTTGTCTAATGTATGTAAGTACAAATATTTCTTCAGGTGAAGGAATTTCTTTGTAAAAGTACACCTTGAGGTCAAGTTGTCTCTTATTTTCTTTAGTGTCTATATAACAGCAAATCTCAACCCCATGAGATTCAAGAAGGCGAGCTCTCCTTCGAGAAATTTTACTAGCTCCCCACACAGCAACTTTTGGGTGAAACGGATTATGTTTTTTAAGCCACTTTGCGAGATATTTGGTTTTGATTTTGTAAAATGAACTATCACTGTAAATTGTCTTAGTTCGGGTCAGTCTATTGTCAGAATCATGCCAGTCAAGTAGTATGTTATTCAATTTTTTAATCTTAACTCCGTGATCAAGCCACCTTAACCACATTTCATAATCTTCTGGAAAGTCTCCGCTTAAATACATGCCATGTTGCTGAGCAGTTGTTCTTCGCCACATCGCAGAAGGGTTGACAATAGGAAGCTCTATAAACCTGTTGTTTAGTATTTCTCCATATGTAACAATTGAATGACTCCACTGAACAAAACGAGCCATTCCTCCTGTAAAATCTGAATGACTGATATGTTTA